>NZ_JBCLVE010000007.1:0-72491 GCF_039548515.1 Luteimonas qiangzhengi | reverse complement strand
GCGAAGGAGCTGCGCGCTGTCCTGGCGAACATCGATCCGGCGCGGGCTGGCGCCATCCCGCGCCTGCTAGCGGTCAAGGCCGACCTGGCCGAAGCGCTCGGCCAGCAGGGCGAGTATGCACAGGCGCAGGAGGTGCTGGACGGCGCGATGGAGCATCTCCAGCAGATTGTGCACACCGACCCGGCCCGGTTGCAGGTGGAAAGCGTGTATGCGCGGACCATGACTGCACAGGGCCGGCTGGTCGAGGCCCTGGCACGGCAGGAAGCGCTGGAAACAGCCTGGTCGCAGCGGCTTGGGCGGGATGATCCGCGCCTGCTCGAGCTGCGCCTGGACCTGGTCAACACCTTGACGCGGCTGACCCGCCGGCAGGAAGCGCGCGAGCGGATGGAAGCGCTGCTGCCGGAGTATCGAAGCGCGTTTGGCGAAGACTCGCCGCGTGCGCAGGCGGCCACGCTGGTGCTGGCCGACCTGCTCAATACCTTCAACGAGTACGAACGTTCCCAGGCGCTTGCCATGGAGGTGGCCCGCCAGCGGGAGCGTGGCCTTGGCAGGGAGCATCCGGAAACCCTGCGGGCCCGGGCGCTGGAGGGCGCCAACCGGGTCCGTCTTGCCCAGGCCGAACCGGAGTTCGGGCATGCGGAGGGTTTCATGCGGGAGCTGCTGGACCGGCAGGAGCGCGTGCTTGGTCATGACCATCCGGATACGCTTGCCTCGCGTTCGGAACTGGTGCGGCTGCTGGCCAAGCAGGACGAGCCACACAAGCTGCAGCGTGCCATCGACCTGCAGCGGCAAGTGCTGGCGTCGAGGGCGCGTACGCTGGGCGAAACGCATCCGGAGACCATCTTTGCGCAGGGTGGATTGGCCAGCCTGATGTCATACGTTGGGCCCTATGACGAGGCGAGGGCAATTGCGTACGCCGCGTTGGAGAGTTACGGACGTGCTTTTCCGGACGATTACCGCATGATCTCGGCCACCTGGGACGTGATCGGCCGCATCGAAGTAGGCGCCGGCCGCCACCCCCAGGCCCGCGATGCCCATGCCACTGCCTTGCGGCTGCGGGTCGACAACGCCGGGCCGCTGGATGCGCATACCATCGAGAGCGCGTCACGGCTGTACGTGGTGCTGCACGGCCTGGGCGACGAAGCAGCGATGAAGGAGGTCAGGGCGCGCTACCTGGAACCGGTGGTTGCGCTCGACCCAGCGGGATTGAACGCGTCGATGCTGGATATCCGGGAGTCAGCGCGGCTGGCGTTGCAGGGCCGGCCAGAATCGGACAAGCGCCGGGACGCGGAAGACGGCGGTTCCTGAGCGAAGTCGCCGCAAGACGCAGCAGCTGGCCTGGTTGCCCTCGCAGCGATCACCGGGCGTGAGACAAACCGTCGGGCGTGTTCCGCCGTTGCGCGCAACGATGGCCGCATGCTGCCCGCCGCGCGCCTGACCGACATGCATACCTGCCCCATGTGGACCGGACCGGTGCCGCACGTGGGTGGCCCGATCGTGGCGCCGGGCGCGCCGACGGTGCTGGTGGGCAACCTGCCCGCCGCGCGCATCAGCGACATGGTCACCTGTGTCGGGCCGCCGGATACGATCGTGTCCGGCGTGCCCAACATCCTCATCATGGGGCTGCCCGCCGCGCGCATCACCGACCTGACCGCGCATGGCGGAGTGATCGTCGCGGGCTTTCCCAAGGTGCTCTATGGCGGCTCCGCGCCGCCGCCGCCTCCGCCCCCGCCGCCGCCGCCGGACGACATGACCGCGGACGAAATCGCCTTCATGAAGGCCGGGAATTCGGCGGATGACCTCAAGCGCCGCCGCGCGGAAGAGGCGGCCAAGGAATGAGGGCGGCCCGCACAACAGCAGCCGGCATGCGCGGGGGCAGTGCGGCGGTACCGCGGCCGGCCAGCCGCCCGGCGCGCTGGCTGCAGCAGGCGATGCGGGCGCACCAGGAGGGGAGGCTGGATGCCGCGGAGGGCCTGTACCGGCGAATCCTGGCACTGCATGCCTCGCCCGACGCGCTGCATTACTACGGCGTGCTCCAGCACGGTCGCGGCCGCAGCGAGGAGGCGGTGGCCCTGATCGAAAAGGCGCTGGCGCAGGTGCCGCAGTATCCCGATGCGCACAACAACCTGGGCAACGTGCACAAGGAGTGCGGTCGGCTCGAAGATGCCGAAGCGTGCTATCGCCGCGCGCTCCAGTGCGATCCCGGCCACCACAACGCGCTCTGCAACCTCGCGGTGGTGCTGGAGGCGCAGGCGCGTCTGGACGAGGCGTTCGAGTGCCACGGGCGGCTGGCCACGCAGGCGCCGGATTTTGCCCACGGCCGTCACATGATGGGCCTGTTCCTGCGCACCCACGCCGAGCACCGGGAGCACGTGGAGCAGGCCGCAGGGTGCTTTGCCGACGCCAGCCGCCTGGACCCGCGCAACGTCCGCGCGCTGGAGGCGCTGGGGGTGACGCTGTATTTCCTCGGGCGCCAGGAGGAAGCCGCCGATGTCCATCGCGAGTGGCTGCGGCGGGAACCGGACAACCCGATCCCGCGGCACATGCTGGCCGCCTGCGGCGGCGCCCAGGCGCCGCCGCGCGCCGCGGACAACTACGTACGCGACCTGTTCGACGGGTTTGCCGCCAGCTTCGACGAGCAACTCGTCGGCAACCTCGATTACCGCGCGCCGCAGCTGCTTGCCGACGCGCTGGCGGCCGAGCCGGAAACCGGCATGCAGGTGCTGGACGCCGGCTGTGGCACCGGCCTGTGCGGACCGCTGCTCCGCGACCAGGCGCGGACCCTGGTGGGCGTGGACCTGTCGCAGGGCATGGTGACTGCGGCGCGCAGGCGCGGCGGCTACGACCGGCTGGTGGTGGGGGAGCTCACCGCGTTCATCGAAGCGGATGAAGCGGCCTGGGACGTGATCGTCTCCGCCGACACGCTGGTGTATTTCGGCGACCTGCAAGCAGTGGTGTCGGCGTCGTGGCGCGCGCTGCGCCCGCGCGGCCGGCTGGCATTCACCGTGGAAGCGCTGGCGGCCGACGGCGACCGGGTGGAGCTTGGCGCCAGCGGCCGCTACCGGCATTCGCGTGCGCACCTGGAGCGGGTGCTGGCCCGCGCCGGTTTCATGTGCCCGCGGATCGATGCCGCCGACCTGCGCAGGGAAGCGGGCGAAGCCGTGCGTGGGTGGGTAGTGGTGGCGCGGCGTGATTGACGCTTGGCCGCGCCGTGCGAAGCGGGTGAGACGAAACGTCGCCCTCGCCCCGAAGCCCTGTGTGAGCATGGGGACAAGACCGGCACGGGGTGCCAGGACGGACTGATGGCACGCAACTTCACGCTGCACTCGGCTCGGGGCGACCAGCTGCTGTTTGCATCCATGGATGCAACCGAGCGGCTGGGCGAGCTGTTCCGGTTCCGGCTGCGCATGCTTGGCAAGGATGCGCATGTCGACCTGCAGCGGCTGCTCGGCACGCCGATGGCGGTGCACATGCAGATGCCGGACGGGTACCAGCGCTGGTTCCACGGCATGGTCGCGGAAATCGAACAGACCGGCTTTGTCACCATCGACAAGGTTGCCTACGCCGAATATTCGGCAACCCTGGTGCCCCGGCCCTGGCTGCTGACGCAGCGCAATGACTGCCGCATCTTCAGCAACCAGACCGTGCCGGAGATCGTGCGCACGCTGTTGAACGAGGCCGGCTACAGCGACGTGAAGCTGAGCCTGGGCGGCAACTATCCCAAGCGCGAGTACTGCGTGCAGTACCGCGAGGACAGCTTCAACTTCATCAGCCGCCTGCTGGAGCAGGAAGGCATCTATTACTTCTTCCGCCACGACAAGGACCGGCACACCATGGTCCTGGGCGACGGGTTGGGTGCGCATGCGCGCGATCCCACGTTCGGAACCCTGCCGTACATGCCGCCCGCCCAGCAGCGCACGCGCAGCCTGCCCGCGGTGGGCGAGTGGGAAGCGGCGCGCGCGGTCCACACCACCACCCACAGCCTGACCGACTACGACCCGCTGCGCCCGCGTGCCTCGCTGGCCGTGAGCGGGGAATGCGGCCAGCACGACCTGCACCAGGTCGGCGGGCTGGAGGCGTTCGATTATCCCGGCCGCCACGTCGAGACCGCCGACGGCGAGCGCTACGCCCAGGTGCGCGCGGAGGCGCACAACGTCGAACGGTCGTGTTACCGGGGGCGCACCTATGCATCGGGAATGTCGGTCGGCGCCCTGTTTGAACTGAAGGACTTCCCGCGCCGGGAATGGAACCGCGAGTACCTGGTGATCGGCACCTCCATGCGCCTGGAGGAATCCGAATACGCGTCCGGGCAGGGGGGCGGCGGGGAGCCGTTCGACTGCAGGTTCGAGGCGATCGAAAGCGGGCTGCCGTTCCGCAGCGTGGCGCGTGCGCGCCGGCCGCTGGTCGCCGGGCTGCAGACCGCGACGGTGGCCGGGGACACGGACGAGGACATCAACGTCGACGAGTACGGGCGCATCCGGGTGGTCTTCCACTGGAATGTCGCCGGCCGCAAGGGGGATGACGTGTCCTGCCCGGTGCGCGTGGCCTCGTCCTGGGCGGGCAAGGGCTGGGGCGCGGTGAACATCCCGCGGGTGGGGCACGAGGTGGTGGTGAGCTTCCTGGAGGGCGACCCGGACCGGCCGCTGGTCATCGGCAGCGTCTACAACGCCGACCACATGCCGCCCTGGAAGCTGCCGGACAACCGCACCTGGAGCGGCATCAGGAGTCGCAGCCACCTCGGCGGCGGAGAGGATTTCAACGAGATCCGCTTCGAGGACAAGAAGGGCAGCGAGGCGCTGTGCCTGCACGCGCAGAAGGACATGCGCGAAACGGTGGAGCATGACCACTTCGTCACCGTCGACAACGACGAGACGCTGGAGGTCAGGAACGACCAGGCCGAAAAGATCGGCAACGACCGCAACCAGGACGTGGGCAACAACGACACCACCAAGGTGGGGAAGAAATTCAGGATCGACGCCGGCAGCGAGATCGAGCTGGTGACCGGCCAGTCGAGCATCGTGATGAAGAGCTCGGGCGAGATCACCATCAAGGGCACCAACATCACCATCAAGGGCCAGCAGTCGGTGAAGGCCGAGGGCGGGATGGAGGTGGACCTCAAGGCGGGCGTCAAGATGAACATCAAGTCGGACGCGATGCTGACGGCGGAGGGCGGTGCCAAGGCCGACCTCAAGGCGCCGATGCTGACGCTGACCGGGCAGGGCATCGCCCAGCTCGGCGGCGGGCTGATCAAGATCGGATGAGGAGGACGGCATGAGCGCTGTGATGCGGGCCTGCCAGGAGATGCAAACTCCTGTCGAAGCGTGTGCGCTGCTGTCGCCGGCGATGTCGCCGCACGCGGCGGTGAGCGCCCTGATCGAGGCCGGCCAAATCCGGGAAGCGTTGAAGCTGCTCACCTACCTGCTGCCCAGGCGCTACGTGGTGGCCTGGCTGTGCCAGTGCGCGCGCGGCGAGGCACTGGACGACGAAGACCGGGCCGGCGCGGCGCTGGCCGAGCAGTGGGTGCGCGACCCGAGCGAGCGCAACCGGCGCGCGGCCTACGAATTCGCCAATGCCGGCGGCTATGAATCGATCGGTGCCTGGATGGCGGCCGCGGCCGGCTGGTCCGGCGGAAGCCTGGCGCCCGCCGACCAGGAGGCCCCGGTGCCGCCCACGCCGGACCTGACGGCGCGCGCGGCGGTGGCGGCGGTCAACCTGCTGGCCGCGCACGATGCCGATAACTTCGAAGCGCGGCGCGCCGCCTTCGCCGGCAATGCGCTTGCGCTGCTCGGCGACCAGACAATCGAATCGCGAGGATGATGCAGATGTCCACACCGCAGACGCTGGTTCTCCGGCTTGCCGGCTCGCAGCCGCCGCCCGGGGCGCGGGCCCGGATGGAGTTCGCGCAGCGCGGCGGCAGCATTGGCCGCGCCGACGACAGCGACTGGGTGCTGGCCGCGCCCGGCATTTCGCGCACCCACGCGATGGTGCGCTGGCTCAACGGCATGTTCTTCATCGAGGACCGCAGCACCAACGGCATGCTGCACAACGGCGCGCCGATGACGCGCGGCGAGCCGGCCGCGCTGGGCGACGGCGACCGGCTGCAGATGGACACGTTCGAGATCGAGGTGAGCCTGCGTGCGGCCGAGGCCGCGTCGCCACCGGCCGCCGGGTGCGGCGAGCCGGAAACGGACCGGACCACGGTGGCGGCCGGGCCTGCGCCGTGGATGGGGTCGATGGACCCGGCGCCTTCCCCGCAGTCCGTCACCGACGACCTGCTGGCCGACATCGGCCTTGGCGCCGGCGGTTCGCTGGATCCGCTGGACCTGCTCGGGCCGGCGCCAGCGCCGCCGACGCAGGACCAGGCGCCGGACGCGGGGAACTGGAACCACACTCCGGCATCGGCCGATCACTTCCAGCCGCCGCGCCCGCCCGCCGGCGGGGTGCAGTTGCCGGAAGAGTGGGACCTGACCGGGTTCGACGCGCCAGCGCCGCCGCCGGTCGCGTCGACCGCGCCGGATCCGGTGCCCGCTCCGGAGCCTGTCTCCGCGCAACCGGCCTCCCAGCCGCCGCCCTCCCGGCCCCCGGCGGCCGACGCACCCGCTTCCGCGCCCGCGCGCCAGCCGACCGCGCTGTCGCCGGAAACGGCCGAGATCTTCGAGATCGTGGTCGACGGGGTGATGGAGGTGCTGCGCGCCCGCGCCGAGATCAAGAACACCTTCCGGCTGCCGGTGACGATCGTGCAGCGCAGCGAGAACAACCCGCTCAAGTTCGCCGCCACGCCGGCCGAGGCGATCGACCGGATCATGGGCGCGGACAACGCAGCCTTCCTGTCCGGCGCCGATGCCTTCGAGGACGCCTTTGACGACATCCGCTGCCACCAGATGGCGATGCTGGCCGGCATGCGCGCCGCGTTCGAGTCGCTGCTGTTCCACTTCAACCCGGACCGGATGGAGCAGGAACTCGACAGCTCCGGAAAGCGCTCGCCGTTCTCCGGCAAGGGCCGCTACTGGGAGCGCTACCGCGAGAACTTCGCCAATGCGGTGAAGGATCCGGACGAAAGCTTCCGGCGGATGTTTGGCGACGAGTTCGCGCGCGCGTACGAAGCGCAGCTTGCGCGACTGAAGTCCGCGCGCAAGGGACAGCGCCACTGAGACGAAATGACGGGTTCGCACGCTGGGCAGCGCCGACAATCCCCGGCGTTGCCGCGCCGTGCGCCGGCAGCCGCTGATGCAGACGGAGTGGCGCAAGGGGATGACCCAGAACAGCAAGATCGTATGGAGCGAAGGCCTGTTCCTCAGGCCCCAGCACATGCAGCAGCACGAGCGCTACGTGGAGCGCTTCGTGAACCTGCGTGCCGGCGATCTGCGCCCGTTCGCCTGGGGCTTTTCGGAGCTGGAGCTGGAAACCGACCTGCTCGCGGTCGGCAGCCTGGGCATCCGCCGCGCGCGCGGGGTGTTCCCCGACGGCACGCCGTTCTCGATGCCCGACGATGATCCGCTGCCGCCGCCGCTGGAAGTGGACGCGGGCTGCCGCGACCAGGTGATCTACCTGACCCTGCCGCTGCGCACGCCGTCGCAGCCCGACAGCGCGTGGCCGGAAGCGTCGGGCGACGGGCTGTTCCGCTATCGGGTGCGCGAGACCGAGGTGGTCGATGCCTCCGGCAGCACGGAGGGTTCGGTGCTGCTGGAGGTGGGCGGCATGAGCGCGCGGCTGCTGCCGCAGTCGCAGCCGCTGGAGGGGCTGACCCGGATCCCGGTGGCGCGCGTGGTCGAGCGCCGCTCCGACAACCGGATCGTGCTGGACGAAGCCTTCATCCCGACCACGCAGGCGTCCCGCGCGGCGCCGCGGCTGTCCACCTTCCTGGTGGAGCTGCTGGGCCTGCTGCACCAGCGCGGCGAGGCGCTGGCCGGGCGGGTGGCGCTGACCGACCGCGGCGGCAGCGCCGAGATCGCCGACTTCCTGCTGCTGCAGGCGGTGAACCGCTGGCAGCCGCTGGTGGCGCACTGGTCCGAATCGCAGTCGCCGCACCCCGAATCCTTGTACGCGTCGCTGGTATCGATGGCCGGCGAACTGGCCACCTTCACCGCGCCCGGCAAGCGCCTGGCGGCACTGCCGCCGTACCGGCACGATGCCCAGCAGGAAAGCTTCGAGCCGGTGATCGCGGCGCTGCGCGGCAGCCTGAGCGCGGTGCTGGAGCAGAACGCCACGGCGATCCCGGTGCAGCGGCGCAAGTTCGGCGTCTGGGTGGCGACGGTGCCGGACCCGGGGCTGCTGGACAGCGCCGCCTTCGTGCTGGCGGGCAAGGCCGACATGCCGTCGGAGGAACTGCGCCGGCAGCTTCCCGGCCAGGCCAAGATCGGGCCGGTCGAGAAGATCCGCGACCTGGTCAACCTGCAGCTTCCCGGGGTGGCGATCAAGGCGATGCCGGTGGCGCCGCGGCAGATTCCGTACCACTCCGGCTACCTGTACTTCGAATTCGACAAGCAGTCGCCACTGTGGCGCGAGCTGAAGACCTCGGGCGGGATTGCCTTCCACTTCGGCGGCGAGATGGCGGGCCTGGACCTGCAGCTCTGGGCGATCAGGGGGTGAGCCAATGAATCCCGGCGGAACAGGCGCGTACGATCCGGGCGACGATGCCACCATCGTCCGCCCCAGCCAGGCGGCTGCCGCGCCTGCGCCGGGCCCCGCGTCTCCTGCACCGCCGCCGCAGCGCAGGCGCGCATCCGACCGGGGCGCGTCGCGCCAGGACCCGCGTGCGGAGATCAGCGAGTTCCTGGGGCGCGGGCTCAACCCGCTGATGCAGGCGGCCAGCCCGCTGCTGCTGCTGGGCGTGCAGCTTCGCCACAGCACCTCGATGAGCGACCCGGCGCGGCTGCGCGAGCAGGTGATGGTGCAGGTGCGCAAGTTCGAGAACCGGGCGAACGAGGCCGGGGTGGAAGCGGCGACGGTTGCAGCCGCCCGCTACGTGCTGTGCGCGACCCTGGACGAGGCAGTGCTCAACTCGCCCTGGAGCGAGCAGAGCGGCTGGTCGGAGAAGACCCTGCTGGTCGCCTTCCATGGTGAATCCTACGGCGGGGCGAAGTTCTTCCAGATCCTCGACCGGCTGTGCCAGGACGTGCCGCGGCACATCGACCTGATCGAGTTGATGTACATCTGCCTGGCGCTGGGCTTCTCGGGCCGCTACCAGATCGAGGCGGGCGGGCGGGCACGCCTGGCCGAGATCCAGGACGATTTGTACCGGCATATCCGCGCCCGGCGCGGGGCCGCGGCCGCGGAGCTGGCGCCGCACTGGCGCGGCATCCAGGACCGCCGCAGCCGCCTGACCCGGTACGTACCGGTGTGGGTGGCCGCCGTGGCTGCGGTGTGCGTGCTGGCGTTCGCCTTCCTGTGGCTGCAGTCGAGACTCAACGTGCTGTCCTCGCCGATCAGCGCGCTGGCCGCGCGCATCGGCCTGGAAACCGCGGTGCCGCCGGGCGATGCGCCGCGCGCGGCTGCGGGACTGCGCCTGAAGCAGCTGCTGTCGGCGGAAGAGCAAGCCGGGCTGCTGGACGTGGAGGAGCAGGCCAGCGGCCAGGCACGGGTGCGCCTGAATGCCGCCACCATGTTCCCCTCGGCCGGGGCCGACGTGCAGCCCGACCAGGCGCCGCTGCTGGGCCGGGTGGGCGATGCGCTGGAGCAGCTGCCGGGCCGGGTGATCGTGGTCGGGCATACCGACGACCAGCCGCTGCGCTCGCTTCGCTTCAAGGACAACTATGAGCTCTCGACCGCGCGCGCGCGGTCGGTGGCCGGCGCGCTGCAGGCGCGGATCAGCGACCCGGGCCGGATCGAGATCGTCGGCGCCGGTTCCTCGCAGCCGATTGCGCTGCCGGCGGAGCTGCCGGAGAACCGGATGCGCAACCGCCGCGTCGAAATCCTGTTCTAGCCGGGGGACTGACCGCGTGATGTCGAAGCTGCTGCACCTGCTGAAGTCGCCCTGGACCATCGCCCTGATCGGGATCGGGCTGTTGTCGATCCTGGTCTGGGTGGCTGGGCCATACCTGGCATTCGCCGGGCGCGAGCCGTTCGCAGGCGCGGTGGCACGCCTGCTGGTGATCGTGCTCATGGTCGCGGTCTGGGGCACCTGCCTGCTGGTGGCGATCCTGCGCGAGCGCAGCAAGTCAAAGCGCATCGGCGGCGAGATCGCGGCGCAGGAGGGTGGTGCGGAAGATGCCGACGCCGCCGGGCACGAGCGCGCGCTGCTGGAGTCGCGCTTCCGCGAGGCGGTGAAGATGCTGCGCAAGCGGCGCGGCGCCGGCAGCCTGTACAAGCTGCCCTGGTACATGGTCATCGGCCCGCCCGGCTCGGGCAAGAGCACCCTGGTGCGCAACTCCGGGCTGCAGTTCCCGCTGGCCGGGGAGTTCGGCAAACAGTCGCTGCGCGGCGTCGGCGGCACCCGCAACTGCGACTGGTGGTTCACCGACGAAGCGGTGTTCCTGGATACCGCCGGCCGCTATACCACCCAGGACTCGGACCGCCAGGCCGACGCCGGTGCCTGGACCGACTTTCTGCGCCTGCTGCGCCGCCACCGGCGCCGCCAGCCGGTCAACGGCGTGCTGGTGACGATGAGCGTGTCGGACCTGCTGCTGCTGGACGACGCCGAGCGCGATCGCCACGTGCAGGCGGTGCGGCGGCGCCTGGACGAGCTGTCCGAACAGCTGCAGATCAACGTGCCGGTGTACCTGGTGTTCACCAAGTGCGACCTGGTGGCCGGCTTCACCGAGTTCTTCGAAGACCTCAACCCGGAGCAGCGGCGCCAGGTGTGGGGCGTGTCGTTCCCGGTCGACAGGACTATGGACGGCAGCGCCGCGCGGGTGTTGGGCGAGGAGTTCGCGCTGCTGCTCAACCAGCTCAGCGCGCGCCTGGTCGATCGTTTGCACGGTGAGCGCGATCGCGGCCGCCGCGCGGCGATCCTGTCGTTCCCGCAGCAGTTCGCCGCGGTCGGCGAGACCGCGCGCCAGTTTGCCGAGGAAGTCTTCGCAGGGCACGCCTACGGTCCGCCGCCGCTGCTGCGCGGCGTGTACTTCACCTCGGGCACCCAGGAAGGCACGCCGATCGACCGGATGATGGGCGCGGTCGCGCGCACCTTCGGGCTCGAGGACGCGCAGGTGCAGGGCCACGATGCACAGAACCGGACCTTCTTCGTCGAGCGCCTGCTTGGCGACGTGGTCTTTGCCGAATCGGGTTTCGCCGGCTCCAACCCCGCGGCCGAGCGGCGCAAGGCGTGGCTGCAGGCGGCCGCCTGCGGAGGCATCGCGCTGGCGACGCTGCTGCTGCTGGCCGGCATGGGCGGCAGCTACGTGCGCAACGCCGCCTACCTGGCGGACGTGCAGGCTGCGCTCGATGACCAGCCTGCCGCGGAGGATCCGTCGCAGGCGCAGACGCGCGAGCAGTTCTTCGCCCGTGCGCTGCAGCGGCTGGAAGGGCTGCGGCCGGCCGTGGACACGGCGCGCAGGCACGACGAGCGCGTGCCGTGGTCGATGCGGATGGGGCTCTACCAAGGGCGCGCGGTCGGCGGCCAGCTCCACGATGCCTACCTGCGCGAGCTCAACGGTGTGCTGCTGCCGGGACTGGCCGCGCAGTTCCGCCGCGGGCTGGGCCAGCACGCCGGCGACCTGCAGGCGCTGTACTACTACTTCAAGGGCTACCTGATGCTGGGCCAGCCCGAACGCCTGGACGCGGATGAGCTGCGCACCCTGGCGGACATTGAATGGCGTCGCCTGTTCTCTTCCGAGCCGGTGCTGCAGGAAGCGCTGGCCTCGCACTTGCAGGCGCTGGTCGCCGACCCGGAGCGGGTGCGGCCGCTGTCGCTGGACGAGGCGCAGGTGGAACAGGCGCGCAACACCCTGCGTTCGGCCGACCTGTCGGACCTGGTCTACAGCAGCCTGCGGCTGGGCCTGGAAAGCGGTGGCGCCGAGCCGCTGGTGCTGGAAAAAGAGCTTGGCCTGCTCGGCGACGTATTCCGCCGTGCCAGCGGCACGCCGATGTCCGAGCCGCTGCCGGCGCTGTACACGCAGCCGGTGTTCGCGGCGCAGGTGGACGGCGGCATCGCCCAGGGCGTGGAGCGCTTCCTGGCCGACGACTGGGTGTTTGGCGCCGAGCGCGGTGACGCGCTGTCCACGGCGCGGGTGGAGCAGCGGGTGCTGGCGCTGTACGAGCAGGACTACATCCGCGCGTGGGACGCGCTGCTCGACGACCTCGCCCTGCAGCCGGCCACGGACCTGCAGCAGGCGAGCATGATCGCGGCCAAGCTGTCGGGTTCCGGTTCGCCGCTGCGGCTGCTGCTGCGGACGGTGCGCGCCAACACCGCGGACATGCTGCGTGCGCCCGAAG
Organism: Luteimonas qiangzhengi; assembly: GCF_039548515.1. Lineage (NCBI taxonomy): Bacteria > Pseudomonadati > Pseudomonadota > Gammaproteobacteria > Lysobacterales > Lysobacteraceae > Luteimonas > Luteimonas qiangzhengi. The sequence goes on along the minus strand of NZ_JBCLVE010000007.1, from coordinate 60,122 downwards.
GCGGCGAAGACGGAGAATCCACGGGCGACCAGGCGCTGGCCGCGGCCGCCGATGCCGCCACCCGCCGCGCTTCATCGCGCAGCGCGGCGCTGTCGGCGGTGCTGGCCGGCGGCCAGGATGAACCTGAGCGGCAGGAGCCGGGCGAATCGATCAGCGAGCACTTCGCCCAGATCAACCTGATGACCGAAGGCGCGCCCGGGGCGATGCCGCTGGACCGCACCCTGGGGGTGATCGAACAGCTCGGCATGACCCTGCTGACGATGACCGAGTTCGAAGCGGGCAAGGCCAATCCGCAGCTGCTGATCGCGCAGCAGGAGGCGGAACAGCTGCCGCAGCCGGTCTCGCGCTGGGTGGCTTCGCTGACCGGAAAGAGCGAGGCGCTGGTCGCCACCGGGGCGAGCAGCGCGCTGGGCGAGCAGGCGCGCGAGGCCGTCGGCCCGGACTGCGCGGAGTTCATCCGCGGGCGCTATCCCTTCGATCCGTCCAGCCAGGCCGAGATCCCGCTGCAGAACTTCGGCGAGCTGTTCGGCAGCGGCGGCCGCTTCGATACGCTGTACAAACAGTCGCTGGAGAAGCTGCTCGATACCGGTGGTTCCAGGTGGCGCTGGCGCAGCGGACCGGGCGCGGTTGCCGGGCCGCCGGGTCTGCCGGCACAGATGCAGGCCGCGCACCGGATCAAACAGAACTATTTCCGCGACGGCAACATGCCGGACGTGCGCTTCACCCTGTCGGTGCGGCAGTTTGGTCCGGACGTGGTGCGGGTGGTGGTGGACGTGGACGGGCAGGAGGCGCAGTTCCGGCCCGGCCGCGACGTCAGCGTGCCGATGCGCTGGCCCGGGCCGACGCCGGGGCGCGCCTCGCTGGTGGCCTATGACGCGACCGGTACGCCGATCGAACGTGTTTCGCACAGCGGTGAGTGGGCGCTGTTCCGGATGCTGCATGCGGGTGGCCTGCAGCGCGAGTCGGACCTGCGCCACGTGGCCCGTTTCAGCGCGGGGGGCGGCACGGTGGAGATTGCGCTGCAGGCGGCAAGCCTGCGGCATCCGTTCCTGGACACCGGCGTGCAGCGTTTCCGGTGCGTGGGGTGAGCATGCACACGACATCCGCCGCCGGATTCTTCGGCAAGCTGCCCGGCGCGGGCGACTTCGTGCGCCGGCGGCTGCCACCGGATTTCATCGACACCTGGGATCGGCGTTTCTCGCGCATCGTCGCCGAGAGCCGCGACCTGCTCGGGCCTTCCTGGCCGACGCTTTACCACGCCAGCCCGGTGTGGCGTTTCCTGCTGGCGCCGGGGGTGTGCGGGCAGGGCGCCTGGGCCGGGGTGATGGGGCCGTCCTCGGACCGGGTCGGGCGCTGCTTCCCGATGGTGATCGCCGCGCGCCTGCCGTCGGGCAGCGGCGCGCCGGGCGTGCTGCACGATGGCGGACGCTGGTACGCCGATGCCGCGCGCCTGCTGCGCAGCGCGCAGGACGGTGCCGGGTACGACGCCGACGCCTTCTCGACCGCTGTCGCTGGGCTGGCGCTGCCGCAGGCCCCGGGGGATCCGACCCTCCCGGTGTTCCCACCCGCGCTGGACCGCGCCGCGCGCGACTACTGGCTGCCGCTGCCGGCGCCGACGGCGCCGGTCCTGTCGGCGCTGTGGACACACATGGCTCCGGACGGATGCGGGCTGTGGTGGTGCGGCGGCGACGACTGGGTGACCGGCCGGCTGTTTGCCGGAGCCGGGCTGCCGGGGGCGGAGGTGTACGTCGCTTTCCTGGACACCGGCCTCGACGTGGCCTCGCCCAACGGCGCGCGCGCGCGGCGCCTGGGAGCGACCGTGCCATGAGCGCTTTTGCACACGTTTCCGCGGGGCGGACCGAGACCGGCAAGGTCCGGCGCCTGAACGAGGACGCGCTGCTGGTGCGCGAGGACGCCGGCCTGTGGGTGGTTGCCGACGGCCTGGGCGGCCACAGCGCCGGCGACCATGCCAGCAGCCTGATCGTCGAACGCCTGGCCGGGCTGCAGCGACCGGCCGACGTATGCGATTTCATCGACGCGATCGACGACGCGCTGGATCAGGTCAACGCCGAGCTGCTGCGGTTCGCCGCCGAGCGCGAGGTGGACCTGATCGGTTCGACCGTGGTCGTGCTGGTCCACGATCCAGCCTTCATGGCCTGCGCCTGGGTCGGCGACAGCCGGGTGTACCGCTACGGCGGGGGCGGGCTGCGCCAGATCACCCGGGACCACGTACACGGCCAGAAGGACGACGAGACCCGGTTCAACACCGGCTCGTCCGGAACGCACAACGCGCCGGCGCCGGGGGCGCTGACCAAGGCGGTGGGCGCGCAGGAGCCGCTGTTCGTGGACTGGGTGGTGGCCGACAGCGTGCCGGGCGCGCGCTTCGTGCTGTGTTCGGACGGGATCAACAAGGAAATCGACGACGGCGAACTGGGCGTGGAGTGCGAACGCGGGCGCGACCCGCAGTCGCTGGTTGCGCGCCTGTTCGAGCTGGCACTTGGGCGCACCGCCCGCGACAACGTGACCGCCGTGGTCGTGGATCTGAAGGAGTGATGGTCGTGGCTGAAGAAGACACCAGCGTGGTTGAACTGGTTACCGCCTTCCGCACCGGGAGGATCGACCTGGGCGAGGTGCTGCAGCGGCTGGCAAGCCGCGGCGCGCTGCCCGAAAGCGAGTACCTGGAAGGCGTGCAGACCCTGACCAGGTTCCGGGAGGAACAGGCCCTGGACGACATCACGATCAGCACCCTGGTGGCCCGACTGGGCGAGATGCGCGGTGCGCATGACGATGCAACGGTGGTCAGTCCCTGCGTCGACGCAGGCAGTGCCGGGGACCTGACGGTGGTGGCGCCGCGCGCCGGCGGGCCCGGCGGAACGCCGGGTGACGACGAAGCCGCCACCCGGGTCGAGCCGATCGCACCCAGGCCTGCGAACGGGCCGCATGTCACCGGGGCAACCGGCAGCACTTCGGCCGGCTGGGAGCGGCTGGCCGGAGAGGCGGGCGGCGAGGTGGCGTCGGTGGGCATGCTGCTCAAGGGGCGTTTCCAGCTGGAGCGCGAGCTGGGCCGTGGCGGCATGGGCGTGGTGTTCCTGGCGGTGGACGAGCGCAAGATCGAGGCGCGCGACCGCGATCCCTACGTCGCGGTGAAGGTGCTCAACGACGACTTCCGCCGCCATCCCGATTCGCTGATCGCCCTGCAGCGCGAGTCGCGGCGCTCGCAGTCGTTGGCCCACGACAACATCGTGCGCGTCTACGATTTCGACAAGGCCGGGACCATTGTCTTCATGACGATGGAGTACATCGCCGGCGACGACCTGCGCACCGTGATCCGCGAGCAGGCCTACAACGGCATGCCGCTGGCGAAGGCGCGGCCGCTGATCGAGGGCATGGCGCGTGCGCTCGGCCGCGCCCACGCCGCCGGCGTGGTGCATTCGGACTTCAAGCCCGGCAACGTGATGGTGACCGGCGACGGGGTACCGAAGGTGTTCGACTTCGGCATCGCCCGCGCCGGCAAGCACGCCGCCAGCGCCAGCGGCGAGCAGACGGTGTTCGATGCCTCCACCCTGGGCGCGCTGACGCCGGCCTACGCCAGCCTGGAGATGATCCAGGGCAAGGATCCGACTCCCAGCGACGACATCTACGCGCTGGGCTGCGTGTGCTTCGAACTGCTGACCGGCAAGCACCCGTTCGACAAGTTGAGCGCGGAAGTGGCCCTGCGCGAGGGCCGCAAGCCGCCTGCCGTGCCGGGACTGACGAAGCGCCAGTACCGGACACTGTGCGATGCGGTCGCCTTCACCCGCGAGCGGCGGCTGGCGCGCGTGGAGCTGCTGGTCGAGGGCCTGCGCGAGGTCGGTATCCGGGAGCGGCTGAAGCCGCTGGTGGGCTACGGCGTCGGCGCGATCGTGCTTGTCGGTGCCGCTGCCTGGGGCGTGTCGCAGCACATGCACGATCGCCAGATCGCAATGGTCATCGCCGGCTTCGAGGACGGGGGCGAGGGCGGCTTCGCCGACGAGGCCCAGGCCGCGGCGGCGCTGTCGGGCCTGGGCGAGGACGACCGGCGCAAGCTGGTGCTGGACCAGAATGAGCTGATCGAATCCTTCCTGCTGCGCCGGCTGGAAGACCTGTGGAGTCCGGCGCAGGGACGTTACGGCTTTACAGAGGCGATGGCGGTGTTCTCGCTGCGCGACGACCTGCGGCTGTACTCGCCGCGGCTGGATGCGCGCCATGAGGAGATGCAGCGCGAGAAGTTCGCCGCGCTCAACGCGCTGGACGCCGAGCTGGCCGGGGAGATTGCCGAGGGCAGGATCTTCGGCGACCAGCCGGGCAACGCGCTTGCCACGCTGGACAAGGTCCGCGCGGTGGATCCGGACAGCGCACTGCTGCATCACCCGGGCCTGGAGCTGGCCTACGACGACGCGGTCGCCGATGCCATTGGGGCCGGCGAATTGGAACGCGCGCGCCGGCAGCTGGCGCAGGCCCGGCAGGCGCTGCCCGATTCGCTGCGGCTGCAGCTGCGTGCGGGTGAGCTGGAGGTTGCCGGCCTGGCCGAGCGCGAGCGCGGGCAGGCCGAGCGGATCGCACTGCGCGACGTGCAGCACGCGCGCGAAGTGCTGGCCGGGCGCGTGGTCTCGCGTTCCACCGACCCGGGCTGGCGCGACGACGTGACCGCGGCGATGGAAGTCCTTGGGGCGGATGGGTCCGCGCAGACGGATGAGCTGGTCCAGGCCCTGGCCCGCGCGATCGCGGCCGAGGCAGCCCGCGTGGATGAGCCGGTGGAGCTGGCCCACGGGCGTTCGCTGGTGGAGTTCGGGCTGCGCCATGCGCCCGACTCCGCGCCTCTGCTGGCGCAGCGCGAGCGCCTGCAGGCGATGCACGCACAGCTGCAGGAACGGCTGGCCGAGGAAAGCATTGCCGCGGAGGTCGCGGCCAGGACCGAGTCGGTCCGTCATGCCGTCGCCGCATCCGATCTGGAGCGCGCGCACGACGCGCTGCTGCGCATCCAGGCGCTCGACCCCGACAGCCGCTTCCTGGCGGAAGAGGGTCCGGGCCTGCTGGAGCAGGCATACCTTGAACACGCCGCCGCCGTCTTTGACAGCGGCGAGCACCGGCAGGCGGCTGCGCTGCTGGAGCAGGGCACGCAGGCCCTGGGCGATCGCGCCGGGCTGCGTACCGTGCACGAGCGCTACGCGCTGGCGGCTTTGGTGCTGGAAACCGGCGATGAGCCGCTGTCCGAACAGGCCCGTGCAGGCGCGCGCGAGCGGCTGGAGGCGGCGTATCGCGCCGATCCGGTGGGCATGGCCGAAATGGAGGCACGCCTGCGTGCCCAGGGGCTGCTGTCCGAAGCGAGCCTGGGAGAGCGGATCGACGGCCTGGGTCCGGCAGCGCAGGTCCCGGACGCCCGGCCCGGGGGGGCGCGCCCAAGCGGGGAAACAGCATCACCGGACAGCGCCAGCGAGCAGCCGGTCGACATCGAGGATCCACTGCCGCCGGTTCCAGCCGGGCCGGATCCCTGCGGCCAGCCGGGCCTGGTCGGGCGCGGCCGCTTCTGTCACGACACGATCGGCGAGACCCGCGGCCCGACCCTGGTGGTGGTGCCGGGGATCGGCGGCGGTAAACCTTATGCGCTGACCCGCGCCCAGGTCACCGTCAGCGAATTCAACCGCTTCTGTGCCGATACCGGCACGTGCAGGGTGCGGCCGGTGTCCGACCCCGCGCTGGGCGCACTGCCGATCGAGAACATCACCCCCACCCAGTCCCGGGCCTACGCGCGCTGGCTGATTCGCGCCACCGGGGGGTGGCGCTATCGCCTGCCTACCGAAGCGGAGTGGGCGCATGCGGCGAAGGCCGGCGCGGACTGGCGCCAGGCCGGCGACAGCAACTGCATCCCGCCAACCGCCAGCGCGGCCCAGGCCGGCGGCGCGCCGGTGTCGGGGCGCGGGCGCGAGCCCAACCCGTGGGGGCTGCTCAACCTGACCGGCAACGTCTGGGAGCAGACCACGCGCGGGGAAGGCGTGGTGCTGCGCGGCGGCAGTTTCCTGAGTTACTGGTCCGAGTGCACGGTCGATGCACGGCGCGAAGGCGCCGGCCCGGCGCAGCGCGACGTCGGCCTGCGGCTGCTGCGGGAGTTGAAATGAGCGGGCGCGTGGACATGGCCAACCGCGAACTGCGCGTGCTGGAGCGGGCGTACCGGCAAGGACAGTTCGACCGGGCGGGATATCGCGTCCGGCGCCGCGAGGTGCTGTCCGCGCTGCGGGTGCGCGATGAAATCACCGCCCGCAACGCGATCGTGCCAGCGGCCGGTCGGGGCGACGGCGCGGCAACGGGCGAAGGCCGGGACAGCGCATCGTCGATCCTGTTTGATTCGCGGACGCAGGTGCCGCGGCGGCTTTTGTTCGCGCTGCTGGCGGGCATTGCCGCGCTTGCCGTTGCCTTTATCTGGTTCGCAAGCGGGGATGCCCATGTGCGTTGAAATTCGTCCGCATCATGATGCGCCAGCGCGGAAGATTTCCGCGTGGCGTAGGATGCCGGTATCGAGCAAGGGAACGGGGGGCTTGATGATCAGGTTCGTGCTTGCGTTGTTGATTGCGGTTCCAGGGGCGGCGGCGGCACAGCCGGACCAGGCCCTGGCGACCGCCAATGTGGTTCCGCCGGTCCGTGACCGGGCCTACGCCGAATCAGACACCCTGCGGGTTTCGGGGCTGCGGGTGGAGGGCGTGGGCGAGCATCCGCAGGCGGATATCACGCCGGCCACGATGCAGGCGCTGGCCGATCGCACGTTCGCCGCATTGGTGGATGACGCCGCGGATGCGCGGGTGTCACTTGATGGGCTGCAGTCGGTTGCCGACGCGATCACAGCCGCCTACCGCGAGGCCGGCTTCATGGTCAGCACCGCCTATGTGCCGGCGCAGGACGTGGGCGAGGATCGCGTGGTGCGCATCCAGGTGCTGGAAGGCCGTCTTGGCCGGGTGCTGGTACAGGGCGCCGAACGCTACCGCGAGGCCGCCATCGCGCGTCCGCTGCAGGGCCTGCGCGGAAGCACGCTGCATGCCGGTGAACTGGACAGCGCGCTGCTGTACGCCCGGGACCTGCCCGGGGTGTCGGTGTCATCGGTGCTGCAGCCGGGCGAGAACACGGGCGAGACCGACCTGGTGATGGTGGCCCGCGAGGCGGACCGTCCGTTCGTGGTGGACGTCGGCCTGAACAACCACGGCACCGATCTGACCGGGCGCTACCGGGCCAGCCTGGGCGTCACCTGGAACAGCCCGCTGGGCCTGGGCGACGTGTTTTCCGCGAACTACGTGCATGCCTTCAGCCCGGCGCAAAGCTGGATGGGCGCGCTGTCCTACAGCGTGCCGCTGGGCCTGGCCCCCGGGCTGAGCGCCGTGGTGGGGGCCAGCCGCAGCGAGCTGGAGGTAGGCAGCGGACCCTTCGCCGCGCTGGAGATCAAGGGCCCCACGACCTTGGCCTACGCCGGCGCGGACTGGAAATTCATCAATCGGGAGACCCTGCAGATGCAGGCCTCCATGCGCTATATCCGCGAGCGCTCACGGCTCGATGCCCTGGGCTTCCAGCTTTCGGACCAGGAGTTCGACGTGGCCGAGGCGGGGTTCACCATGCGCCGGATCGATACCCGCCTGCGCGGCGTGGACCTGGTCCAGGCCAGCGTGCGGATGGCGCTTGACGACCGTTCGGTGGATCCGGACCTGACCACGCCCATGCGCGAGAGCGACTTCACCGTGCTGCGCGCGGCCTACACGCGCATGCAGTACCTGACCCGTTCGCAGCGCATGCTGCTCAAGCTGAGCGGGCAGTACAGCGACGACGTGCTGGTGCCGATGGAACAGTTCTCGGTGGGCGGGCCAAACAGCGCGCGGGCGTTTGCCGTGTCCGAAGCACTGGGCGACAGCGGCTGGCTGGCCAGCCTGGAGTACCACGTCGACGCGCCGGGATTCGGCGACAGCGTGTCCCCGTTCGGTGGCCGCCCCTGGCGCGAAGTGCTGCAGTTCGAGCTGTTCGCCGACCACGGCCGGGTGTCCGGCGCGAGTGGAAGCCTGAGCCCGTCGGCGTCGTACACGGGGGTCGGCGCCGGCCTGGCGTTCCGGCTTCCGACCTTCCACGGGCTCCAGTTCCGCCTGTCGGTGGCGGCGCCCGTGGGCGGGGAAGACCCCGCGGACGACGACGATTACCGCATCTGGTCAAGCTTCGGCATGACGTTCTGAGGACACTGCCATGAATCGTATCTACAGCCTCGTCTTCAACCACGCGCTGCGCCAGGTGCAGGTGGTTTCGGAGCATGCCCAGCGCCGACGCGGTTCCACCTCAAGGCGGGCAGCAACGCGCGGAGCGGTTCCTGCGATCACCGGATTGGCGACGGCACTTGCGTTGGCTGCCATCCCATTGAGTGTGTCGGGCCAAACGTTGCCGGGTGGCGACGTGATACGGGGGGGGATTGACAACATCACCACCACCCCTGCGGGGGACACGATGGTCATCGACCAGGGCAACCATCTGCGCGGTCTGATCGATTGGGCGACGTTCGATATTGGCGAAGGCTACACGGTGAGGTTCGACCAGCTTGCCGATGCCGTCGCGCTCAACGTGATCGGTGATGTCAATCCGTCGCAGATTTACGGCAATCTGGAAGCGACAGGAACCGTCTTCCTGATCAATCCGAACGGGATCATCTTTGGCGATACTGCCTGGGTCAACGTGGGCGGGCTGATCGCATCCACATTGCAGGTCGATGGGAACGTTTTCCTCGATGGCGGCGACGGCATTGCCATGACGTCCAGCGGCATCCCCGCCTCGATCACCAACGACGGCGTGATCGTGGCAACCGGTGCGCAAGGGGTGACGCTGCTTGGCGGACACTTGTCCAACACCGGAATCATCACGGCTGAGACGGGCAGCATCAACCTGCTTGGCACGCAGACCGCCACGCTGTCCTTCGGCGCAGGCAACCGTCTTTCGATCGCGGTTGATGGGGCCTTGACCGCTGTGCACAACGAGCCCGCTGTGGTGCACAACAACGGAGTGCTAAACGCGAATGGCGGCCGGGTTTTCATGCACGCCAACGTGGCAAGCGGGGTCTTGAGCAATGCCGTCAACCACGCCGGGATCATCACCGCTTCGGGGATCGACGCCGAAGGCAACGGGGGCGTGGTGCTTTCCGGCGGCGGCAGTGGCGTCGTGCAGAGCGGCTCGATCACTTCCGGTGCAGATGCACTCATCACCGCTGAAGGTGCCGTGAGCCTGGATGGCGACTCGCTGGACGTGACTGGACTGACGGTGGACGCCGGCAGCCTCGATATCGAGTCGGGCCTGGATCTGGACGGAAACCTGTCGATTACGGTGGCCGATGGCGGGATCTCGCAGAGTGGTGCCTGGCAGGTCGGTGGCACGAGCACGCTGGACGCCGGATCCGGCCAGATCCGGCTAGACAACGCCGGCAACGACTTCCTCGGGGCCGTCAACCTGACTGGCGGCGAGGTCTCGATCCAGGACAAGAATGCCCTGGGCCTTGGCGCCCTGGACGTGGGCTCGTTGGCGGTCAGGACCCAGAGCGCGCTGGGCCTGGGTTCCGGTGTCATTGGCGGCAACCTGGTGGCCGTCAGCAACAGCGGCGGCATCACCCAGAGCCCCGGTGGACTCCAGGTTGGTTGGACCAGCGTCCTGGACGCGGGCTACGGAGGTATTTCGCTCGGTCAAGCCGGCAACCGTTTCGACGGGGCGGTGCAGCTCAGGGGTAACGCGGTGACGATCGCCAGCGACCTGGATCTGGATATCGGCACGCTGGACGTCGGTTCGCTTGGGGCAAGCAGCGCCGGATCGGTGACGTTCCGCGGAGGCAGTGTGGCTGGCAACTTCGGCGTCACCAGCGGCGGCGACATCAGCCAGACGGGTGCGATCACGGTGGGCGGCGTGAGCACGCTGGTTGCACAGGGCGGCAGCATCGCACTGGCTCATTCCGGCAATGATTTCGCCGGGACGATGAACCTTGACGCCGAAGGCGCGGCGGAGGTCGGGAGCACCGGTACGCTCATTCTGGGCGCGGTGGACGTCGGGACCCTGGACGCGGTCTCCACCAGCATCGTGCTCGGCGGGGACATCGAGACAGACGGCGACCAGCGCTACGACGGCGCGTTACGCCTGGCTGCGGACGTGGCACTGGCAAGCGGCGCCGGCGACGTGGCGTTCGAAGGCAGCGTTGACGGCACCCATGCACTGACGGTGGAGGCTGCCGCCGGCGCGGCGACGTTCGGTGGCCCCGTTGGTATCACCACGGCGCTGGCCAGCCTGACGGCGGACGCCGGTAGCGTGTCGATCGGGAACCGCCTGGTGGTCTTCGGCGACCTGGCGCTCACCGCCGCGACCGGCGGGATTGCACAGGGCGCGGCGTGGCAGGTAGGCGGCACGGGCATGCTGGACGCTGGCACGGATGTGATCACGCTGACTCAAGTCGGCAACGACTTTGTCGGCGCGGTGCACCTGGCCGGAGGCGATGTCAGCATCCAGGACGTGAACGCACTCACCCTGGCGACGTTGGATGTCGGCACGCTGGATGCGACCAGCGTCGGGGCCCTGAACCTGGGCAGCGGTGGCATCGATGGCAACCTTGTGGCGCAAAGCAACAACGGTGCAATCACCCAGTCGGGCGCGCTGGACATTACCGGCACAAGTACGCTCAATGCTGGCACCGGATCGATCGCGCTCGCTGACGGAATCAACAGGTTCGGCGGCGCAGTGACAGCCACCGGCAACGGGATCACCCTGGTGGGCCAGGAGGACCTGGCGATTGCCGGGCTGACGTTCCAACCGGGCCCTGGGCATGGGATCCGGCTGGAGGCCGGTGGAACGCTGACGTTGCCGGGAGAATCGATCGACACCGGTCCCGCCGGACTGATCCTGGCCTCAAACGGGGGCGAACTGGCGACTGCCGCCACGCTGCGCGGTGCCAATGTGAGTCTGACCGGCGCCGATGGCATCCACCTTGGCCATGACGTGGTCGCGTCCACGGTGACCCTGCACAGCGGGGCGAGCATCAGCCAGGCGGGCGGCGTGGTGCAGATGGACAGCTTGCACGTGAATGCCGGGGGCTCCGTGTCGCTGGACGCCGAAAACCAGATGGCCGAGCTGGGCGACGTGGACGTGGGGGGCAATTTCAGCCTGCGCAACGTGCCTGCGATCAGCCAGGCGGAGGAAACCAGCGTCTCGATCGACGGCGATGCATCGTTCAGCAGCGGGGGGGCCATCACGCTGACAAACGCGGGCAACCGCTTCGGAGGGGAGGTGGGCTTGAGCGGCGGTGCGGCGAAGATATCTGCCGCCGACGCACTGCGGCTGGGCGATCTGGCCGTGGACTCCCTGGTGGCCGAAAGCCAGGGCACGCTGAACCTGGGCAGGGGCACCGTTGTTGGCGACCTGGAGGCGACCAGCGACGGCGACATCGGCCAGTCCGGCGCGCTGGCGGTGGGTGGTACGGGTACGATCGCCGCAGGCACCGGCGCGATCAGGCTGGACGACGCGGGCAACGATTTTGCCGGGCCGGTGAGCCTGTTGGGCGGCGCGGCCTGGATCCGCTCGCTGGGCGGGCTGCAACTGGGCGACCTGGACGTGACCGCGCTGTCGGCGAGCAGCGGCGGTGACCTGGGCCTGGGCCAGGGGGAAATCCGCGGCAACCTGCAGGCGACCAGCGCCGCTGGCGACATCGGCCAGTCGGGTGCGCTGGAGGTGGATGGCACGAGCATCCTGAGCGCCGTGGACGGTGTGATCGCCCTGGGCGAGGACAACGATTTCGGCGACACGGTGGACCTGGCCGCCGGCGGCGACGTGCTGATCAACGCCCGCACTGCCCTGACGCTGGGCACCCTGGCCGTTGGTTCGCTGGATGCCGCCAGCGACGGCGAACTGGACCTGGGCCAGGGGCACATCGACGGCAACCTCGTGGCGGACAGCAACGGCCACGCGATCGGCCAGGCGGGTGCGCTGGAAGTCGGCGGCACCAGCCACCTGGACGCGGGCTCCAGTGCAATCACGCTGGACCAGGACAACCGTTTCGCCGGCGTGGTGGATCTGCGCGGCGGTGCGGTGGTGATCCGTGATACGGGCGCGTTGGTGCTCGGGGACATCGAGGTGTCGTCGCTGGTCGCGGAGAGCGGCGGTGCGTTGAACCTGGGCAGCGGCGCCATCACGGACAGCCTGGACGCCACCAGCCTGGCGGGTGGAATGACCCAAAGCGGTTCGCTCCTGGTGGGCGGCGATGCGGCCCTGAGCGCCGGCAGCGGGGACATCACGCTGGACAGTGCGGGCAACGACTTCGGCGGCACGGTGAGCCTGTCTGGTGGCGCGGTGTCGATCGTCGACTCGAACACGCTGAGACTCGGAACGGTGCAGGCATCCAGCCTGGATGCGACCGCGACTACGATCCAGCTTGGCGGGGACATCGCGACCGGCGGTGACCAGACCTTCCGCGGCGCGGTGGCGCTGCTGGATGACCGGGCGCTGGAAAGCGACGCGGGCGACATTACTTTCGTTTCGACGGTGGACGGTGCACACGCGCTGGATGTGGCTGCGCTCGGCGCGGTGGCCTTCGAGGGCGACGTGGGCGCCGCCACCGCGCTCTCCGGACTGGACGTGACCGCGGACGGGTTTGCGGCCGCCGGGCAGCTCAATGTGATGGGGCCGCTGCGGCTGGACATCGCCCGGGGCGGCATTTCCCAGGCAGGGCAATGGTCGGTGACGGGCAACGTCGACCTGGAGGCCTACGACGGGGCGATCGCGCTGGAGAATCCAGCCAACGCTTTCGGCGGCACGGTGCACCTGGCCGGCGGCGCGGTGGCGATCCACGGCGGCAGTCTGCTGACGCTGGGCACGGTGGACGCGTCCAGCCTGGATGCGACCGCGGTGGCGATCCAGCTTGCCGACGACATCAACACCGTCGATCACCAGGCCTATGACGGCACGGTGCGGCTGCTGGACAGCGTGGCGCTGGAAAGCACGGACGGCGACGTCACCTTCGGCTCTGCCGTGTACGGCGCCCATGCGCTGGATGTGGCGGCGCAGGCCGGCATGGTGACGTTCACCGGCGCGGTGGGCGGCATCGATCCGCTGACCGGGCTTACCGTTGAGGCCGGGCAGTTCAATGCGCTGTCCACGCTGGACACCAGCGGCGACCTGTCGCTGACGGTGGCCCAGGACGGCATCGACCAGGCCGGCCGCTGGGACGTGGGTGGAGCGACAGCACTGGACGCCGCCGGCGACATTACGCTCGACAACGCGGACAACGCCTTCGCCGGTACGGTGGACCTTGCGGGCGATGCGGTTGCGATCGTCAACTCCGGTGCGCTGACGCTGGGCGGGGTGGACGTGGCTTCGCTGGATGCGACCAGCGACGGTGACCTGGACCTGGGCCAGGGAAGTATTGGCGGTGACCTGGTGGCACGCAGCAACGACGGCGCCATCAGCCAGTCAGGCGCGCTGTATGTCGGCGGCACCGGGACGCTGGACGCTGGCGGTGGTGACATCGCGCTGGATGAGGCCGGCAACGACTTCGTCGGGCGGGTGCACCTGACCGGCGACGCGACCACCATCGTCGACGCGAATGCGCTGGCGCTCGGCGACGTGGACGTGGCCTGGCTGGATGCAGCCAGCCAAGGCGACCTGTTGCTGGGCCAGGGCAGCATTGCCGGTGGCCTGGTGGCGCGCAGCAACAACGGTGACATCGACCAGTCCGGTGCGCTGTCCGTTGGCGGCACGGCCACGCTGGATGCCGGCGATGGTGACATCACGCTGGATGCTGCCGGCAACGATTTCGCCGGGTCGGTGCACCTGACCGGCGGTGGGACCACGATCGTCGGCACCAGCGTACTGACGCTTGCGTCGGTGGACGTGACCAGCCTGGCTGCGACCGCGGCCACGATCCGACTTGGCGACGACGTCTCGACTTCCGGCGGCCAGGCCTACAGCGGCGCGGTGGAGCTACTGGATGACCGCACCCTCGCGAGTGCAACCGGTGACATTACCTTCGGCTCGACGGTGGATGGCGTGTATGCGCTGGACGTGGCCGCAGGGGCCGGGGCGGTGACTTTCAACGGCGCGGTGGGCAGCACGGATCCGCTGACCGGGCTTGCCGTTGATGCCGGGCGTTTCAATGCGCTGTCCACGCTGGATACCAGCGGTGATCTGGTGCTCACGGTTGCTGAGGGCGGCGTGGGGCAGGGCGGTGCCTGGGGCGTGGGTGGTAGCAGCACGCTGGACGTCAGCGAGGGTGACATCACGCTGGGCGATGCCGGCAACGCGTTTGCGGGCACGGTGAACCTGGCGGGCGACGAGGTCACGATCGTGAACTCCGGTGCGCTGACACTGGGCGGGGTGGACGTGGCTTCGCTGGACGCAACCAGCGTTGGCGACCTGGACCTGGGTGTGGGCCGTGTCGAAGGCGACCTGGCGGCAGGCAGCAACGACGGCAGCATCGGCCAGTCGGGCGCGCTGTACGTCGGCGGCACGGGCACGCTTGACGCTGGCAGCGGAGACATCACGCTGGACGACGCCGGCAACGACTTCGCGGGGCGGATGCACCTGGCCGGAGGCGCGGCGGTAGTCGTCGATGCGAACGCGCTGGCGCTGGGCGAGCTGGACGTGGCGTCGCTGGATGCAACCAGCCAGGGCGACCTGCTGCTGGGCCAGGGCCACATTGCCGGCGATCTGGTGGCGCGCAGCAACGATGGCGCCATCGGCCAGTCCGGTGCGCTGTTCGTTGGCGGCACCGGCACGCTGGATGCGGGCACCGGTGATATCACGCTGGACGACGCCGGCAACGACTTCGCCGGGACGGTGCACCTGGCCGGCGGCGCGGCATCGATCGCTGATGCCAATGCGCTTGCGCTGGGCGCGGTGGACGTGGCCTCGCTGGAAGCGACCAGCCACGGCGACCTGGGCCTGGGTAGCGGCAATATCGCCGGGGAACTGACCGCGCGCAGCAACGGCGGGGACATCGGCCAGTCCGGCGCGCTGGCGGTCGGCGGCACCGGCACGCTGGATGCCGCCGACGGCGCGATCATGCTGGACGAAGCGGGTAACGATTTCGCCGGGCTGGTTCACCTGGCCGGCGGTGCGGTATCGATCGTCGACGCGAATGCGCTTGCGCTGGGTGATGTGGACGTGGCGTCGCTGGCGGTGACCAGCCACGGGGACCTTGGCCTGGGCCGCGGCACGATTGCCGGTGACCTGGCTGCGCGCAGCAACGGGGGTGCCATCGGCCAGTCGGGGGGGCTGCGGGTCGAAGGCGAAAGCAGCCTGGCGGCCGGCGCTGGCGCGGTCACGCTTGAAGACGAAGACAACACGTTCGTGGGCGCGGTGGACGTGGCCGGCACCGGTATCGCGATGACCAACGGCACCGACCTGCTCATCACTTCGCTGGACAACCGCGGAGGCGCGGTATCGCTGGTGGCCGACGGTGACCTGACCCTGCCCACCCACGCCATCGATACCGGCGCCGCCGACCTGCGGCTCGCCGCACTGGGCGGTGCGCTGTCCGCGGGTGGCGCGCTGTCCGGTGGCGAGGTGTCCCTGCGAGGACGCGACGGGATCGGCATCGGCGGTGGTGTCACCGCGCTGGGCACCCTGGCGCTGCGAAGCGATGGCGCGGTCACGCGCGCCGGCGGGGTGCTCACTGCGCAGGTGCTGACCGGGCAGGTGGCCGGCGCGGCGATGCTGGGCGACGGCAACGCGATCTCCGAACTCGGCGCGTTCAGTGCGGGCGAGCTGGAGCTGGGCACAACCGGCCCGCTGGCGGTGACCGGTCCGGTTGACGGCGGCAACCGGCTGGCTCTGGCCGTGGGCGGCGACCTTGCCATCCAGGAGCAGGTCTCCGCGGACATGATGCGCCTGGATGCCGATGGTGCGATCGGGCTGGAGGGCAAAGGCCGGATCATGGCCGGGACGCTCAGCGGCAGCGCCGGTGGAGCCACGACGCTGGGCACCCGCGACCGCTTCGTCGACAACCAGGTCGCCGTGCTGGGCGACTTCACCTCCCATGCAGGCTTCAGCATGACCAACGTGGGCACGCTGACCCTGGCGGCGGTTGGCGAGAGCGAGTACTCGATCGATGCCGGTACCGCCGTGACCTACCTGTCCATCGTCGACGGCGACCTGTTGCAGGAAGGCACCACGCCGATCCGCAATGGCACCGGTTTCTACGCATCGACCGGCCACATCGGCCTGCTGGAAGCGCCGATCCACGTGATCGGCGTGGAGCAGCAGACGGTCGAATTCATCGGCCTGCCGCCAGCGTACTTCTACGCCACCCGGGCCGATGGGACGCTGCTGCCCGTGATCGGCACGAACGCCGTGAACGTGCCGGTATCGGTGATTTCCAGCCGGGTCCAGCGTTCCAGCCAGGGGGAGTTGGAGTACGTGGACCTGGGTGCGGATGCTTCGGGCTATCGGGCGTACGGCATCGTGCAGCCTGGCATCCGGATGCCGGATGACCAGCGGCCGGAGTGCGATCCCGATTTCCCGGATCCGGAGTGCATCGATGCGTAAACAAGAAGCCGTGCAGACGCGCATGGAGGGACCAGGGCCGTGACCACGCCGCACGACATTGACGCAATGCTGGCCCCCCTTGACGGCGACACCGCTTCCGGAAGCGACCTGGAGTATGACCCGGACTTCCTTGCGCTGGAGGCTGCGGCGACGCCCAGGGCCGAGCGTGCTGTCGGCGAGAGCGTGATTGCCGCCGAGGAGCCGGACTGGGCCAGGGTCGAAACGCTCGCCCTGGCGCTGTTGGAGCGCACCCGCGACCTGCGCGTCGCGGCGCACCTGTGCGCGGCATGGACGAACCGCCGCGGACAGGAAGGCTGGGCCGACGGGCTGGCCCTGGTGCACGGCCTGCTGGCGAACCTCTGGGACAGCGTGCATCCACAGCTTGATGCCGAGGACGATGACGATCCCACGGCGCGGGTCAACGCGGTGCTCGCGTTGACCGATACCGGCGGAGCCCTGCGCTTGTTCCGCAGCGCACCGTTCGTGCAGTCGCCACGCCTGGGACGTTTCAGCCTGCGTGACCTGCGCATCGCCAACGGCGAGCTGGCGTTCACCGGTGAGGGCGAGGCGCCGACCTTGGCCGCGATCGAAGCCTGTTGCATGGACTGCCCGGCCGAACAGCTGCAATCCACGGTCGAGGCGGTGGAGCGGGCCGGACAGGGCGCCCGTGACATCGATGCGATGCTGACCGACCGGCTTGGCGTATCGGCGCCCGACCTCAAGCCGCTGCTCGGCGACCTGCATGAGCTGCAGAAATTCCTGAAGCCGCGGTGGGAAGCGCGCAGCGGCAACGGCGACGGTGCGGCGGCGGAAGGCGGGGAATCCGCTGGTGATGACGACGTGGTGGGCGGCATGCCGGCCGCGAGCGGGCGCATCTCCGGGCCCGCGGACGTGCTGCGCCGGTTGGACGAGGTGTGCGAGTACTACGCCAAACAGGAACCTTCCAGTCCGGTTCCACTGTTGCTGCGGCGTGCGCAGCGCCTGGTCGGCAAGGACTTCCGGGAGCTGCTCGAGGACCTGGCCCCGGGCGGAATGGACGAGCTGACGCGGGTCTCCGGCCCGCAGCCGGAAGACTGACGGCCGCGGCACGGCATTACGTGACACTGGTCACGTGCGGGAGCTCCTGCGGCTTGACTGCGGACGATCACTGCTCAATGGTGGCGCGCTGCGGGGGACACGCTCTTGGGGCAAGAAATCACCAGCCTGCTTCGCGCTTGGCGGGGCGGCGACATCCAGTCGAGGGACCGGCTCGTGGAGGCCGTGTACGCGACGCTGCGACAGATTGCGGCGGCGCGGCTGGCGGGCACGCCCGACAGCGTCACCCTGCGGCCGACGGTGCTGGTGCATGAAGCCGTGCTGCGGATGCTGCAGCAGCACACCGATTACTCGGACCGGGTGCACTTCTTCGCCCTGGTCTCGCTGAAGATGCGCGACGTGCTGGTCGACTTCGCGCGTTCGCGCGCATCGGCCAAGCGAGGCGGTGGACGTTCGGACGTGACGCTCTCGTGGGTCGACCGGATGGTGCCGGATGAGGGGACGTCCGCCGAACACGAGGCGCTGGCCCTGCACCAGGCGCTGCTCAGGCTGGGGGAGAACGACCAGCGCGCCGCGAACGCGATCGTGCTGACCTACTTCGGCGGCATGAATCGTGACGAGGTGGCGCTGGCGCTGGACGTGTCGCCGGCGACGCTGGACCGGGACCTGAGGTTCGCCCGGGCCTGGCTGAGCAGGGAACTGTCCTGATATAGCCGCCCAGGGGGGGGCGCTCGTGCCCCGGGATCAGGCGACCGGGTCGCCCTGTCCGTGCAGGCGCACGGTTTCCAGCACCTCTTCGCCGTAGCGTTCCAGCTTGCCGGCACCGATGCCGCCGACCCCGGCCAGCTCGGTTTCCGAGGCGGGCCGGCTCGCGGCGATCTCGCGCAGGGTGCTGTCGTGGAAGATCACGTAGGCGGGCACGCCCTGCTCGCGCGCCAGCCGTGCGCGCAGCTCGCGCAGGGTTTCGAACAGCGGCATGTCGGTGTCGGCGAGCTCGATGGCCGCCGCCGGCGTGCGCACCGCCCGGGCGCGCTCGCGCTCGCGGCGCGGGGCGACGATCCGCCGCAGCATCACCTGTTCCTCGCCCTTGAGCACCGGGCGACTGGCGGCGGTGAGCTGCAGCCCGCCGTAGCCTTCCGCGTCCACTTCAAGCAGGCCGTGGGCGACCAGTTGGCGGATCACGCCGCGCCAGGTGCGCGCGTCCAGGTCGGCGCCCACACCATGGGTGCTCAGGCGGTCGTGGCCGAACTGGCGGATCTTTTCATTGTCTGCGCCGCGCAGGATGTCGATCACGTGGGCCGCGCCGAAGCGCTGGCCGCTGCGGATCACCGCGCTCAGGGCCTTCTGCGCGGCCTCGGTGGCGTCCCAGCTCTGCGGCGGCTGCAGGCAGTTGTCGCAGTTGCCGCAGCCGACCCCGGAGGTACCTTCTGCCGGCACATACTCCTCGCCGAAGTTGGCCAGCAGCACCTGGCGCCGGCAGCGCATGGATTCGCAGTAGCCGACCAGGGCGTCGAGCTTGCGGTGTTCCAGGCGCTTGCGCTCCTCGCCCGAGTCGGACTGGGCGATCATCTGCCGCAGCAGCACCAGGTCGCCGAGGCCATACGCCATCCAGGCGTCGGCGGGTTCGCCATCGCGGCCGGCGCGGCCGGTTTCCTGGTAGTAGCCTTCGATCGACTTGGGCAGGTCCATGTGGGCGACGAAGCGCACGTCCGGCTTGTCGATGCCCATGCCGAAGGCGATGGTGGCCACCACCACCACGCCTTCCTCAAGCAGGAACCGGCGCTGGTTGGCCGCGCGTGTCCCGGCGTCGATGCCGGCGTGGTAGGGCACCGCGTCGATGCCCTGGGCGGCCAGGAACTCCGCGGTCTCCTCCACCTTGCGCCGCGACAGGCAGTAGACGATGCCGGCGTGGCCCTGGTGGGCCTGCAGGAAGTCCAGCAGCTGGCGCCTGGCGCTGTCCTTGTGCACCACGGTGTAGCGGATGTTGGCGCGGTCGAAGGAGCTGACGAAGCGGCGTGCGTCCTCCAGCTGCAGGCGCTCGGCGATCTCGCGCTGGGTGGGCGGGTCGGCGGTGGCGGTGAGCGCCACCCGCGGCACCTGCGGCCAGCGCTCGTGGAGGATGGTCAGTTCCCGGTACTCGGGGCGGAAGTCGTGCCCCCACTGCGATACGCAATGGGCTTCGTCAATGGCGAACAGTGCCAGGGTGGCGCGGTCGAGCAGGGACAGGAAGCGGCCGGTGAGCAGGCGCTCGGGGGCGACGTAGAGCAGGTCCAGGTCCCCGTCCAGCAATTCGCGTTCGATCGCCTGGGCCTGGCCGGCGTCCAAGGTGGAGTTGAGATAGGCGGCGCGCACGCCCAGCTGGCGCAGCGCTTCCACCTGATCCTGCATCAGCGCGATCAATGGCGAAACCACGATCGCGGTGCCCTCGCGCAGCAGCGCCGGCAGCTGGTAACACAGTGATTTGCCGCCGCCGGTGGGCATCAGCACCAGGGCGTCGTTGCCGGTGGCGACGTGCTCGACGATGGCGGCCTGCTCGCCGCGGAACGCGGAGTGGCCGAAGACGCGCTGCAGGACCTCCAGCGCAGAGTGCTCTTGTGGTGACGACATGCCACAAGGATACCGGCGCGCCGGTCGGGGGCCTATCGGAGAAGGTGCCGGTGGGCCGTCAGAGATCCCGGTCAGGTTCCTGATGATGGCTTGATCTCAAAGG
Source organism: Luteimonas qiangzhengi (assembly GCF_039548515.1). Lineage (NCBI taxonomy): Bacteria > Pseudomonadati > Pseudomonadota > Gammaproteobacteria > Lysobacterales > Lysobacteraceae > Luteimonas > Luteimonas qiangzhengi. The sequence continues at coordinate 39,835 of NZ_JBCLVE010000007.1, read as the reverse complement.
CATGTGGGAAAGGCGACAATACGGCACTGTGTTACAGCTTGGATGTACATGAATCCTGGAAGCCGCCGCGCGACCGGCGCATCAAAACAGGCCCGGCGCGCCATCGACGGCGCGCTGGCGCGTGACCGCGGGCGCTTGATGGGTCTGTGGAACCGCTGGAAGGCCGATCCTTCCAAAGATGACGCGCGCGAGCGCTTCGAGCAGGCGCTGCAGGTCTCCGTGCAGACGCGTGAGCAGCGGGCCGCCCGGCTGCCCAAGGCCAGCGTGGATACCGGACTGCCGATTGCCACAGAGGCCGAGCGCATCGTGGAACTGATCCGCGACCACCAGGTGGTGGTGGTCGCTGGTGAAACGGGGTCCGGCAAGACCACCCAGCTTCCCAAGCTGTGCCTGGCCGCGGGCCGGGGTGCGGCAGGGATGATCGGCTGCACCCAGCCGCGCCGGATCGCGGCGCGGGCAGTGGCGCGTCGCGTGGCTGAAGAGCTCAACGTGCCATTGGGCGAGGAAGTCGGCTTCCAGGTGCGCTTCAGCGACCGGGTCAGCGATCGCACCGCAATCAAGTTCATGACCGACGGCATTCTGCTGGCGGAAATCGCTTCCGATCCCTGGCTCTCGGCCTACGACACGCTGATCATTGATGAGGCGCATGAGCGCAGCCTCAACATCGATTTCCTGCTGGGCTATCTCAAGCAGCTGCTGCAGCGACGCTCCGACCTGCGCCTGATCGTCACCTCGGCCACCATTGATACCGGTCGGTTTGCTGAACATTTCAGCGATGCACCGGTGGTGGACGTGGAGGGGCGGGGCTATCCGGTGGAGGTGCGCTGGCGCCCGCTGGAGGGCGAAGGCGAACAGGACGGTGAGCGCACGGTGGTCGACGGCGTGGTGGCGGCCTGCGATGAAATCATGCGCGAGCGCGGCACCGGCGACACTCTGATATTCCTGCCCGGCGAGCGCGAAATCCGCGATGCCCATCGGGCGCTGGAACAGCGCAAGTACCGCCATACCGAAGTGCTGCCGCTGTACGCGCGGCTGTCGGTGCGCGACCAGGACCGGGTGTTCAACCCCGGTCCGCAGCGACGCATCGTGCTGGCCACCAACGTGGCCGAAACCTCATTGACCGTGCCGCGCATTCATTACGTGGTCGATCCCGGCCTGGCCCGGGTCAAGCGCTACAGCCCGCGCCTGAAGCTGGACCGGCTGCATGTGGAGCCGATCTCGCAGGCCAGCGCCGACCAGCGCAAGGGGCGCTGCGGCCGCGTGGCACCGGGTACCTGCATCCGGCTGTACAGCGAAGCGGGTTTCCTCGCGCGACCGCAGTACACCGATCCCGAAATCCGCCGCGCCGCGCTGGCCGGGGTGATCCTGCGCATGCTCTCGCTGGGCCTGGGCGAAACCCGCGGGGGTGGTCGGCGTCGGCGGGGCCAGGCCGAAGCCATGGCAAAGGCAAGTCCGCGCCTGATCGAGGACTTTCCCTTCATCGATCCGCCCGACCCGCGTGCCGTGGCCGACGGCTGGCAGCAGTTGACCGAACTGGGCGCGGTGGAGGAGTCACGTACCCTCACGGCGATCGGCCGCTCTATGGCGCGGCTTCCGCTGGACGTGAAATTGGCGCGGATGCTGGTGGCGGCCCAGGCGCACGGCTGCCTGCGCGAGATGCTGGTGGTGGCCTCGTTCCTGGGCATCCAGGATCCGCGCGAGCGTCCTGCCGACCAGCGCGCCGCGGCCGATAACGCCCATGCGGAGTTTGCTGATCCGAAGTCCGAGTTTGTCGGCATCCTCAAGCTGTGGGAGGCCTATCGCCAGGCCCATGCCGATTCGACCCAGTCCCAGCTCCGGCGCTGGTGCGAGCGTAACTTCCTCGGCTTCCTGCGCATGCGCGAATGGCGCGAGCTGCACCGCCAGCTCAAGCTGCAGTGCACCGAGCTGGGATGGGATGCGACCGGCCCCGGGAAGGAAAGCCCGGCGGAAGCGTCCGACGGCAAAGAAGCTACCGCCCGCTACGCCACGCTGCACCGCGCCGTGATTGCCGGCCTGCCGACGCAGGTGGGCCAGCGCGTGGATCGCGGTCTGTATGAAGGCCCGCGCGGGCGCAAGTTCCAGCTGTTTCCGGGATCGCTACTGGCGCGACGACCGCCGCCGTGGGTGCTGTCGGCAACGCTGCTGGATACCGAGCGGGTGTGGGCGCTGACCAACGCCGCGATCGAGCCCGAATGGGTGATCGCCGAGCTGCCGCATCTGTTGGCCCGTCGGCACCACGACCCGCGCTGGGCGCGGTCGCAGGGACGGGTGATCGGCAGCGAGCAGATCAGCCTGTTCGGCCTGGTGCTGGCGCCGAAGAAGCCGGTGGATTACGGCCGCCTGTATCCGGAACAGGCCCGGGATATTTTTCTGCGCGATGGTCTTTCGCGCGGCGAGGTCAACCTGCGCAGCCCGTTCCTGGCGCGCAACGTGGCCACGCTCGAGAGCGCGCTGGAGGAAGAAGCCAAGCAGCGCCGGGTTGGGCTGGTGGTGGACGAGGACTGGATGGCGCAGTGGTATGCGCAGCGCATTCCGGGTGAGATCATCGATGCGCGTTCGCTGGACGCCTGGTACCGAAAGGTGCCCAAGGCCGAGCAGCGGGCGCTTGAATGGAGCCGCGAAGACCTGCTGGTGGCCGAGGAAAGCGACGCCTCCCGCTTCCCGCCCGTCATCGCCCTGGGTGATGCGCGGCTGGACGTTCTATACCGCTTCGAGCCGGGCGCCGCCGACGATGGCATGACCCTGGTGGTGCCGCTGCACCTGCTCAATGCGCTGGACCCGGCGCGCCTGAGCTGGCTGGCACCGGGCTTCTACCTGGACAAGGCGATGGCGATGATCCGCTCCCTGCCCAAGGCGCTGCGGCGCAACTTGGTGCCGGCGCCGGATTTCGCCAACGCCTTTGCCCATGCCCATGAGCGCCCGGAAGCCGATGACTTCGCCGGCACCCTGGCCAGGTTCCTGCAGCGGATGACCGGGGTGGCGATACAGGGCACCGAATTCGACGAATCCGCGCTGGACCCGCATTTGCGCATGAACCTGCGGCTGCTGGATGCCGACGCGCGGCATGTACTGGCTGAATCGCGCAGCCTTGAAGACCTGCGTGCCCGGTTTGGCAAACGTGCCGCGGAGGCCTTCTCCGCCCGCGCAGCCCGGGGCATGGCCAAGCAGGGGCTGACCGCGTTTCCACAGGATCCAGTGCCCGAATCCGTGCCCGGGGCGGGCGGCGTGGCGGCCTATCCGGCGCTGTCTGACGAAGGTGAAGCCGCTGCCCTGGCGGTGTATGCCGATCCCGCGCAGGCCCGGCGGCTGCATCCACAGGGTGTGCGGCGCCTGCTGCACATTGGTCTGGAAGTAAAAATGCGCCAGGTCCGCAAGCAGCTGCCGGTCAATCCGCGGACCGCGCTGCTGTACGCCGCCATCGAGGCGGGTGGTGGCGGACGCGCAGGCGATCTGCTGCGCGAGGATCTGGTGGACGGCGCGTTTGCCGCGCTGTCCAGCGAAGGGTTGCTCGAAGTGCGCGACGCGGACGCGTTTGCCGCCGTCAGGGACCGGATCGGGCGGGGATTGTCTGCCGAGGCCATGCGTCGGCTGCAGCTGGCAGAGGAGATCCTGGAGCGGATTGCCGCGATCCGGGCCGGCCTGGAGTCCACCCTGATGGGCTGGGCGCGGGCCAATCTGGACGACATGCATGCGCATCTGGCCGCGCTGGCGCCGCCCGGTTTTCTACGTGAAGTGCCCGAATCGCTGTTGTCCGAGTACCCGCGTTATCTGCATGCATTGGAGCTGCGGGCCGAACGCGCCCTGCGCGATCCCCAGCGTGACCAGCAGCGCATGCTGGAGCTGGTGCCGTTCGTCCAGGCGCTGGAAGAAGCCGGGCTGCAGGGGCAGGGGGCCGAGCCGGAATGGCAGGAATTCCGCCGCGACCTGGAGGAGCTGCGGGTCTCCATCCACGCCCAGGAACTGGGCGTGCGCGGCGGGGTATCGGCGAAGAAGCTGGCCCGGCGATTGCAGGCCATCCGTGCGGGGCAGCAGCCCCGCTGACGGTTACTGGACCCGGCGTACCTTGGCGCGGGTGTTGTAGCCCTCGATCTGCAGCCACCAGACTCCCAGGACACCGGGGCGGATGGTGACCGCGGGGTTGCTCACGCGCACGCCGTCCAGGCGGGCGCCATCGGTCTGCTCCCAGACCTGCCCGTTATCCAGCGTGTAACGCTGGCCGCGACCGAAACCGTTGAACTGGCCGTTGAGCGTCGCCTGCACCGGGCCGGGAGGCGGCGCCGGTGCGCCCTGCTGGACCTGTTGCAATGCCTGTTCCCGTCCTTCCTCGCGGCCCTGTTCCACTGCCCGTTCCACCGCCACGGTACTTTCCTGCTGCACCTGGCGCTGCAGCCAGCCGTCCAGGTTCGCCAGCTCCGCGGCGCTGAGTTTGTCCAGGCCAGCGGCGCGGAATTCATCAGCGCTCATCTGCTGCTGGATGCCCTGCTGGGCCATGGCGGGCGCGGCGCAGGCCAGCGCGACGGCGACGATCATTAAACGAAGGTGGGGCATGGACTGTTCCTCTTCGACGGTCGGCAGTAGTGTAAGCGCATCCCCATCCCTGAAGCAGGTCAGGCGGTGTCCCACGCCAGCACATCGCTGCAAGCCCTTTTTGAACTGCCGGAAACGGCCGCGCTGGATCCCGCGCTGCGTACTCTGCTCGGCTCCCACGCCGAGGCAGGGCATGTCGAAGTGCACGAGCCGCTGCCGCTGCTGGCGGACACGCTGGGATCGCTCGCGCGTCTGGAGGCGGATGCCGACATGGTCGGGGCGGCAGTGGTGTTTGCCATCAGGGAGTGGGCCGCGCCGCTGATGGCCCAGCTGGAAAAGGCCCATCCGCGCGTCCATGCGCTGGTGGATGGCCTGCAGGCCAGCGGCCAGGTCTGGGACCTGCATGCTGAGCGCGGCGGCCGTGGCAACCAGGAAGGATTGCGCCGCCTGTTGCTGGCCATTGTGCGGGACCTGCGGGTGGTTCCGATTCTGCTTGCCCAGCAGCTCGCACGGATGCGCGTGGCCGCACAGGCACCCGAGGCCACGCGCACTGCGCTGGCCGAACTGACCCGGGATATCCACGCACCGCTGGCCAACCGCCTGGGAATCTGGCAACTCAAGTGGGAGCTGGAGGACCTCGCCTTCCGCTATCTGCAGCCGGACACCTACCACCGCATCGCCAAGCTGCTGGCGGACAAGCGCAGTGCCCGCGAGCGATTCATCGAGCAGGTTCAGCAGGATCTGGCCAAGGCCCTTGCCGCGCAGGGCGTGCGCAGTGAAATCGCCGGTCGCCCCAAGCACATCTACAGCATCTGGAAAAAGATGCGGGCCAAGGACATTCCATTCGGCGAGCTGTACGATCTGCGCGCCGTGCGGGTGCTGGTTGACGATGTGCCGGCCTGCTACGCCGCGCTGGGCGTGGTGCACGCGCTGTGGGCGCCGATTCCCAGCGAATTCGATGATTACATCGCCCGGCCCAAGCGCAACGATTACCGCTCCCTGCACACCGCGGTGGTTGGTCCGGAAGGCAAGACGCTCGAGGTGCAGATCCGCACCCACGAAATGCACGAGCAGGCCGAGCTTGGCGTGGCCGCGCACTGGCGCTACAAGGAGGGCGGCTCCGGTGACGCGGCGCTGGAGCGCAAGATCGAGTGGATGCGGCGGCTGCTGGATACCCATCAGGAAGGCGGGGATGCTTCGCTGGCCAGCGCCTTGGACACCGAGCTGGTCGAAGACCGGATCTACACGCTGACTCCGATGGGCGAGGTGATCGATCTGCCGCTTGGGGCCACGCCGCTCGATTTCGCCTACCACGTGCACACGATGGTCGGGCACCGCTGTCGCGGGGCCAAGGTCAACGGCCGCATCGTGCCGCTGACCCAGGCGTTGGCCAGCGGCGACCGGGTGGAAATTCTCACCGGAAAGACCGCCGAACCGCGGCGCGACTGGTTGCAGGTGAGCAGTGGTTACCTGGCCAGCGGCCGTTCGCGGGAAAAGGTGCGCCACTGGTTCCACAAACTCGACCGCGCCCGCAACGAGCAGGACGGACGTGAGCTGCTGGACCGGGAACTCAAGCGCATGGGCCTGCAGCAGACCGACCCGGCGCCGGCCCTGCGCAAGTTCCGTGCAGCCAGCATCGAAGACCTGTACGTGCAGGTGGCGCTGGGTGACGTGGGCCCGTACCAGGTGGCGCGGGCGCTGCTTGAGCACGAGGCCGAAACCAGGCGTGGCGATGAGCCGGTGCCGCCGGTGGCCCGGCAGCCGCGGCGCAAACCCCGTCCCAGCGCCGAGTTCAGCGTGGTGGGCGTGGACAACCTGCTGGTGCAGGTGGCTGGTTGTTGCCGGCCATTGCCGGGCGAACAGATCGGCGGCTATCTCACCCGCGGGCGCGGAGTCAGCGTGCACAGATCCGACTGCGCGGCCTACCTGCGCCTGATTGCGCGCGAGCCGGCCCGGGCAATGCCGGTGGACTGGGGCAGTGCCGCCGGCGCACACGAGGCGGCAATTGTGGTCGAGGGGATGGACCGTCGCCACCTGCTCAAGGATGTATCCAATCTGATCGCGCAGGAAAACGCGCACGTGCAGGAAATCAACAGTGAGCGCCTGGGGGGATCCGGGCAGGTGCGCCTGCGGCTGCAGGTGCGGGTGCAGGATTTCGGCCAGCTCTCGCGCCTGCTGGGCAAAATGGAAGCGGTGCCGGGGGTTGAACGGGCCTACCGGCCCTGACCATCCGCCACATCGATCCGGCCGATCACGGCGCGCTTGAGCGCAGTCTCTTATGCTTTGCAGGTGAACAGCCCGCGTGATTCCCATTTATCCCGGATAACTCCCGGAGCGATCCCGTTCCTGGCAGCGCATTGGCGCTGGGTCGCCGGTGGCGCCGCGCTGTTGCTGGTTGCCCTGCTGGTGTTGCGCCAGCCACTGGCTGAGCGGCTGTGGCCGCAGAATTCCGCCCAGGACGCCCTGCGCCAGGCCGACGCCGCGCTGCAGCAGGGACACCTGACCGATCCCGAAGGCAGCGGTGCACGCGAACTGTATGAGGCCGCCTTGGCGATGGATCCGGATCGCCCGGAGCCGCGCCAGGGCCTGGCCGCCGTCGCCGACGCCGCGGTGGAGCAGGCACGGCGCGAATCCGCTGCGGGCCGCTACCCCCAGGCGCACGCCGCGCTGAAACTGGCGCGCGAACTGTCCGCGCCGCGCGGGGCGGTGCAGGCCGTTGCCGAAGCGCTGCGCAAGCGCGAGGCCGCGGACGCCGGGATCGACCAGCTCTGGGCCGATGCCGAGCGCGCCCACGAGGCCGGCAGGCTCTACGGCGATGAGGATTCCGCGCTGCCGCTGTACAGCCGGATCCTGCGCCTGGATTCCGAGCACCTGCAGGCCCTGCGTGGCCGCGATGATGGCGTGGCCGAGCTGTTGCAACAGGCCCGGGCTGCGCTGCGCAGCGGGACGCTGGCGGAGGCCGCCGCCATGATCGCGGTGGCCGCGGAATTCGATCCCGGTCACGTGGACCTGCCCGATACCCGGGCGCGCCTGACCGAGGAGCGTGATGCCACCCTGGCCCAGGCCGCCGGGGATCTGGACGCCGGCGAGCTGGAGCGGGCCGCACAGCGTTACCGCGCGCTGCTGGAAATGGATCCCGGCGACGAGCAGGCCGGCGATGGCCTGATCCAGACGGGCGTGGCGCATGCGCGCCGTGCCGCGCGGCTGGCGGCGGACTTCCGCTTCGCCGATGCCGATGCCGCCCTGGCCCAGGCGCGGGAGCTGGCGCCGGTGGATGCCCAGGTACGCAGCCTGGCCGAACGGGTCGACGCGGCACGCACGCGGCAGGCGCAGCTTGATCCGGCGCACTCTCCGGCCGAGCGTCGGGTGCTGGTCGCGGCGCTGCTGGAAGAGGTGGCCGCCGCCCAGGCCCGCGGCGATCTGCTCAACCCGCCCGGCGAGAATGCGTTCGACAAGCTGCGTGCGGCGCGCAGCCTGGCGCCGGATGATCCCCAGGTGCAGGAAGCCAGCGAACAGCTGCTGGCCGGCGCCACTGATTGTTTTGAGCGGGAATTGCGCGCCAACAGCCTGGGGCGGGCCAACGCCTGCCTTGATGTCCGGGTGGCCCTGGCCGATGACAGCGGTGAGCTGATTGCGGCGCGGCGCCGGTTGGCCCAGCGCTGGTTGGCCATCGGCGACGAGCGCCTGGGCGCGGGCAACCTGCCGGGAGCAGGCGCGGCGTTGGAATCGGCCCGCACCATTGACCCGTCGGTATCCGGGCTGGCCGAGTTCGCCCAGCGCCTGCGTACCGCGTCCGCCTCGCCCTCGCGCTAATCCGGTTTCGGCTTGAAGAACACCGCGCGGATGGTGTCGCGCGCCGCCTCGGGTGAAAAGTGCCGCTCGATGTTTTCATGCCCGTGGATGCTCAGCTCCATCCACAGCGTGGCGTCCCGGTACAGGTGCAGCACCGCAGCGGCGAACGCCTGTTCGTCCTCGGCCACCAGCACGTCGTGCCCATCGCGCAGCTGCATGCCTTCCACTGCCGTGCGGGTCGCTACCACCGGCTGTCCGTGGGCCATGCTGAGGTTGATCTTGCCCTTCACCCCGGCGCCATAGCGCAGCGGCGCGATCGCGATGCGGCAGCCGTCCATGTACGGACTGATATCGGGCACGTAGCCGTGCACGATCACGCCGTCGCGATCGGCCAGGGCCTCGATCTCCGGCACCAGGTCGCCGCCGATGCAGTGGAAGCGCACTTCCGGCAGGGCCGCGCGGATGGTGGGGAAAATCGAATCCACGAACCAGCACACCGCGTCCACGTTGGGCGGATGACGGAAGCCGCCCACGAACACCAGGTCGCGGCGCTGCTCGAACGGCAGTCCCGCGCCGGCAATCCGGTGCAGGTTGGAGACCAGCTCAACCCGCACATCAGGGGCATCACGGACCAGCAGCTCGCGCTCGGCCGGGCTGACCACCAGGGTCACGTCGCTGCGGGCCATCACCCCCAATTCCAGCGTGCGGGTGCGGGCCGCGGCGCGCTGCAGCGCTTCATCGCCCGCCAGCTCGGCCGCGCGCTGCTCGCGCAGGTAGTGCAGGTCCACGCTGTCGAACACCAGCTGGGCCTGCGGCGCATATCGGCGCAGCAGTGGCAGCAGGCTGCCAGCCACGTAGTGGCGGCTGGCGATCACGCTGGAAAACCGCGGCCCATGGGTGCGCAGCCAGGCCGTCATGCTGCCCATGTGGGGCGCATACCAGGTCTCGATTCCCAGCCGCTGCAGGTGCTCGGTATTTGCGCCGACATGACGGCGGTCGGCAGGCACGAACACCACGTGCGCACCCTCGTCTCGCAGCAGGCGCATCAGGTTCACCAGCCGCAGCGAGCCCGAATCCCGGTCCGGCGTGGGCGTGAGCGCGTCGATCACCAGGATCACCGGCCGCCCGTCCGCTTCGGGTTGCAGCGGATCGGGGGCGGTGAGCGGGTGTGTCTGCAGTTCCGCAGCCCAGCGCGCTGCAAACACCGGCTGGTTGCGCAGCTGCGAGGACTTCATGCCGGCCGACAGGTCCGTGCCGGCGCTGACGCCTTCCACGTGCACCACCCGCGCGTCCGGCTGGCACAGCACCTGGTGCCCGGCCGCACGCACCCGGAACGCCAGATCGGTGTCTTCGTAGTACGCCGGTGCAAAGTGCGGATCAAAGCCGCCCAGCGTTTCGAACAGCGACCGCCGGATTGCCAGTGCCGCGCCCGAGCAGTAGTCCACAGGTCGGGCGAAGCGCAGCAGGGGATGGTCGGGATCGGCGAAGCGGCCGCGACTTTCGGCGCGCCCGTCGCGCAGCACCCGGCCGCCTGATTCCTGCAGCCGCCCGTCGGGGTACAGCAGCTGGGCGCCCACCAGGCCGGCCTGCGGATGCTCGGTGAAGCTGCGCAGCAGCGCGTCCAGCCAGCCCGGCTGGGGCACGGTGTCGTTGTTGAGAAACACCAGGTACTCGCCCAGAGCCTGGGCGGCGCCGTCATTGCAGGCGGCAATGAACCCGCCGTTCTCAGCCCGGCGCAGATAGTGCAGGCCTTCGACCTGGGGCAGGATCGCCTCGGTCTGGTCGTTGGACCCGTCATCCACCACCAGAATCTCGATGCCGGCTGCGGGCGGTGCCGCGGCGATGGCCCGCAGACACGCCAGGGTGTGTTCGAACTCGTTGTATACCGGGATCACGATGCTGGCCCGGGGCTGCTGGCTGCAAGGAACGCGCAGCGCCTGGAACGGGCTGTAATCGGCTTCCAGCAGCGCATGTCGTTGCGGCGGCGCCAGCAGGCCGAGTTGGGCGGTGACCCGCTGCCAGGTGGGGCGCCAGCCGCGGGTGCGCAGGCTGGTGAGGCCGCGGCGCAGCAGCCCGGTGGCGCGGTCGAGCGCGAATCGCGCATCGGCCAGGGAAAACGGCATGGGTCTGGAACTCCAGCTGACTGAAAGGGTGCGTGCGAAACAGCCTGGCAAAGCGCTGGGCTAGACTGCGCGCGATCAATATTGTTGCATTAGCCGGCATCCTGCCATGGCGGGAAAGAGGTTCCATGGCCCGAATCCAGTACGACGAAGACGATGAAACGCCGCGCGGCCCGCTCGGCCGCTGGCGGCGCAGGCTGCTGATTGCGGTACTGGCGGCGATAGGCCTGGGGCTGGGTTTCCTGGTTCCCTACGCGCTGTACCTGAACAAGCAGCTGGAGCAGCAGTTCGGCAGCTGGAGCTGGCAGGAACCCACCCGGGTCTACGCACGTCCGCTGCAGTTGCAGGCCGGTCTGGCGCTGGATGCGCAGACCCTGCGTCATGAGCTGCAGGCGGCCGGTTACCGCGAGGGCGACGGGATCCGTGCCGGAACCTGGCTTGAAAACGACGGTGATTGGCGTATTTCCAACCGCGGTTTCGTGGACGTGAACGGCCCGGTGCCCCCGTCGCAGCTGCAGGTGAGGGTGACCGGTGGCCGCGTATCGCGTCTGCGCGGCGCTGATGACGACGTGCCGCTGGAGCAGGCCCGATTGGATCCGGCCCGGATTGCCACGCTGTATGGCGCCAACCAGGAAGAGCGCCGGCTGGTGCGGGTTGAAGACGTGCCGATGCTGCTGACCGATGCGCTGCAGGCCGTGGAAGACCGCGACTTCGCCCGTCATCACGGCATCGACCTGAGCGGAATGATGCGCGCCGCATGGGTCAACCTGCGCACCCGTTCCACCCGCCAGGGCGGCAGCACGCTGACCCAGCAGCTGGCGCGCTCAGGGGTGCTCGGGATCGGCCGCGAACAGACCTGGTCGCGCAAGTTCAACGAGATCATCTATGCGCTGCTGCTCGAGTCGCGTTACGACAAGGGCCAGATCATGGAGGCCTACCTGAACCAGGTGTACGTCGGCCAGCGTGGCGCCCAGGAGATCCGCGGCGTGGCAGCTGGCGCCGAGTTCTGGTTTGGGCGCTGGCTGGAGGAGCTCGACACCGAGCACGTGGCGTTGCTGGTCGGGATGATCCGGGGGCCGTCGTATTACGATCCGCGCCGCCATCCGGATCGCGCCCGCGAGCGGCGTGATTTCGCCCTGGCCCAGATGCACGCCACCGGGCTGATCGTGGACGAGGAGTACCGGCGTGCGCTGGCCGCGCCGCTGGGGGTGAGCGATCAGCCCGGCAGCCTGGCCGCCAACCGCTTCCCCGCCTACGTGGACCTGGTGCGACGGCAGCTGGCGTCCGAGTACCCGACCGACAAGCTGCAGGGCGCGGGCCTGCGGGTGATGACGGCCATGTCGCCTTCCGCCCAGGGCTACGCCGAGGGCGCGGTCCGGCGGACGATCGAATCACTCAGCACCGACAGCCGCCCGGAACTGCAGGCCGGCATGGTGCTTACCGATGTGCACAGCGGTGACGTGCTGGCCGTGATCGGCAGCCGCGATCCTTCCGAACACGGGTTCAACCGTGCGATCGATGCCCATCGACCGGTGGGATCGCTGCTCAAGCCATTCGTTTACCTGCTGGCGCTGGCCCTGCCGGGCGACTGGTCGCTGGCCAGCCCGATTGACGATGCGCCGGTGACCGTGGTCCTGCCCAACGGCCAACGCTGGACCCCGGGCAACGCCAACAACCGCAGCCACGGCGTGGTGTCGCTGATGGATGCGCTGGCCAATTCCTACAACCAGGCCACCGTGCGGCTGGGCATGCAGATCCATCCGCGGCGGTTGGCTGAGTTGATCGGCACCCTGGCCGGGGTCCGCGCCGAGCCCAATCCGGCGCTGATCCTGGGCTCGCTCGACCAGAGCCCCTATGCCATGGCGCAGCTGTACCAGTTCCTGGCGTCGGGCGGCGAGTTCCAGACCCTGCGCATGGTGCGTGGAGTGATTGACGAGGACGACCGTACGGTCAGTCGCTACGACGAGAGCGTGACCGAAGCCCAGGCCGGGGACGCCGTGGCGGTGCGGCTTGTCACCCTGGCCCTGCAGCGGGCAGTGACTTCCGGCACGGCGCGGCAGCTGGTCAACGACGGGCTGGGCCATCTGCAGGCGGCCGGCAAGACCGGCACCAGCAACGATGGCCGCGACAGCTGGTTTGCCGGCTGGACGGGTGATCATCTGGCCGTGACGTGGATGGGTAATGACCAGAACCAGGCCGCCGGGCTGTATGGCGCCACCGGTGCGATGCGGGTGTGGTCGGACATGTTCGCCCGTCTGCCCAGTGCACCGCTGGACCTGGGCGAGGGCGGGCTGGATTGGCGCTGGGTGGCGAACGGCTACAGCACCGACGCGGATTGCCCGCAGGTGCGCCGGTACGCGTTCGTGCCCGGATTCGCGCCGGCCTACCAGCCCTGCGATCATGGGCTGTCCGATTCGGCCGATGCCGCGCAGGGTCCTGCAGGCGCGGCGGGTGGCGATACCGGGTCGCGACCAGCCCGGCGCGGTTGGCGCAGCTGGTTCGGCCTGGATGAGCCGGACTCCGCAACACCTGCCCCGCAGGACACTCCTTCCCCCGACCCCGTACCCCAGCAGCCATGATTCGTAATGTCCGTTTTTCTACAGCCCTGGTCGGCATCGTATTGATGGCCGGCTGCACGGGTTCACCTGATTCGACCCGAACGCAGACTGGAACGCCGTCGGCAATCGCGGCCACTGCCACGGTGGCCGCGGTACGGGCCGCAGGCGCCGATGACGAGGCCGAACTGGCCGTCGCGCCGTTGCGCGATCCACGTGTCGAGGATCTGCGTATCGAAGCCGAACGGTTGGAGGCGGTCGGCGACATTGGCGGCGCTGCGCGCGCGCTGGACCTCGCGCTGGAAGAAGTGCAGGACGACCCGGCGCTGCTGCAGGAGCGGGCCGAGCTTGCCCTGCTGCAGCAGGACTTTGCATTGGCGGGCACGTTGGCAGAGCGCGCCTATGCGCTGGGAAGCCAGGTGGGTCCGCTGTGCAGGCGCCACTGGGCAACCCTTGAGCAGCTGCGTCTGCGCGAGAGTGATGCTGCCGGTGCGGCAGCGGCGCGCGCCCAAGTCGAAGGCTGTCGCGTGGCGGGCCCGGAGCGCTATTGAAGATGTTGCAAGCCGTGGAACCCGTGGGCTCCGCAGGAATGCGGACATGACCGCGATCGAACTCGAGGCGCCTGCGCTGTCGGAGTCGGTCCGCGATGCGCTGGGCGCCAACGGGGCGCTGGCCACGGCGCTGCCGGGCTTCGTGCCGCGACCGGCCCAGCACGAGCTGTCGGTGGCCGTCGCCGAGGCCTTTGGCCGACGTGACAGCCTGCTGGCCGAGGCCGGCACCGGCACCGGCAAGACCTATGCCTATCTGGTTCCTGCGCTGCTGTCCGGGCTCAAGACCATTGTTTCCACCGGAACCCGCGCGCTGCAGGACCAGCTGTACCACCGCGACCTGCCGGCGGTGCGCGACGCATTGGGCACCGGGCTGCGCACGGCCCTGCTCAAAGGCCGTTCCAACTACCTGTGCCATCACCGGCTTGAGCTGGCCAAGACCGAGCCGCGCATGTCTTCCGGTGCCCAGGCGGCACTGTTCCAGCGCGTGGTCACCTGGGCCGGGCGCACCCGCATGGGCGACCTGGCCGAGCTGGAAGCCCTGCCGGAAGGCTCGCCGGTGATCCCGATGGTCACTTCCACCGTCGACAATTGCCTGGGTACGGAGTGCCCGTTCTACAGCGAATGCTTTGTGGTCCAGGCCCGGCAGCGGGCCCAGGCCGCCGATCTGGTGGTGGTCAACCATCACCTGCTGCTGGCTGATCTGGCGCTCAAGCAGGAGGGGTTCGGCGAGATTCTTCCCGGCGCGGAAGCGTTCGTTGTCGACGAGGCCCACCAGCTGCCCGAACTCGCCTCCCAGTTCTTCGGTGAATCGCTGAGCGCGCGGCCGCTGGTGGAGCTGGCCCGCGAAGCGCTGCTGGAGTGCAAGGAAGTGCCCACCGCGCTGGCGATCTTGCAGGGGCCGGCGCAGGCGCTGGAACAGGCCGTGCGCGCGTTGCGGGCGCAGATGGAGCCGCTGCCACCGCGGGGCACCCGCCGACGCCTGGACGGTGAGGCGGCGGTTGATGAAGCGCTGGATGGGCTGGATCTCCGGCTGCGCGAACTGGCGCAGGCGCTGGAGCCACTGCGTGAGGCTTCGGTGGGGATGGAGGCCTGCCACGCACGTGCCGTCGAGTCGATCGGCCGGCTTGGGCGTTGGCGCGGAGAAAAGGTGCCCGACGATGGGATCGACAGCGGCGACATGGACAGCGGCGACACGGGCCTGGCCGGGATTGAGACGGCCGCAATGGCCTCGGCACAGCTGCCGGCCGATGCCGATACCGTGCGCTGGTACGAACTGTCGCCGCGCGGCTTCCGCCTGCAGCGCACCCCGCTGGACGTGGCTGGACCGCTGCGTGCGCATCGCGAAGCCTCACGCGCGTCCTGGGTGTTCACCTCGGCCACGCTGGCCGTGGACGGCCGCTTCGACCACATTGCCGCCCGGCTCGGGCTGGAGGAGCCGCGCACCCTGCTGGCGCCCAGCCCGTTCGACTGGCCCACCCAGGCGCTGTGCTATCTGCCCCAGCGCCTGCCGCCCCCCGGGGCGCGCGAGTTCAGCGGAGCGATGCTCGATGCCGTGCTGCCGGTGCTGCACGCCTCCAAAGGGCGCGCCTTTCTCCTGTTTGCCTCGCACCGGGCGTTGCGTGAAACCGCCGCGTTGCTGCGCGCATCCGACGCGCCCTGGCCGCTGTTCGTCCAGGGCGAAGCGCCGCGCAACGTGCTGCTGCAGCGCTTCCGCGAGTCCGGCAACGGCGTGCTGCTCGGCGCCGCCAGCTTTCGGGAGGGCGTGGACGTGGCCGGTGATGCGCTGAGCGTGGTGGTGATCGACAAGCTGCCTTTCGCCGCGCCGGATGACCCGGTATTCGAAGCGCGCCTGGACGCGATCCGCCGCGCCGGGGGCAACCCGTTCACCGATGAACAGCTGCCGCAGGCAGTGATCGCGCTCAAGCAGGGCGTCGGCCGGCTGATCCGCAGCGAGCGTGACCGCGGCGTCCTGGTGCTGTGCGATCCGCGCCTGACCGGCAAGGGCTATGGCCGGGTGTTCATGGACTCCATGCCTCCGTTCGCAGTGACCCGCGATGTGGCCCAGGTGCAGGCCTTCTTTGAATGAAACCGTCCCGATGAACCTGATTGCATTTGAAACCTCCACCGAAGCCTGCTCGGTAGCCGTGTGGCGCGACGGCGAGGTGCTGGAGCGCTTTGAAATCGCGCCGCGCCGCCACGCGGAACTGGCGCTGCCGTGGGCGCAGGCGCTGCTGGCCGAAGCCGGCATGGCCCGTTCGCAATTGGATGCGGTGGCCGTCGGGCGTGGGCCTGGCGCGTTCACGGGCGTGCGGCTGGGGATTGCCTTGTCCCAGGGCATTGCGCTGGCGCTGGATCTGCCGATGCTGCCCGTCTCGACCCTGGCCGCCCTGGCGCTGCGTGCCGAGCGCCCGGGAAAAGTGCTTGCGGCGATCGATGCGCGCATGGGTGAGGTGTACGCAGGCACGTTTGAACGCGTGGGTGCCGATCTGGTCGCCCTGGGCCCGGAAACCGTGTGCGCACCGGATGCAGTGCAGCTGCCCGCAGGCGGTGACCATGCGTGGCACGGCGTGGGCACCGGCTTCGCTGCGGTCGAGGGCGCCTTGCAGGCGGCCCTGGAGCCGCGGCTTGCCAGCGTGAATGCCACCGCGCTGCCCCGGGCGGGCGATATCGCCCGGCTTGCGGCCCAGGCATTTGCGCGCGGCGAGGCGGTGGCCCCGGAACTGGTCGAACCCGCTTATCTGCGCGACAACGTTGCCCTGACCCTGGAAGAACAGCGCGCCCTGCGCGCCGCACGCTGACGCGCTCGCGTTGGCGCGCTCGCGTTGGCGCGCTTGCGTCGACGCGCTTGCGTCACAACGTTCCCGATCAGCTGTCGACCAGGGTTCCCGCAGGCAGGAACTGCCAGGTGCGGGTGACGTGCAGCACGTCGATGTTTTCTTCGGTTGTTGGCAGGGCCGGGTAGGGTTCGGCCAGTTGCGCGATGCGCAGGGCGGCCTCGTCGAGCAGGTGGATGCCGCTGGAGCGGATCACCTGCGCGCTTTCCACCGACCCGTCGCGGCGGATCGCCACGCTGATCACCAGCTCGCCGGCCAGCTGCCGGCGCCGGGCTTCGTCGGGGTAGTTGAGGTTGCCGATCCGCTCCACCCGGTCCACCCACTGCCGCAGATAGGCGGCGTAGGCGTATTCCTGGGTGCTGGCGGAGACAAATTTGCGCTTCGGACGCTTGGCGTACTGCTCCGAGCGCAGGTGGATCTCGGCCGCCAGTCGGGCCATTTCCATATCGCGTTCAATTCGCTGCTCGCCAGCAGGCAGCGTGCTGGGGTCGGCCTGCTGGGAAGGGTCCGGCGTCGCCACGGTATGTTCGCCCCGGTGGCTGGTGACCACCCGGGCCTGCGGCGGGGGCTGCGCATCCGGCGACTGCGCGCGCAGCGGCTCGGGGGCAATGCCGGTCTGGTCCTGCGGCGCCAGGCCGAGCTGTGATTCACGCGGGCGCAGGCTTTCCTCGTGCTCGCCGCCTCCCTGGTTGCTGGCCTGGGCCAGAAAGTCCGCCTGGGCCTGGGTCAGCGGGCTGGTGGTTTCGGTCAGGATCACGTCCAGCGTCGGGGTCACCGGAGCGGCATCGTCCAGACTGAAGCCGATTCCCAGCACCAGCATGCCGTGCAGCAACAGGGACAGCACCAGCGTGGCGCCGAGGCGCTGCTGGTCGTCCACCTGAGGGCCGGGCGGAGCAATCGCCAGACTCATGCCGGCAGCGTCACGCTCCGGCCTCGATCGCCGCGAACAGGTCGCCGGCAATATCCAGGCCGAACTCGGCGTCCAGCTCGCGGATGCAGGTTGGGCTGGTGACGTTGACTTCGGTCAGCCAGTCTCCGATCACATCCAGACCCACGAAGATCATGCCGCGGCGCTTCATCTCCGGCCCTACCTGGGCCGCGATCCAGCGATCGCGATCACTCAGCGGCCGGCCTTCGCCGCGCCCGCCCACCGCGAGGTTGCCGCGGAAGTCGTCTCCCTGCGGAATACGTGCCAGGCAGTAGGGTACCGGCTCGCCGTTCACCAGCAGGATGCGCTTGTCGCCGTCCACGATCTCGGGCAGGTAGCGCTGTGCCATGGCGGTGCGGCGGTTGCCGTCGGTGAGCGTTTCCAGGATCACGTTGATGTTCGGGTCGCTGGGGCCGGTGCGGAAGATCGAGCGCCCGCCCATGCCGTCCAGCGGCTTGAGAACAGCGTCGCCATGTTCGGCGACGAATGCCTTCAGCTCCGCCGAGCTGCGCGATACCAGCGTGGGCGGGCAGCACTGGGGGAATTCCAGCGCCGCCAGTTTCTCATTGAGGTCGCGCAGGCCCTGCGGATCGTTGACCACCCGCGCACCGGCGGCCTGGGCCAGTCCCAGGATCTGGGTGTCGTAGATGTACTCGGCATCCACAGGTGGATCGCGACGCATCAGCACCACGTCGCCGTCGCCAAGCGCGCGGCGCGATTCCGGCCCCAGCTCGAACCAGTCCTGCGGATCGTCCCGCACGGACAGCGCCGCCATGCGGGCCTGCGCAACTCCCCCATTCAGAGACAGCCCCCCGGGCAGCACGTAGTGCAGGCGATGGCCGCGACGCTGGGCGGCGAGCAGCATTGCGAAGGTGGAATCCTTGGCAACGTTGATCGCGCTGATCGGATCCATGATGACAATGACATCAAGCGTCATGGGCTGCGCTACCGGTGGCGACGGGAGGCGGCAATGTTAGCAGCAGCAGGGGGCCGGCCAGAGGCTGACGGGGGTCACGGATCGGGGTTAAAGTGCTTCGCGTGCTTGACAGTCCGGCCGCCGATTGGGATATATGGTCGGGTTGCAGCGGCACCCGGAAAGACCGGCGCGCCGCGCCAGGGGAAGATTTAAATGACCGTAGAAGACACACCGGCCGGCAGCCTTCAGGGCTTGCGGGTCATGGTGATTGACGACTCGAAGACGATCCGTCGCACCGCCGAGACGCTGCTCCGCAGGGAAGGGGCGGAAGTCACCACCGCGGTGGATGGTTTCGAGGCGTTGGCCAAGATTGCCGACCAGCAGCCGCAGATCATTTTCGTGGACATCATGATGCCGCGCCTGGATGGGTATCAGACCTGCGCGCTGATCAAGAACAACCAGCTGTTCAAGTCCACGCCGGTGATCATGCTTTCGTCCAAGGACGGCCTGTTCGACAAGGCCCGCGGACGGATCGTGGGCTCGGAGCAGTACGTCACCAAACCGTTCACGCGCGAGGAACTCCTCGACGCCATCCGCAAGCACGTCAACGCCTGACCGGGGGGCAGGCATATCCATGGCACGAATCCTGTTGATCGAAGACTCGCCGACCGACACGGCGGTGTTGACCCAGCTGCTTGAGCGCAACAGCCACCAGGTGCTTGTCTCCAGCAGCGCCGAGGACGGCATCGTCCTGTGCAAGCGCGAGCAGCCCGACCTGGTGATCATGGACATCGTGCTGCCGGGCATGAACGGCTTCCAGGCCACCCGCGCGCTGTCGCGTGATACCGAAACCGACCACATTCCGGTGGTGATCGTCAGCACCAAGGGCATGGAAACCGACCGCGCCTGGGGGATGCGACAGGGCGCCCGCGGCTACCTCGTCAAGCCGCCGGCCGAAGCCGAGCTGATCGAGACCATCAACGGGCTGCTTGGCGGCGCCAAGTGATCACCCAGCGCGCCAACACGGGCGCCGGAGCCATTGATCCGTTCGCGATCCTGCTCGATTACGAGCAGCGCTCGCTGGCGCATGAGCCCGGTCTTCCGGAGCAGCTGGATGCGCCCGGGCTGTGGCGGGGCGTGGGCTACCGGATTGGCAGCCGCCGGCTCGCATCAGGCTTCCATGAGGTATTGGAAGTACTGCCGATGCCGCAGGTCACGCCGGTGCCCGGCGCGCAGCCGTGGATGCTTGGGGTGGGCAACATCCGCGGCACCCTGCTGCCGATCGTCGACCTCAAGCAGTTCCTGGAAGGTGAGCGCACGGTGCTGCACGAGGACCAGCGCGTGCTGATCGTGCGCCAGCCCGGCGGCAACGTGGCAGTGACCATCGATGAAATGTTTGGTCAGCGCAGCTTCCAGGACGAACAGGACTCGCCGGCCGACGAGCTGGCACAAGGGCGGTACGCGCATTTCATCGAGCGGGCCTACCGCGTCGACGCGCACGTGTGGGGGATTTTCAGCCTTGACCGGCTCTCGCGCACACCCGAATTCAGACAGGCCGCGGCGTAAGCCGCATCGCATAGCAACTGGGACAAGCTCATGAGCACTGAAGTGGATAACGTCGCCGGCAAGGGCCGCAACCTGGGCACGAACGCCTGGCTGATCGTGCTGGCAGTGGCCCTGCTTATTTTCGGCGCCAACACCGGCTATGCCATCTGGAAGGCCGCCCAGCTGGGTGGCGCCAGTACCGCAGCCTCGAGTCTGCAGGTGAATTCGCAGCGCCTGGCGATCCAGGGCAACGAGGCGGTGGCCGGTGATACCGCGGCCTACGGCGCGTTCCGTGCCACCAAGGCGGACATCGACCGCGATATCGCCAGCCTGCAAAGCAATTTCGGCGATACCACCGGCGTGTCCGGGCCGATCCAGACCGTCAGCCGCACCTGGGAGCCGATCGGCGAAAACGCCCAGCTGGTCATCGACAGCCAGCAGGTGGTGACGGGCGTGGCCGGCAACGCGGAGCGTTTCAACCGCGGTGTGCCGGGCCTGCAGGCCCAGCTGGACGAGCTGGTGCGGGCCATGTCCAACACCGGCTCGCCGTCCTCGCAGGTCTACATGGCGCTGCGCGAAGTGGTGCTGACCGGTGACATGGTGCGTTTCGTGACCCAGATCCAGGCGGGTGGCGAAGGCTCCGCCGGGGCGGCCGAGACGCTGCAGCAGCGGGCGGGCCTGTTTGAGCAGGTGCGGGTGGGCCTGCGCGAGGGCGACGAAAATCTCAACGTGCAGCCGCTCACCAACGCCAGCGCGCTGGCCGCGCTGGCCAGCGTGGACGAGCTGTGGGAAGAGATCCGCCCGTCACTGGACGCGATCCTGACTGCGGCCAAGAGCCTTGCCGGCGCCCAGGAGGCAGCCAACTCCATTACCGCAGGGTCGGACCAGCTGCTGGCCGAGAGCGAGAGCCTGTTCCAGGCGTTCACCGCGTTCGGCTCGCTGTCCGACACCAGCATCATCGGCAACGTGTGGATCAGCATCCTGTCGGGTCTGGCGACCCTGGCCGCGATTGTCGGCCTGGTGTTCAGCCTCAACCGCGCCCAGCGCGAGCGCTACGAAACCACGATGGAGCTCAACAACCGCAACCAGGAGGCGATCATGCGCCTGCTGGATGAAATGGGCTCGCTGGCCGAAGGCGACCTGACGGTGAAGGCGACGGTCACCGAGGACATGACCGGCGCCATTGCCGACTCGATCAACTTCGCGGTCGAGCAGCTGCGCAACCTGGTGCAGACCATCAACGACACCTCGGTGCAGGTGTCCTCCAGCGCGCAGGAGACCCAGGCCACCGCCATGCACCTGGCCGAGGCCGCGGAGCACCAGGCGCGCGAGATCACTTCCGCCTCCAACCGCATCACCGAGATCGCGACCAGCATTGGCCAGGTGTCGAAGAACTCCGCCGAGTCGGCCGACGTGGCCCAGCGCTCGGTGCAGATCGCCACCAAGGGTGCGGGCGTGGTGCGCGAGACGATCGCCGGCATGGACTCGATCCGTGACCAGATCCAGGAGACTTCCAAGCGCATCAAGCGCCTGGGCGAGAGCTCCCAGGAAATCGGCTCGATCGTGGAACTCATCAGCGACATCTCCGAGCAGACCAACATCCTGGCGCTGAACGCGGCGATCCAGGCGGCATCGGCGGGCGAGGCGGGCCGCGGGTTCGCGGTGGTGGCCGACGAAGTGCAGCGGCTGGCCGAGCGCGCATCCAGCGCTACCAAGCGCATCGAGGCCCTGGTGGAAACGATTCAGACCGATACCAACGAGGCGGTCAGCTCGATGGAGCAGACCACCTCCGAGGTGGTGTCCGGTGCGCGCCTGGCCGAGGATGCGGGTACCGCGCTGGGCGAGATTGAAAGCGTTTCGACCAGCCTGGCCGACCTGATTCAGGGCATCTCCAACGCCGCGCGCCAGCAGTCCGACGCGGCCTCCAACATCACCCAGACAATGGACACCATCCAGTCCATCACCGCCCAGACCTCGCAGGGTGCGAACCAGACCGCCGAGTCCATTGGCAACCTGGCACAGCTTGCAGCCGACCTGCGTCGTTCGGTCGCCGACTTCAAGCTGCCGGTCTGAGCGGGGCGCAAGGACTGAAATGACCGGCATCGGCAACGAATGCAGCAGGGAACGGGTGCGCCCGCCAAGGGAGGCACCATGACGATGGCACTGCGTGACGCGATCGACTACACGGCACTGGGCTGGGTCAAACCGGAGCTGGATGAAACCCTGCGCCAGGCGCGGCTCGAGGTGGAGGCGTTCGTCGAGGATCCGACGGACAGCAGCCGGATGCGCTTCTGCGCGAGCTATCTGCACCAGGTGCAGGGCACCCTGCGCATGGTCGAGCTGTATGCCCCAGCGATGGTGGCCGAGGAAATGGAGCAGCTGGCGGAGGCACTGCAGGCGGATCAGGCCCCCGATCGGGACGCGGCCTGCGCCAGTTTGATGCGTGGCACCGTGCTGCTGCCCGACTACCTGGAGCGCCTGCAGGGCGGGCACCGTGACATCCCGATCGTACTGCTGCCGCTGCTCAACGAGCTGCGCGCTGCCCGCGGTGCCACCGGCCTGAGCGAAAGCGTGCTGTTCGCGCCGGATTTGGACCGGCCAATGCCGGTGGACCTGTTGGCGTCGGTCACGGATGCGGGCGAAGACAGCCCGGGCGCGGCCGGCCCGGTCCAGTCCCTGGCCGCAGCCATGGACGACTGGCCGGAAAGCGGGTTGCCCGCGGACGGCGCTGCATTCAGTGCCGCCCTTGAAGCTTTGCTGCCGCAGGCGGCGGACGAACCAGTACGCCGGATGCTCTGGGTTGCGCAGCGTGCAATGCACGCCCTTGGCGAAGGTGCCGTGGCGCCGTCGCCAGGCTTGCACCAGGCGTTTGCAAGCGTGGTCCGCGAGGCCCGGCGTCATCTGGTGGACAAGGACGGCTTCGCCGGCGTGGACGCCGCGCTCGAAGCCACCCGTCAGCTGCTGTTCCACGTTACTGCCGGCGATGTCGATCATCCGGCGCTGCAGGAATTGCGCAGCACCTTCGATCTGGACCAGGCAGCTCCCAGCGAAGCCGAGCTGGTTCACGCCCATGGCAGTTTGAGCGGGCGCAATCGCGCGCTGCTCGATACCGTGGCAGCCGCGGTGAAAGAGGACCTGCTGCGGGTCAAGGACGCGCTGGATCTGCATCTGCGCACCGGCGAGGCCGGGATTGCAGGGCTGGAATCGCAGGTCGATATCCTGGCCCGTGTCGGCGACACGCTCGGCATGCTTGGACTGGGCGTGGCACGCACCGTGGTGCTGCAACAGCGTGATGCCGTGGACGCGATCGTGCGCGGCGACCGCGCTGCCGACGAAGACGCGCTGCTGGATATTGCCGGCTCGCTGCTTTACGTGGACGCCTCGCTTGATGAGCAGGTGGCGCGCCTCGGGGTCAGCGATGTCGACCAGGCGCAGGATCCCCTGGCCAATGAGTCGCGCAAGGCGGTGGAAGTGATCGCCCGTGAGGCGATTGCCAATTTCGCCGATGCGCGTCAGGCGTTTGTCGCCTTCGTGGAAACCAGCTGGGACCACGAGGAGCTGGTTGAAGTGCCGCGGCTTCTGAATGAGGTGGGCGGCGCGATGCGCATGCTCCAGCTGCAGCAGCCGGCAGATCTGCTCACGGGCGTGCGTCGCTTTACCGAAACCGAACTGCTCGCGCGTCGCCGGGTTCCCAACGGTCGTCAGCTGGACACCCTGGCCGACACGCTGGCCAGCCTGGAGTACTACCTGGAGGCACTGGGGGAACACCGGGGTGGCCGTCAGGATATCCTGGATATTGCCCGCAGCAGTCTGGAAACCCTCGGCTATTGGCCGCTGCCGGATGAGGCCGGGCAGCTCGACGCGACGGACGACGACTCCAGCGATTTCATCGGGCTGGATGTGGAGGCCGGGTTGGAAGATGCAGCGGCAACCGTTGCCGCGTTCATTGATCGTCCGCAGCCACAGCAGCCGGCACCCGCGCCGGCAGCAGCGCAGGCCGAAGGTGGCTTCGAAGCCACCGGCGATGAAATCGACGACGAAATCCGTGAAGTCTTCCTGGAAGAGTTCGCCGAAGAAATCGACAACCTCGCCACACTCTTGCCGGCGTGGCGCGACAGCCCCGACGAGATGGAGCGGCTGCGGCCGATCCGCCGCGTCTTCCACACCCTGAAGGGCAGTGGCCGGCTGGTGGGCGCACGTACGCTGGGCGAGTTCAGCTGGAAAATCGAGAGTCTGCTCAACCGGGTTCTGGAAGGCGGTCGGCCCGCCAGCCCCGCCGTGTTGGCAGTCGTCGATCATGCCTTCGACGCATTGCCGGTGTTGCAGGCGGCGTTGAAGGGCGAACACAGCCTGGATGTTGATCTGGCTTCGCTGGAAGAAGATGCCGAGCGCATCACCGGCGGTGACGAAGCCATGCCGCGTGCTCCGCTGCGCAGCAGTCCGGCCGGTGCAGAGCCTGAAGTCTCCCCAGCGGCAGCGGCGCCTGAGCAGGTCCCGGCCCAGGTGGATGAGCTGCTGCTTGAAATCCTGGATGCCGAGGTTGTTGGCCACCTGGCGGTGGTCGAGAGCTGGCTGGAAGTCGCCGCCTTGGGTCCGGCGACCGTGGATGATTCACTGCTGCGCGCCGTGCACACCATGAACGGCGCGTTCGCGATGGCCGAAGTGCCTATGGTTCCGACCGCGCTCTCGCCCGCTGAATCCTGGGTCCGGCGCCTGCTCGGCACTGGAAACAGTGCCAGCGAAGAGGCCGTGGCCGCGATGCAGGAGCTGGTCACGCTGGTTCGCAGCGCGATTGCCGGGCTGAAGTCGGATACGCCGGGCGTGCCGGTCTGTGAGGATCTGGCCGCACGCTGGGCAGCCCTGCGCGACACGCTGCCGGAACCGCCCTCCATGCGGTTCAACGAATTTGATTTGCCGGACTCCTCCGGCCCCGAAGTGGACGCGGAGCTGCTTGAAGCCGAGCGGCTGGAGTCCGAGCGTTTCGAGGCTGAGAGCCTTGAAGCCGAGCGCCTCGAGGCCGAGCGCCTCGAAGCCGAGCGCCTCGAAGCCGAGCGCCTCGAAGCCGAGCGCCTCGAAGCCGAACGCCTCGAAGCAGAACGCCTCGAAGCAGAACGCCTCGAAGCAGAACGCCTCGAAGCAGAACGTCTCGAGGCAGAACGTCTCGAAACCGAGCGCGTCGAAGCCGAGCGGGCCGAGGCCGAGCGTCTTGAAGTCGAGCGCCTGGAAGCCGAGCGCGCTGCGGCCGAACGCCTTGAAGCCGAACGTCTCGAAGCCGAGCGCCTTGAAGCCGAGCGGGCCGAGGCCGAACGTCTCGAAGTCGAGCGCCTTGAAGCTGAGCGCCTCGAAACCGAACGTCTCGAAGCCGAACGCCTTGAAGCCGAGCGTCTCGAAGCCGAGCGGGCCGAGGCCGAGCGTCTTGAAGTCGAGCGCACGGAAGCCGAACGTGCCGAAGCCGAGCGTCTCGAAGCCGAACGCCTCGAAGCAGAACGCCTCGAAGCAGAACGCCTCGAAGCCGAACGTCTCGAAGCCGAACGCCTCGAAGCAGAACGCCTCGAAGCAGAACGTCTCGAAGCCGAGGCCCTCGAGTCTACCCAGCCAGCCGAACCGACAGACGACACCGATCAGCCTCTGGATCTGTCCACCCTGGACATCGAACTGGTCGACATCTTCATCGAAGAAGCCGGCGATCTGCTCGATCATTCCGACGGCCTGTTGACCCGGCTTTCCACCCAGCTGGGTGATCGCGAAAGCATGGTCGGACTGCAGCGTGACCTGCATACCCTGAAGGGTGGTGCCAGCATGGCCGGGCTGTTGCCGATCGGCGAGCTGGGCCACGCGATGGAGACGCTGCTGGAGTCCGTGGTCGAAGGGCGCAGTGAGCTGGCCCGCGACGGTATGGAACTGCTGCAGCGCGGCTATGACCAGCTGCACGTGATGGTGACGCGCGTGCGCGACCGGCGCGCGATCTCCAGCGCGCACGAGCTTGTTTCCGCTTTCGAAGCCCCGGGCGACGTCGCCGGCCTTGAACGCCCGGAAGCGAGCTTCCCGACCACCGCTCCAACAGCGCCGCGCGCGCCGAAAAAGGTCCTGGACCCGCTGTCCGCACCGATGGACGATGCCGCTGCCGCAAGTGGCGACGACAGCGCCGCGCGGGCCCCGCAGGAGCAGGTGCGCGTGCGCGCCGACCTGCTGGACCGTCTGGTCAACTCCGCCGGTGAAGTGGCGATCTACCGCGCCCGCCTGGAGCAGCAGCTGGGAGCATTCCGCGGCGCAATGACGGAAATGGAGCAGACCAACATGCGTCTGCGCGACCAGCTCCGTCGCCTGGATATCGAAACCGAAGCCCAGATCATCGCGCGCTATCAGCGCGAGACGGAAACGACCGAAGCAACCTTCGATCCGCTCGAGCTCGACCGTTTCTCCACCCTGCAGCAGCTGTCGCGTGCGCTGGCCGAATCGGCCGCCGACATGAACAGCCTGCAGGGCACGCTGGATGACCTGACCAGCCAGTACGAAACCCTGCTCACCCAGCAGTCGCGGGTCAGTTCCGAGCTGCAGGAAGGGCTGATGCGCACCCGCATGGTGCCATTCGAATCCGTGCTGCCGCGTCTGCGGCGTGTGGTGCGCCAGGCGGCCGGCGAGACCGGCAAGCAGG
Organism: Luteimonas qiangzhengi; assembly: GCF_039548515.1. Lineage (NCBI taxonomy): Bacteria > Pseudomonadati > Pseudomonadota > Gammaproteobacteria > Lysobacterales > Lysobacteraceae > Luteimonas > Luteimonas qiangzhengi. The sequence continues at coordinate 13,391 of NZ_JBCLVE010000007.1, read as the reverse complement.
TGCAGCTGCACGTGGACGGTGCCCAGGGCGAGCTGGACCGCAACGTGCTTGAACGCATGACGGCACCGCTGGAGCACATGCTGCGCAACGCCGTGGTCCATGGGCTGGAAGATGCCAGGACGCGACGCAAAGCCGGCAAGCACGAGGAAGGCGAGATCCGCATCACCGTGCGCCGTGAGGGCTCGGAAGTGGTGCTGCTGGTGTCAGACGATGGCCATGGCCTGGATCGGGGCAGCATCCGGCGCCGGGCCGAAGAACGCGGCCTGGTGGCCGCGGGCGCGGTGCTGACCAACGAGGCACTGGACGCGCTGATTTTCGAGCCGGGCTTCTCCACTGCCGACGAGGTCAGCCGCCTGGCCGGCCGTGGCGTGGGCATGGACGTGGTCACCAGCGAGGTCCGCCAGCTGGGAGGCACGCTGGAAACCACGACCGGCAAGGGCGAGGGCACCACCTTTACCCTGCGCCTGCCGCAGACCCTGGCGGTGACCCAGGCGGTGTTCGTGCAGATCGGCGATACCAGTTTTGCGGTGCCGATCGCCTCGGTGCGCGGCGTGGGCCGGATTTCCCGTGAGGCCATGGCCGCGCCGGATGCGGCCTACGAATACGGCGGTGAGCAATACGTGCTGCATGACCTGGGCCGGCTGGTTGGCCAGGCCCCGGCACGCGCTGAAGGTCACCTGCAGATGCCGCTGCTGCTGATCGGTGCCGGTGGCCTGCGCGCCGCGGTGGCGGTTGACCAGATCATCGGCAACCGCGAGATCGTGGTGAAGCCGGTGGGTCCGCAGGTTGCATCGGTCCCGGGTATTTTTGGCGCGACCATCATGGGCGATGGCAGCGTGCGCGTGATCCTGGACGTGGCGCCGCTGGTGCGACGCCTGGCAACGCAGCCGCAGGACGTACGGTCCGTGGCAGCAGTGGAGGCGCGGCCGGTGCCGCTGGTGATGGTGGTCGACGACTCCGTCACCATGCGCAAGGTCACCGGGCGCGTGCTGGAACGCAACCACCTCGAAGTGGTGACCGCCCGCGACGGCATCGACGCCATCGAGCGGATGGACGAGCGCGTGCCCGACCTGATGCTGCTGGATATCGAAATGCCGCGCATGGATGGCTACGAACTGGCTACCCACATGAAGGCCGATCCCCGCCTGCGTGACGTGCCGATCGTGATGATCACCTCGCGTACCGGCGAGAAACATCGCCAGCGTGCGTTCGAAATCGGCGTCGAACGCTACCTCGGCAAGCCGTACCAGGAAAACGAATTGATCCACAACGTGTTCGACCTGCTGGGTATGGAGCAGCCAGATGGCTGAGCACCAGGTGCGGGTGGCGCTGCTGGCCCGGGAAGGCCAGGCACGCGAACGGCTGCAGGAAGCACTGCGCGAGGTAGGCGCCGAGGTGGTGGCCGTAGCGGATCCGCTGACCACGGATCCCGGCGAAGTAGCGTCCCTGCAACCGCAGGGCGTGCTGGTGGCGCTGGAGCCGGCCATCGAAGACGCGCTGGAAGCCTGGGACACGCTGCTGGCGGATCCTGCGTTGATCGTGATCTTCGACGAGGCGGAGCTGGCCGCTGCACGCACCGGCTGGGATGCCGCACGCTGGATCCGTCATCTGCGCGCAAAACTGCTGCGCCATGACGATGTGTTGCCACCCGGCTCCGAGCCGGAGGGCGACGCGCAGCCTGAGCCGGACGCATTGCAGCAGCCGGTAGAGCAGGGCCTGGAGCAGGAGTTCCTCTCGATCGAGGACGAAGCCCAGGGCGATGACGCCGAAGCGCTTGCTGCCGAAATGCCAGCTATCGATGTGTCTGCCGATGTGCCAGCCGATGAAGGTCTGGAAGCCTGGCTGGAGCGGATGTCAAACGCCGCGGCAGAGGCCAACCCGGACAGCGCAGCGGAGGGAGGGGCCGAGCCTGATTCCGAGGCGAATTCCGGAGACGCTCGCGAAGCAGCTCCACCGGCGGCCAGGGCCGCATCCGGAATCTTCTCCAATCTTGAGCTGGCCGACCCCGAAGTCCCGGTTGTCGATGCGTCGGCTGGCGAGGACGACGTTGATCAGCGGTTTACTGGCCTGGACGAACGCATCGCCGGCCTCAGCCTTGCCGACACGGACAATTACAGCCAGCAGTCCGGGCGTGGCGCGGTGCTGGTGGAAGCGGGCCTGGGCGGACCGGACGCAGTGCGCCAGCTTCTGGGGGCGCTGGGCGAGCGGTTCCCACGACCGCTGCTGGTGCGGCTGCGACTGGAGGGCGGGCGCTATGAGCGGCTGGTGCGGCAGATGGATCGCGCCACCCCGCTGTCCGTGATCCTGGCCGATGAAGGCGTTGCGATTGAGACGGGACGGGTGTACTTCCTGCCTGACGGGCTGGATGTACTTGCGGACGGTGGGCGGTTGAAGTTCGTGCGTGACGGCTCTGCATCGCAGCGCATGCCGGCCGGACTGGCCGCCGATGACAGCGCGGTGCTGTTCATGAGTGGTGCCGATGCCGCATTGGTGGATGAAGCGCTGCAAATGGCCGAAGCAGGTGCGCTGGTGCTGGGGCAGTCGGACGAGGCCAGTTTTGATGCCACGGCTGCGCAGCGACTGGTCGAACAGGGCGGCGTGGCCGTTGATGCGGCCGGGATTGCAGCTCGACTGCAGGAGCGTTGGTCCGCGCAAATTGACCAGGCGGACGCTGGAATGGAGGAGCAGCAACCATGAGCCAACAGGATGCCGACAGCGTCACCGGGGATATCCGTGGGGTGTTGATCCGGAGCCAGGGCGGCGGCCTGCTGTTGCCCAACGCCAGCGTTTCCGAAGTGCTGTCCTATGCCGATCCGGAGCCCGTCGATGACGCGCCCGACTGGATCCTGGGGCGCATCCGCTGGCGCGGGTGGCAGTTGCCGTTGGTGGCATGGGGTCGACTGACCGGAGCCGCGACCGACGAGGCTGGCGACCTCGGCAGCAAGGTGGCGGTGGTCAAGGCGCTGCATGGCAACCCGCGGCTGCCGTACTTCGCCGTGCTGGCCCAGGGCTTCCCGCGACTGGTCACGGTGTCCCGCGATTCGCTGCTCACTGATGCGGGCGAAGGCGAGTCCTTGCCCGACGCGGCGCTGGCCAGCGTGATGCTCAACGAAGACCGGGCCATGGTTCCGGACCTTGATGCCATTGCCGGGCAGATCGACAGGGCGCTGGAGCAGGCCGGTTAACGGCTGAAACCCTTCGCTGAAATCCTTCAGAGATCTCCGAACCTGGACTGCAGGGCGGCGATTGCGGCCAGACCGGCGGTCTCGGTGCGAAGCACGCGGGGTCCCAGACGCACGCCGGTAAACCCGGCGGATTCGAGCATTTCACGATCGCGCGGTGACCAGCCGCCTTCCGGGCCGATGGCGATGGTCAGCGCGCCGTCCGGCGGGGCAGCGATACCGGCAATGCCGTGCGCGGCAAACGGGTCCAGCAGCAGGCGCAGCGGGTGATCGGGAAGGCTGTCCAGGGCGGTCGCCAGCGCCACGGGTGCGGCGACTTCGGGCACCCGCGCTCGGCCGCTCTGCTCACAGGCCGAGGTGACCACGCTGCGCCAGTGGGTCAGGCGCTTTTCGGCGCGTTTGGCATCCAGCTTTACCTCGCTGCGCTGACTGCTGACCGGCATGAATGCCGCTGCCCCGAGCTCGGTTGCCTTCTGCAGGATCAGATCCATCTTTTCGCCGCGGGCAATGCCCTGCAGCAGGGTGATCCGCAGCGGGGATTCGTTGTCCACGGCGCGCGCGGCGATGACCTCGGCCTCGCCGTCGCGCTTGCCCACGGCGGTGATGCGGGCCGCGTAATCCTGGCCGTCGCCGTTGAACAGCACGCATTCGTCGCCTTCACGCAGACGCAGTACCCGCAGCAGGTGTGCAGCGGCCGTCTCCGACAGGCCAACCCGTGCGCCCACAGCCAAGGGTGCGTCCACGTAGGCCCGGATCACCCGGCCGCGGACGGCATCCGTGTCCGGCGTGTTCACGAAGTCGTCTCCTCGATCACGCTGCGGGTCACGTCGGACAGCAGCTGCAGCTCGTCATCCTGGATGCAATAGGGCGGCATCCAGTAGAGGATGTCGCCGAGCGGGCGCAGCAGCACGCCGCGTTCGACGGCGGCACGATAGGCGTGCAGGCCAATGCGCCGTGCCGGATCGAACGGCTTGCCGTTGCGGCCGCCTTCGGCCAGCTCAATCGCCAGGATCATGCCGGTCTGGCGGACATCGGCTACGTGCGGCAGCTCGGCCAGCGGCGCGGCCAGGCGAGCCATCTTTTCGGCGGTCACGCGGTTGCGGGCCAGCACGTTGTCCGATTCAAAGATGTCCAGCGTAGCCAGCGCCGCGGCACAGGCCAACGGGTTGCCCGTGTAGCTGTGCGAATGCAGGAAGGCGCGCTCGCGCGACTCGTCCAGGAAGCCGTCGTAGATCGCCTGCGTGGCCAGCACCGCGGCCAGCGGCAGAAACCCGCCGGTCAGCCCCTTGGACACACACATCAGATCCGGCATCACCCCGGCCTGTTCGAAGGCGAACATGGTGCCGGTGCGGCCAAAGCCGACCGCGATCTCGTCGGCAATCAGGAACGTGCCGTGCACATCGCACAGCTCGCGCGCGCGCTTCAGGTACACCGGGTGATACATGCGCATGCCGCCCGCACATTGCACCAGCGGCTCGAGCACCAGCGCGCAGATCTCGCCTGGATGTTCATCGAACAGCCGCGCCAGTGCGTCCGCGGCTTCCTCCGCCCGGGCCTCGGCATCGTGTTCGCTGCCGGCCAGGTAGGCGTCGGGCGAGGGCGCGAACATCGCTTCCATCAGCAGTGGCGCATACACGCGCCGATACAGCGGAATATCGCCCACCGACAGCGCACCGATGGTCTCGCCGTGGTAGCCGTTTTCCAGCGCGACGAACTTGGTGCGCCTTGGCTCGTCTCCGCGGTTGCGGAACCATTGGAAGGCCATCTTCAGCGCGACCTCGATCCCGGCGGAGCCGTTGTCGGCGTAGAACACCTTGGCCAGCGGGTCGCGCCCGGGCTGGCGCGGGGCGATGGCCAGCAGGCGCTCCGCCAGTTCCACTGCGGGCTGGTGCGAGCAGCCGGCCAGGATCACGTGCTCCAGGGTCTGCGCCTGGCGGCCGATGGCGGCGGCGATGCGCGGCTCGGCATGGCCGAACAGGTTCACCCACCAGCTGGAAACCGCATCCAGGGTGCGACGGCCGTCGGGGCCAATGAGCCACACGCCTTCGCCGCGCTCCACCGGTAGCAGCGGGAGGGTGTTGGGGTGCTCGCGCATCTGCGTGCACGGGTGCCAGAGCACCTCCAGATCGCGGGTACACCAGTCGGTGGCGTCGGCTAGAATGGTTTGATCGTGAATCATCTTGTCCATCCCTCCATTATCACCCGGGCGCCTGAAGCCGGCTGCGGGTGCCGCGTATGAGCCGCAAGCTGCCGATCATCCATTCGGTGAGTGAGCACGAGGCCGGGCCCTACCGCATGGAGCGGATGGACCTGGAGTTCAGCAACGGAGAGCGGCGCCGCTATGAGCGGGTGCACGGCCGCGGCTACGGGGCGGTGGCCGTGGTACCGATGCTGGACGCTGACACCGTACTGCTGGTGCGTGAGTACGCCGCCGGGCTGCACCGCTACGAATTGGGCCTGGTGAAGGGCCGCATTGATGCGGGTGAAACCCCGGAGCAGGCCGCCGACCGTGAGCTGAAGGAAGAGGCCGGCTACGGCGCCCGCGACGTGCAGGTGCTGCGCATGCTCACCCTGGCTCCTACCTATATGAGCCACCAGACCCATCTGGTGCTGGCCCGCGATCTGTATCTCGAGCGCCTGCCCGGCGACGAGCCGGAAGAGCTGGAAGTGGTGCCGTGGAAGCTGGACGCGCTGCACGAGCTGGTGCTGCAGGAAAACTTCTCGGAAGGCCGCTCGATCGCCGCGCTGTTCATCGTGCGTGAGTACCTGCGCCACCATGCCGGTCGCTGAATCCATCCGCGAGGGCGTGATCGATATCGCCCGGCAGGCCGCGGCAGCCATCCTCGAGGTGTACGCCGGCAGTTTCGAGGTGGAGCGCAAGGACGATTCCTCGCCGGTCACCGCCGCTGATTTCGCTGCGCACCATGTGATTGTCGATGGCCTGCGCGCGTTGACGCCGGAGATTCCGGTGCTGTCGGAAGAGTCCGCGCACGAGGTGACAACGGCCGAGCGGCTGGGCTGGCGCCGGCTGTGGGTGGTGGACCCGGTGGATGGCACGCGCGAATTCATCAAGCGCAATGGCGAGTTCAGCGTCAATATCGCGCTGGTTGAAGAGGGCGTTGCCAGTTTCGGAGTGATCCAGCAGCCGGTGACCGGACAGCTGTGGTACGGAGCGCCCGGGCGCGGCGCGTGGCTGCGCGATGGCGGCGTCGAGCGCGCGCTACACACAGGCAAACGCGAGGTGCGCGCGCGACTGCGCGTTGCCGCCAGCCGGTCGCACCGTGATGGCCGGACCGAAGCGTTGATGGGCCGCATTGGCGAAATCGAGCCGGTGGCGCTTGGCTCATCGCTGAAATTCTGCTGGCTCGCGGAAGGTCGGATGGATGTGTATCCGCGCTTTGGACCCACCAGCGAGTGGGATACGGCGGCGGGCCAGGCGATCCTCGAAGGGGCCGGCGGGATGCTGGTGGATCCGCGCGGGCGCCCGTTCCGTTACAACCAGCGACAGACGCTGCTCAACGGCGATTTCATCGCCCTGGGTGATCCTTCCCTGCCGTGGCAGGAATGGCTCTAGCCCCTGACGGAAGCCCATGACTGAAACCACGCCTGAAACCCGCGACATCCGTCGCCTGATCGGGATCATGGCCCGCCTGCGCGACCCGCAGGGCGGCTGCCCGTGGGACCTGGCGCAGGATTTCGCCAGCGTCGCCCCCTACACGGTCGAGGAAGCCTACGAGGTGGCGGATGCGATTGACCGCAATGACATGGATGCGCTGCGCGAGGAACTCGGCGACCTGCTGCTGCAGGTGGTGTTCCACGCACGCATGGCGGAGGAAGCGGGCGCATTCGGGTTCGGCGATGTGGTGCAGGCCATCTGCGACAAGATGGTCAGCCGCCACCCGCACGTGTTCGGCGGTACGCAAGTCAGCGATGCGCTGGAACAGACCCGCGAGTGGGAGGAGCACAAGCGGCGCGAGCGCGAAGCGCGCGGCGAACTGGACGATTCGGCGCTGGCCGGGATCTCGTCCGGGCTGCCGGAATGGATGCGGGCGATGAAACTGCAGAACCGCGCCGCGCGCGCAGGGTTCGACTGGCCAGGGCCCGCGCCGGTGATCGCCAAGCTGCGCGAAGAGATCGAGGAAGTCCGGGTGGAGTTCGATGCCGTATCGGCGGGCCCTGGCGATGATGCGGCCGCAGCGCAGGAGCGGCTGGAAGAAGAGATCGGCGATGTGCTGTTCGTGGCGGCGAACCTGGCCCGTCATGCCAAGGTGGATGTTGGTACCGCGCTGCGCCGGGCCAACCACAAGTTCGAGCGTCGCTTCCGGGCCATGGAGGCGTTGGCAAAGGCTGACGGCACGACCTTGCCCGCGCTTCCGCTCGATGCCCATGAAGCCTACTGGGCCCGGGCCAAGCAGGCGGAGAAATCCCGGAAATAAGCCTGCGTCTTCACGGCGCGTGCACCCTGCGGTCGGCATCTTTCACAAAGCTGAAGAAGCCGCGAGGCTTTCATCCCTCATTGCCACATCGGAGTCGATATGCGCGCAACGCAGGAGCCGGGCGGGCTGGTCTTGATTGTCGAAGACAACCGCAATATTTCGGAAATGGTGGGCGAATACCTGGAAGGACGGGGATTCGAAGTGGACTACGCGGCTGATGGCCTGGATGGCTATCGCCTGGCCGCGGAAAACAGTTATGACGTGATCGTGCTGGACCTCATGTTGCCCCGACTGGACGGGATCGAGGTGTGCCGCAGGCTGCGCGAGGAAGCGCGCAAATCCACGCCGGTGCTGATGCTGACCGCGCGCGACACCCTGGATGAAAAGCTGACCGGGCTGGGCTCGGGTGCGGATGATTATCTGACGAAGCCGTTTGCAATCCAGGAGCTGGAAGCGCGGCTGCGGGCGCTGATCCGCCGCGAGCGCCGCCAGGTGGGCTCGGAAGTGCTCAAGGTCGCCGATCTGGTGCTTGATCCGGCCAGTCTGCGGGCCACCCGCGCCGGTCAGGAGCTGCAGCTCTCGCCCATCGGTCTGAAGCTGCTGACCATCCTGATGCGCGAATCGCCGCGGGTGGTGAGCCGGCAGGAGATCGAGCGTGAAATCTGGGGCAACAGCCTGCCCGACTCGGACACCCTGCGCAGCCATCTGTACAACCTGCGCAAGACCATCGACAAGCCGTTCGACCGGCCGCTGCTGCACACCGTGCAGAGTGCGGGCTACCGGATTGCCGACATAGAGCAGTCCCCCGCCTGACCCGGGGGGCAGTTCACGATGCCACAGGGGTTGCCGTACAAGCTTCGTCGTCGCTTCCTGGTGCAGGCGCTGGTGGCCAGCGTGGTGCTGGTCGTCGCCATAGCGGTTGGCTGCAGTCTGACCCTGAGCAGCCTGATCGACGCCCGGCTGCAGGGGCAGGTGGAGGAATTCTGGGCCGCGCGTGCGGCCAACCCGGGCTATGTCCCGCCCCGGACCGCGGGCGTGCAGGTCTATTTCGTGCCCGCAGGCAGTGCGATCGAGACGGTGCCGCCGGCGCTGCGGCGGGCGCCAGGTTCGCACGCGCTGCCCGGTTTCGACCGCCATCTGCGGGTGGAATCACGCCCGGAAGGCACGGTGTACGTGCAGATGTCGTTCGCCTATGCGAAGCGGTTGATGTGGGCTGCGAGCATGCTGTTCGCGCTTTTGGGTTCATTGGGCCTGTTCGGCCTGAGCTGGCTTACCTATCGCGCCACCAGCCGGCTGGTGATGCCGGTCACCTGGCTGGCGAGGCGGGTGTCCAGCTGGGATATGCAAAGCAGCGACATGGATGCCCTTGACGTCAGACGCAGCCCCGGACACGTCGGCAGCGAAGTCCGGCAACTCAGCAGCGCGCTGGGCGATCTGGCCACCCGGGTCCGGGCCATGATGCAGCGCGAGCGTGACTTCACCCGGGATGCCAGTCATGAGCTGCGCACCCCCCTGACCGTCGTGCGGGTGGCCAGCGACATGCTGTTGGCCGATCCGGAAACATCCGCGCGATCGCGTCGTTCCCTGCAGCGGATCCAGGCCGCCGGGCGTGACATGGAGGCGGTGGTGGAGGCGTTCCTGATCCTGGCCCGTGACACCGAGGTGGAACCCCAGGATGAGAATTTCCGGGTGCGCGAGGTGGTGGATGAGGAAGTGGAGCGTGTATTGCCGCTGCTGGCGGGCAAGCCCGTTGAGCTGCGGGTGACCGGTTCAGGTGACCCGATGCTGTCCGCCCCGCCGCGGGTGCTTGGGGTCATGCTTGCCAACCTGCTCAGCAACGCCTGTGTGTTCACCGAGCGTGGCCAGATCGAAGTGGAAGTGACGGAAGCCGCGATCACGGTGCGCGATACCGGCATCGGCATGTCGCCCGGCACCCTGCAGCGGGTGTACGACCCGTTTTTCCGGGTCGACCAGTTCCACGGACCTGGCAAGGGCATGGGGCTGTCGATCGTACGCCGACTGGGTGACCGGTTCGGCTGGCCCGTATCACTACGCAGCGCCCAGGGCCAGGGCACGGAGGCCGAGATCCGCTTCGCGAAATAGCCGGCGCGAAGTAACCGGGCTTCAGCGGGCAGGGGGCGCCATGTCAACCGCGGCCCGGCATGGGCGTTGGCTTGAATGTCATCCACTGTCCGGCCTCCCGCACCATGAGCCAACCCAGCCGCAAACCCGTCCGCCCGCGTCGTTCGCGTGGCCCCTCGCGTGTTGTGATCATCGTTGCCGGCGTGCTGCTGGCGGCCGCTGCCGTGTGGATGTGGCAGCAGCGCGGCGCTGCCGGGGACGAGGGCAATTGGCGCACCACCACGATCGAGCAGGGCAACATCCGCGTGGCGATTTCCGCCACCGGCACCCTGAGCGCGACCTCCACCGTGGTGGTCGGCAGCCAGGTGTCGGGGCAGGTGACGGATGTGCTCGTCGACTTCAACGATACGGTCAGCCGGGACCAGGTGATCGCCCGGATCGATCCCAGCAGTTATGACGCCCAGATCGAGCAGGGCAATGCCCAGATCGCCAGTGCCCGGGCTTCACTTGCGCAGGCGCAGGCCACGTTGGCCAACGCCGAAGCCGACTACCAGCGCAAGGCGGGGCTCGGCGAACGGCAGCTGGTGGCGCGCAGCGATATCGACCTCGCCCGCGCGGCGTTGGACCAGGCGCGGGCGCAGGTCGCCTCGGCGCAGGCTCAGATCCGGCAGCAGACCGCTTCCACCCGCACGGTGCAGGTCAATCTTGACCGGACGGTGATCCGGTCGCCGGTGGATGGCGTGGTGCTGACCCGCACCATCGAGCCGGGCCAGACGGTGGCGGCCAGCCTGCAGGCCCCGGAGCTGTTCACCATTGCCGAAGATCTGGCCAAGATGCAGATCGAGCTGGCCGTAGACGAAGCCGACATCGGCCAGGTGCAGGAAGGCCAGCAGGTGTCGTTTACCGTGGATGCGTTCCCCGGCCGGCAGTTTCGCGGTGAGGTGCTGCAGGTGCGCTTGGCCGCTACTGACACCAACAACGTGATTACCTACCCGGTGGTGGTGTCGGTGGACAACAGCGACGGGACGCTGCTGCCGGGTCTGACGGTGAATGCCGGGATCGAGATCAGTCGCCGCGATGACGTGCTGCTGGTTTCAAACGCGGCGCTGCGCTACCAGCCGGCCGAGGCGGATGTGAGCACGCCGCAGGGCGCCACCGGTGCAAGGGGCGGCATGGACGATGAGCTGCAGCGGCTGGCCTCGGGCTTGTCGCTGACCGCGCAGCAGCGGACTGCATTTGATGCCGCGCTGGAGGACATCCGCGCCCGTGCTGAGGCCCGTCGGGCCGCCGCGCCGCCCCAGGGTGGGGGCGCGGGGATGTTCGGCGGCGGAATGCGTCGCAGTGGGGGAGCCGGCATGCAGGCACAGATGCGCCAGCGCATGGTCCAGCGTTACCAGCAGGACTTCGCCGATTTCCGCGCCACCCTGGACGATGACCAGCGCGCCGCATGGGACAGCGAGCTGGCATTGATGGGCAGCGCACGGTTCGCACCGCTCTACCGGCTGGTTGATGGGGCGCCGCAGATGGTGACGGTGCGCATCGGCGCCAGCGACGGATCCAACACCGAGGTGTCGGGCGATATCGCCGAAGGCGACATCGTGGTCACCGGCGCACGGGCGCGGCAGTGAGCAGCGTTCCCGTGATCGAGACCCGGGGCCTGGGCAAGGTGTATTCGCCCGGCACCCAGGCCGAGGTGGTAGCGCTGCGCGACGTGGATCTGCGCATCGGGCACGGTGAATTCGTGGCCATCATGGGGCCGTCCGGTTCGGGCAAATCGACCCTGATGAACCTGCTGGGCGCATTGGATACCCCGAGCAGCGGCGAGTACCTGTGCGACGGGGTGGACGTGGCCAGCCTGGATCCCGAGGAACTGGCGGTGCTGCGCCGGGAAAAGATCGGTTTCGTGTTCCAGGGCTTCCACCTGCTGCCGCGCATGAGCGCGCTGGACAACGTGGCGATGCCGCTGGGCTACGCAAGGGTGCCGCCGGAGGAACGCGAGGAAATGGCGCTGGAGGCGCTGCAGGCGGTGGGGCTGGGTGATCGCTACTCGCACCGTCCCAACGAGCTGTCCGGTGGCCAGCAGCAGCGCGTGGCGATTGCACGCGCGTTGATCAACCGGCCGCCGATCCTGCTGGCCGACGAGCCCACCGGCGCGCTGGACTCGAAGACCGGTGCCGAGATCCTGGCGTTGTTCGAGCGTCTGCGCGATGAGGGGCACACGGTGGTGCTGATTACCCATGACGCCGATGTGGCGGCCCACGCCGACCGCATCTTCATCATGCACGATGGCGAGCTGCACGAACAGGACAGGACGGAGGCCGGACAATGACGTTCATGGACGTGTTGCGCACCGCGATCCACGCCCTGCGGGGCAACTGGATGCGCAGTGCGCTGACCTCGCTGGGCGTGATCATCGGCATCGCGGCGGTGATCGTGATGGTATCGGTGGGCCAGGGCACGCAGGCGGAGATCGACAACCTCGTTTCCGGGCTCGGCTCGCAGCGTCTGGATATCTCGCCTTCGGCGCAGCGTGGGCCGGGCGGTGCACGCATGAGCGCGGGCAGCCGCTACACCCTGAGCCAGGGCGATGTGGATTCGATCCGCAATGACATCCCGGAGGTCCAGTACGTGTCCGGTTCGCTGCGTGGCAACACCCAGGTGGTGTTCGCGGAGAACAACTGGGCGGCCACGTGGCAGGGGGTGGAGCCGGACTATTTCGAGATCAACGCGTGGCGGTTGGCTGACGGCGCGTTGTTCGAGCCGCAGGACTACAGCAGCGCCGCCAACGTGGTGATCCTGGGTGAAACCGTGCGCCGGGAATTGTTCGGTGACCAGCCCGGCGTCGGTGAGACGGTGCGGCTCGGGCGGGCCCTGTTCACCGTGGCCGGCGTGCTGGAGTCGAAGGGCCAGGGCGGCTGGGGGCAGGACCAGGACGACGTGATGATGGTGCCTCTGGAGACCGGCCGGCGCCGGCTGCTGGGGTCCATGGGGCTGCCGCCGCGTGCGGTAATGCAGGTGGCGCTGACGGTCGCCAATGCGGACGACCTGGGCTACGTGCAGGGCGAAGTGGAAGCGCTGCTGCGCCAGCGGCATGGCATCGGGCCGGGCGAGGAAGATGATTTCGTAGTGCGCAATATTTCCGAAATCGTGGCGGCGCGCACGGCCACCACGCGGCTGATGTCGCTGCTGCTGGGCGCGGTGGCGGGGATCTCGCTGATCGTGGGTGGGATCGGGATCATGAACATCATGCTGGTGTCGGTGACCGAGCGGATCCGGGAGATCGGGCTGCGCATGGCGGTCGGCGCCGGGCCTTCGGATGTGCGTCGCCAGTTCCTGGCCGAGGCGATGCTGATCTCGCTGATCGGCGGGATCATTGGTATCGCGCTCGGCGCGGTGGGCGCGCTGCTGGTGGGCCGGATGGGCGCGCTTCCGGTGCAGCTGAACGGTCAGGTGATTGGGCTGGCGGCGGGATTTTCGATCGCGACCGGGCTGTTCTTCGGCTACTACCCGGCCCGGAAGGCCTCCCAGCTCGATCCCATCGAAGCACTTCGCCAGTAGGAGCGCGCCATGCGCGCCATGCGCGCGAAGCCGCGTGAATTGCGGGTCGTGGCCTTGTTCCAAAAAAGCTCGGTGGCTGATGCCACGCGGCCGGGCCATCGGGGTGTGGCCCTGGACGGGACACGCCGTGAAT
>NZ_JBCLVE010000006.1:0-264043 GCF_039548515.1 Luteimonas qiangzhengi | reverse complement strand
CCCCCCCCCCCCCCCCCCCCCCCCCCCCCCCCCCCCCCCCCCCCCCCCCCCCCCCCCCCCCCCCCCCCCCCCCCCCCCCCCCCCCCCCCCCCCCCCCCCCCCCCCCCCCCCCCCCCCGCTCCTACAAGGGTGAAACGATCTTGCCTGGAAGGCTGATTTGCCGGGGCTGCGGCAAACCCGCGACAATCAGGGGGATGAAATCCGGGAAGAGAGCATGAACCAGCCTGCAGAAGCCGCCGAGCGCGATGTCATGGAATACGACGTGGTCACCGTAGGCGCGGGACCCGCGGGCCTGGCGTTCGCGATCCGTCTCAAGCAGCTGGATCCGGAGATCAACGTCTGCGTGATCGAGAAATCCAGCACCATCGGCGCCCACATCCTGTCCGGCGCGGTGATCGAGCCCGAACCGCTGGACGCGTTGCTGCCAGGCTGGCGCGACAACCCGCCGCCGATCTGCGTGCCGGCAAAGGAAGACGAATTCTGGCTGCTGACGAAGGACGGCGGCCGCAAGGCGCCCTTCATCCCGCCGGGCATGAACAACAAGGGCAACTTCATCGTCTCGCTCGGCGCCATGTGCGCCTGGCTCGCGCCGCAGGCCGAAGCACTGGGCGTGGATGTGTTCCCCGGCTTTGCCGCCGCCGAGACCCTGCACGATGAAGCCGGCAAGGTGCTGGGCGTGCGCATCGGCGACATGGGCATCGCCAAGGATGGAGCGCACAAGCCCGGCTACACCCAGGGCATCGACATCCACGCCAAGGTGACGGTACTGGCCGAGGGTGCGCGCGGCCACCTGACCAAGCGGCTGGTGCAGCGCTTCAAACTGGACGAGGGCCACGACCCGCAGTCCTATTCCATCGGCATCAAGGAGCTGTGGCAGCTGCCCGAAGGCCGCACCACGGCCGGAAAGATCGTACATACCCTCGGCTGGCCGGCTGACAGCCACACCTACGGCGGCAGCTTCATCTATCACCTGGAAGACAACCAGGTGGCGATCGGCTACGTGACCGGGCTCGATTACGAAGACCCGAACTACCGGCCCTGGGAAGCGTTCCAGCAGTTCAAGCACCATCCCATGGTCAAGCCGCTGCTGGAGGGTGGCAGCATCCTTTCCGCCGGCGCGCGCGCCATCGCCACCGGCGGCTGGCAGTCGGTGCCCACCGTGGAAATGCCCGGTGCCCTGCTGATCGGCGACACCGCCGGCCTGCTCAACGTGCCCAAAATCAAGGGCACCCACCAGGCCATCCGCAGCGGCATGCTGGCCGCCGAGCACTTGGCCGGCAATGCGCTGGCGCCGGAAGGCTACGACGCCACGCTGCGCGACTCGGCGGCCATGAAAGAACTGCGCAAGGTCCGCAACGTCAAGCCCGGCTTCAAGAAGGGCATGTGGCTTGGCCTGGCCAACGCCGCCTGGGAAACCGCCACCGGCGGCCTCTCCCCGTGGACCATGAAGGTGACCCCGGACTGGTCGTCGCTGGAAAAGATCGACGAATACGAAGCGCCCGATCGCCATTGGCAGGTGCAGCGCGAGCTCGCCCCGCGCGACCGCCTGGCCGGCGTGTACTTCGCCGCCACCGACCACGACGAAGACCAGCCCGTGCACCTGATCGTGCACGACCCGGAAATCTGCGTGACCCGCTGCGCGGTCGAGTACAACAACCCCTGCACCCGCTTCTGCCCCGCCAACGTGTACGAGATTGTCGAAGACGCGGGGGCAAAACACGGCAAGCGCCTGCAGATCAACGCGGCAAACTGCGTGCACTGCAAGACCTGCGACATCAAGGATCCCTACGAAATCATCACCTGGGTCACGCCGGAAGGCGGCGCTGGGCCCAATTACCAGAACCTGTAGGAGCGCGTCGTACGCGCGAAGCCGCGTGAAGCCTGGCGGTGCGGAGAGGCTCCGGTCACAGCGCCATATCCGACGCCACGAGGCGCGGTTGGATGTCACGCGGCTTCGCGCGCATGGCGCGCTCCTACGGACAACGTGGAATTTACAGCAAATGAATGGAAAGACCTGGCTGGTAAGCGGCGGCGCCGGCTTCATCGGCGCGAACTTCGTGCTGGAGGCGGTGGCCGCGGGCGTGCGAGTGGTGAACCTGGACCTGCTGACCTATGCAGGCAACCTCGACACGCTTGCTTCGCTCAAAGACAGCCCGGACCACATTTTCGTTCAGGGCGATATCGGTGATCGGCAGCTGGTGACCCGACTGCTGTCCGAACACCGGCCGGACGCCATCATCAACTTCGCTGCCGAAAGCCACGTCGATCGCTCCATCGACGGCCCGGCCGCTTTCGTCCAGACCAACGTGGTCGGCACGCTGGCGCTGCTGGAGGCTGCGCGTGACTACTGGCGCGAGCTGCCGGAAGACCGACGCGCGACGTTCCGCTTCCTGCACGTGTCCACCGACGAGGTCTACGGCTCGCTGGGCGACGAAGGCCTTTTCACCGAAACCACGCCCTACGCTCCCAACTCGCCCTACTCGGCCTCCAAGGGCGCCTCCGACCACCTGGTGCGCGCCTTCCATCACACCTACGGGCTGCCGGTGCTGACAACCAACTGCTCGAACAACTACGGGCCGTACCAGTTCCCGGAGAAGCTCATCCCGCTGGTGATCGCCAAGGCCGTCGCCGGCGAGCCGTTGCCGATCTATGGGGACGGGAAGAACGTGCGCGACTGGCTGTACGTCAAGGACCACTGCGCAGCGATCCGGCGCGTGCTTGAAGCCGGCCGCAAGGGCGAGGTCTACAACGTCGGCGGCAACGCAGAACGCCGCAACATCGACGTGGTGGAAGCCATCTGCAGGCTGCTGGACGAGCGCCATCCGCGGGCTGACGGCAAACCCCGCGCCAGCCAGGTCGAGTTCGTGCGCGACCGGCCCGGCCATGACCACCGCTACGCCATCGACGCCAGCAAGATCGCCGGTGAACTGGGCTGGTCGCCATCGGTGGGCTTCGAGGAAGGCATCGCCATGACCGTCGACTGGTACCTTGCCAACACCGACTGGACGCAGCGCATTCTCGACGGCGCCTATCGCCTCCAGCGGCTCGGACAGGAGGCCTGAGATGGCACGCAAGGGCATCATCCTCGCCGGCGGCTCCGGCACCCGGCTGTATCCGATCACCCGCGCGATCAGCAAGCAGCTGTTGCCGGTGTACGACAAGCCGATGATCTACTACCCGCTGGGCGTGCTGATGCTGGCCGGGATCCGCGAAATCCTGATCATCAATACCCCACACGAACAGCCGCTGTTCCAGCAGCTGCTGGGCGATGGCTCGCAGTGGGGATTGGATATCCAGTACGCGGTACAACCCAGTCCGGACGGACTGGCGCAGGCCTTCACCATCGGCCGCGATTTCATCAAAGGTCAGCCCAGTTGTCTGGTGCTGGGTGACAACATCTTCTATGGCCATGGTCTGAGCGGCGGCCTGAAGACCGCCAACGCGCGGAGCGAAGGGGCAACCGTGTTCGGCTATCACGTGGGCGATCCACAACGCTACGGCGTGGCCGCTTTCGACGCGGACGGCAAGGTGATCGACATCGAGGAAAAGCCGGAACGCCCGCGCTCCAACTACGCGGTCACCGGTCTGTATTTCTATGACGGCAGTGCATCCGATCGCGCCGCCACGCTGCGCCCCTCCGCGCGCGGCGAGCTGGAGATCACCGACCTCAACCGCCACTACCTGGCCGACGGCGCCCTGCACATGGAACTGCTCAGCCGCGGCACCGCCTGGCTCGATACCGGCACCCACGAATCGCTGCTGCAGGCGGCCTCGTTCATCGAAACCATCCAGACCCGCCAGGGTCTGCAGGTGTGCTGCCCCGAGGAGATCGCCTGGAACGCCGGCTGGATCGACGACGAGCAGCTGCTGCGCCTGGCCGAGCCGCTGGGCAGGAACGGTTACGGGCGGTATCTGCAGTCGCTGCTGGCAGGGGGCCGGCGCGGATGAGAATCATCGAAACCGACCTGCCGGGCTGCCTGGTGGTCGAGCCCAAGCAGTTCGGTGATGCCCGCGGCTGGTTCATGGAGTCCTGGCACCGCGACCGCTACGCCGGCCACGGCATCGGACCGGATTTCGTGCAGTCCAACCTCTCCCGCTCGGCCCAGGGGGTGCTGCGCGGCCTGCACCACCAGTGGCCGGACCCGCAGGGCAAGCTGGTAAGCGTGCTGGAAGGCGAGGTGTGGGACGTGGCCGTGGATATCCGCCGCGGCTCCCCGCATTACGGCCGGTGGACCGCTGCCGTGCTCTCTGCGGAGAACCGGCGCCAGTTCTGGATCCCGCCCGGCTTCGCCCACGGCTTCGTGGCGTTGAGCGGATCGGCGATGGTTTCCTACCTCTGCACCAGTCACTACAACGGCGACGCCGACGCCGCCCTTGCATGGGATGACCCGGAGCTGGCCATTGACTGGCCGATTGCCAGGCCGCAGCTGTCGGCAAAGGATGCCGCCGCGCCGCGCCTGGCCGAAGTTCCGCCGGAGCGCCTGCCCACATTCGAAAATGGCGGCGTTTGATGCGCATCCTGCTGACCGGCGCCAACGGGCAGGTCGGCCACGCGCTGCGGCGCAGCCTGCCCGCATTGGGCGAGGTGGTGTGCGCCACGCGCGACGGCCGGCTCGCTGACGGAACCCCCTGCGAAGTCGCAGACCTGGCCCGGCCGGACGAGCTGGAGACGCTGTTCCAGCGCACGACCCCCGATGTGGTGGTCAACGCCGCCGCTTACACCGCCGTGGACCGCGCCGAAACCGAGCGCGACGCGGCGTTCCTTATCAACGCCGAAGCCGTTGGCGCGCTTGCCAGGGCCTGCGCGGAACGAGGCTCGCTGCTGGTCCACTACTCCACCGACTACGTATTCCCGGGCAACGACCCGCACCCGCGTCGCGAAGACGATCCCACCGCCCCGCTCAATGTCTACGGCGCCAGCAAGCTCGCCGGCGAACAGGCCATCCGCGCCAGTGGATGCCAGCACCTGATCTTCCGCATTTCCTGGGTGTACGCCGCACACGGACAGAATTTCCTCCGCACCATGTTGCGGCTGGCGGGCGAGCGCGATGAACTGCGGATGGTGAGCGACCAGGTGGGCGCCCCTACCCCGGCGCACTGGATTGCCAAGGCAACGGCGCAGGCCATCACCGAGCGCGGCGACCGCAGCGGCACCTGGCACCTGGCCGCCGGCGGTGAGACCTCCTGGCACGGCTTTGCCGAAGCCATCTTTGCCGAAGCGTTGCGGACCAGCCTGATCCAAAGCGCCCCCCAGCTGATTCCCGTCCCCACCTCCGACTACCCCACCCCCGCCCGCCGCCCCGCCAGTTCGCGCCTGGACACCAGCCGGATCAACCGTGACTTCGACATCGCCCTCCCCGGCTGGCGTCAGGGCCTCGCCGAAATCATCACAGACCTGCAGAGATCCCATTTGTAGGAGCGCGTCTTACGCGCGAAGCCGCGTGAATCATGGCTCCCGGAGTGGCTTCGGCCACCCCATCGTCAACGGGAAAATATTGACGAGCTGGGATTACGCGATTCCGATCAGACTTTCGGCAGGGATGCCGAGGTTCTTGTGGAGATTGCGGATCATCTGGATCAACCAACAGTATCGAGCGGAAATCTCTTCTGCTCGTAAGCCTCGATCAGGGCGCCCATCACATCAAGAAAGCCCCCTCGGCAGTCCCCGGGGCAGGGTCGGTTTCCACAAGTTTGGAAATTGCCTGCAGGGCCTTGCGGTAGTCTGCATCGGTATGGATTGGGCTGATATTCATGGTTACATCATCTCAACGTTGTTTGCGTCTACATCGTTGTACTCGGCGTGGGTGCCAACGAATTTGATGTAGACGATCTGGACCTTGTAAGCGACCGCCACGATCAACCGGTAATCATTGCCCTTGATGGTGAACACAACCCCGTTGTTGTTGTTGAACTGGCCGAGGCGATAGGTCCAATTCCGCAGCCGCGGGAGATATGGCTTGTAGGAGACAGGGATTTGGCGAGATTATTGCGGCGATCCCGTGCCTGCAAGCGCTACCCCGTGTTCGAAATCACCGGTCCCGGGCCCTCAAAGTGCAGGCCCGTGGGCCGCGCGTTCCTGCCAGTTCCAGTCCGCCGTCCTCGTACGTCCCGTGAAGTTCCACTGGCCTCGTCGGATAATTTCCAGTCTGGTAGTGGCCCCTGAACCGGATCGTCGATCCTTCCAGCCGTCCCCGCCAAGCATCAAAATCCGACTCGCGACGCCGCCAATCACCACTGACCGCAATCATCTCGTGGCCGGCAACCTGCACTTCCATCGACCTTTCGAACGGCGGCGCGCTCCCGGCCGGGCCACATTCAAGTACGGCAGCAATGCGCCTCTCGACCGGAGTACCCGATGGAGGAAACGCGGACTCCCACAGTTCCCGGATTTCCTCCTGGATTCCCACCTCGCGCCGTGACCGCTCCATAAGCTCCGTGGGCGCTGGGGCCCGGAGACCCGGCAGTTCACGTTGCTCTCTTGGTGCCTGTTCTTCCATGACGGCAAGCAAAGCATTCTCCAGTTCCTCCTGGAGAGACAGGACATATGGAGTGGTGAGGTGGTGCCGATCCCGATACACGAGAGTCTTCCCGACAACTGGAGGGCAGTGCTCGTCGTTGCAGAAATAATTGGTCAGGTCGATGACATTGACGTTCCCCGGGGCCAGCGCAGCATCGAAGTCATCGGCCAGCACATCCGACCGCTGTGCCCCGCAGTGGGAAAGATCTCCGGATGCCCTGCTGACACAGTCGGAAACGTCATCCTGCATCCAAGGGTTGTCGCGGATGGCGGCTACCCGGATCCCTGCCTCGTTCAAGATCGCCCAAGGGGTGATGAACCTGTCCGGCGGGCGGTGATGGGGACCTGAATTAGCAGTCGTAAACACAAGATCCGGCCGGGCGTCTTCCACCAGGAACCGCATCGCGCCCTCCATGATCTTGTTGCAGCGTGACGCGCCGCCGGACCCCGGGAGGCGGCTCGGAATTTCGAAACGGCACATGCTCCATGTGGAATACACGATCCGCCAGTCATTGCGCTTGGCAATTTCTTCCAGGGCCGGTAGCCAGTGCTGCGAGTGGGATCCGCCAACCACTGCGATGGTCCTGACGTGGGCCTCGTTCTCCCCGTAAACGCACCAGGCAGCTTCGTCGGTGTTGAGACGGGCATGACAGCCGTCGCGAGAGGACCGCGGCAGGTCCCGTTTAACGGTCGCCAGGTCAGGGATGAACTCGCCAGGCTCAAGATCAGCTTGCCATTGGGCCGAACCGTCCAGCACGCGGGCTCCCGGGAATTCGTCCACCTCAACCGGGGTGGGCTCTTTTGGAAAGGCATGCCAGGTGAAAAGCCCCGCAAAGCCTACGAAAAGCGGCACTCCAAGCACTGTGATCGCGCGGCGGCGGGCTGGGAGTTCCTTTTTCCTTACTCTCAGGAACGGAGCCTCCACCCAGTTGCGGATCGCATAGGCCCCGATGACAGACACCAGGATGATCATCAGCCCCGGAACCAACGCGACCGACGTCACCTGCGCAACTTCGCGATAGACCACCAGCAAGGGCCAGTGCAACAGGTAGATCCCATAGGACACGGCGCCCAGGGACAGGAGCGGAGCCGATCCGAGCAGGCGCCCAACGGACCATCGCGCATCGGATCTGCCCCCAAAGAGGACGAGGATTGCCGCCAGCGTCGGCACCAGCGCAGCCGCGCCGGGGAACACCGAGCCAACCTGGAAGATCATTCCGACCAGCACGATCGCCAGCAGCCCCACCCATCCAAGCAGCGCAGGCAAGGACAGGTCGCGCCGCACATGGACAGCAAGCCCGAACAGGCCGCCGAGACAGAACTCCCAGACCCTGGCAAAGGTGTCGTAGTACGCCCACACCTGGTTGCCAAAGTAGGTCTGGTAGATTGAATAGCCCAGCGATACCGCGACGATCGCAAAATAGGCGGCCGCCAGCGTCGGTAACAGCTCGCGCGACAGCCACCGCGCCACCTGGATCGCAGCGAAGAACACGCATATCGAGATCAGGTAGAACTGGCCCTGAACACTCATCGCCCAGTAGTGCTGCACCGGACTTTGTTCGTTGTCCCGGTCCAAATAGTCGACAGCCTGGACCGCCAGCTGCCAATTCTCGACGTACAGGAAGGAGGCCAGAACCTCCCGCATGGTTTCGAAGTAACGTGCTTCGGGAAGGAACAGGAACGTCAGTGCGACGGTAAGGACCAGTACCAGCCCTGCGGCGGGCAGCAGCCGCAGCGCCAGCCCGGAGAGGAAGCCTTTCCATTGCAGGCGGCCGGATGTGTCGACTTTGTGCAGCAGGCTGAGGGTGATCAGGAAGCCTGACACCACGAAGAACACATCCACCCCGCCGGATACCCGCCCGAGGTAGATGTGATAAACCGCGACCAGCAACGCGGCGACCGCTCGCAACCCTTCAATGTGAGGGAAATAAAGCCGATTGGAGTCTTTCGGTTCCGCCATCGCGACCGCACTGCCCTTACCACCTGCAGCGCAGTGGTTCCTTTGTCATTGCTTTCAGCCTCGCGCGTTCGAGGCCCCGGCGGAATTCTACAGCAGCGGACAGCCGGTCTTTTCTCGCAGCTCGTCTTCGGTGACACCGGGGGCGAGTTCGACCAGTTTCAGGCCGTCTTCGGTCACGTCCAGCACGCCCAGGTCGGTGATGATGCGGCTCACCACGCCCACGCCGGTCAGCGGCAGGGTGCATTCCGGCAAGATCTTGTGACTGCCATCCTTCGCCACGTGCTCCATCAGCACGACGACGCGCTTGACGCCGGCCACCAGATCCATCGCCCCGCCCATGCCCTTGACCATCTTGCCGGGCACCATCCAGTTGGCCAGGTCACCTTTGCCGGTCACCTGCATGGCGCCGAGGATGGCCAGGTCGATGTGGCCGCCACGGATCATGGCGAAGGAGTCGTGGCTGCCAAAGTAGCTGGCGCCCTGCCGCGCAGTGACGGTCTGCTTACCGGCGTTAATGAGGTCGGCGTCGACCTCGTCTTCAGTCGGAAACGGACCAATACCGAGCAGGCCGTTTTCAGACTGCAGCCAAACGTCGACACCGTCCGGGATGTGGTTGGCCACCATGGTGGGCAGGCCGATGCCGAGGTTCACGTAGGCACCGTCGGTCAGTTCCTGTGCGGCGCGCTGCGCCATCTGGTCACGGGTCCAGGCCATGTCGTTCTCCTCAGTCGGCGCGCACGGTGCGCTGCTCGATCCGCTTTTCGGGGGTGGGGTTGTGGACGATGCGGTCCACGTAAATGCCCGGCAGGTGCACGTGGTCGGGGTCGAGTTCGCCGGTCTCCACGATCTCCTCCACCTCGACCACGCAGACGTTGCCGGCCATTGCGCAGGCCGGGTTGAAGTTGCGCGCGGTCTTGCGGAACACCAGGTTGCCGGCACGGTCGGCCTTCCACGCCTTCACCAACGCAATATCGGCTGTGAGGGCGGTTTCCAGCACGTAGTGCTTGCCGTCGAACTCGCGGGTTTCCTTGCCCTCGGCCACTACGGTGCCGTAGCCGGTGGCGGTGAAGAACGCTGGAATACCCGCGCCGCCGGCGCGCAACCGCTCGGCCAGCGTGCCCTGAGGGTTGAACTCGAGTTCGAGTTCGCCGCCCAGGAACTGGCGTTCGAACTCTTTGTTCTCGCCCACGTAGGACGAAATCATTTTTTTGATCTGGCGCGTTTCCAGCAGCTGGCCAAGGCCGAAACCGTCCACGCCGGCATTGTTGGAGATCGCGGTGAGGTCCTTCACGCCCGAATCGCGCAGCGCGGCGATCAGCGCCTCGGGAATACCGCACAGACCGAACCCGCCCACCGCCAGCGTCTGGCCATCGGCCACCACATCCGCCAACGCGGTCTTCGCATCCGGGAATACCTTGTCCCTGGGGTTGCCCTTCGCAGCGGCGGAATCGCCGGCCACGGCTGTCGCCTCAACCATCGTGCAGTCCTCGGAGAATTGCCTGCGTGCAAGTGTAGCGCGGGCGCCCTCGCCCGCTATCGGACCAACGGACAGTAGGAGCGCGCCACGCGCGCGAAGCCGTGTGACACCTGGCCCTCGGAATGGCTTCGGTTACCGCGTCGTATCCGACGCCTCACCGCGACGACGGAAGTCACGCGGTTTCGCGCGCATGGCGCGCTCCTACAACTTCCTGTAGCAGGGCATGCAGGCGGCGGGCGATGGACTGCCACTGGTACTGCTCCACGCCGGACTGATCGAGGCTGAAATGCGTGCTCCATTCACCCGTCCGCTTGATTTCCACCAGTCGCGCAAGGCTCACCGCAATCGCTGCGGCGCCGTTGCCGCTCACCACACCACGCCGATGTCTCTGCACCAGGCGCGCGGCCACGTCTTCCTCGTTGTCGCCCAGGTGCAGGATCGGCCGGCCCGCACCGAGGTATTCGTAGACCTTGCCCGGCACGTGCACGGGGTCGTCGTTGGCAATGTTGACCAGCACATCGACCGAGCGCTGCAAAGAAACCGCCTGCGCATGCGGGACGAAACCCAGCAGACGGAGTTGTTGCGGGTGCGAGTCCAGCAACGGCAGCAGCCACTCCGGGGCCCGGCTGGTCGCGATGTTCAATCGGGCCCCAGGGCTGGCAAGCACAGCATCCACCAGCGAGCGTGGCTCGCGGAACTGGTAGAAACTGCCGGTGTACAGAAGTTCCAGGCGGCCGGGGTCGAATTCGAACGCGGCCGGCTCGGGCACTTGCGCGCCATCGTAGCCCTGGGTCAGCACCTCGAACCGGGATTCCGGCACGCCATGGCGATCGGCCAGCAGGAGCTTCGCTGCCTCCGTGGTGACCGTGACACGGTCAGCATGGGCGCAGGTCCAACTCTCCACATCAAAGGAGCCCTTCCGCCAACGTTCCGGCGTATAGAAGGAGAGCACCGGATCGCCAAGGTCCGCCACCCATGGGAACCCCCGCTCCTTCGCCACCCGGCCCAACCGGAGCGACGTAGCCGGCTCGTGTGAACTGATCACCACATCCGGTTGCAGGCTGTCCAACAGCTGCTCAAGCTCCCGGCGGGCGGATGGCTCCCAGCGACCCCGCTCGTCGGGAAAGGTGAAGCGCCGGATCAGCTTGTTGAGCTGATCCACGGTACGTCCCTTCCAGTTCAGTCTCGATTCTGCGGCACCCGAGCTGATCGCCCCCGTACCGGGCTGCGCCGCGCCGTCCCCCGCTTTGTTCGATATGGCATCGGACGTCCCGGCCTCGTGTTCTGATCTACCCCGCAGCCGTCGCCACCGTCTGGACAGAGCAATGATCCCAGCGACACCCCCGGGCCATGCACGGTGCACGATGGCTCCGGGCGGAGGCTGGGTCGAAGTCAGTGGCCACCAGTTTTCCGCGGTCAGTACGTGGACTTCCGTGCCCAGCTCCAGCAATTCGCGCACCAAAAACGCCCAGCGCAACGACTGTGGCGATGGGCTGGGCGGGAATTCATAGGCGATCAACAACACACGCAAAGCACTATCCGACGTCGTGGGCCGCGCCGATGATGGCATGGCCATTGCTCCTCGGCATCTTCCAGATACCCTGCTCTGCGTCACACTCTGTAAAATCCCCTGCCTTACCGTTGCGCGCCCAATCCCGGCCCATACGCCCGGGGCCGAACTTATGGACAAGTCCTTGGACACCAATCGCACCGTTTCGCTGCCACCGACGCACGACAGTGCCGAAAAGTCATTGATGTACGCCGAAGCAGCGGCAGCTCCAGGACTGATTGCAGGGCAACTGGAGAAAAACGCCTCCAACTTGCAGTCCCTTGGAGCCGAGCTCCGCAAAACTCCGCCCCGCTACGTACTCACCTGTGGCCGCGGCAGCTCCTCCAACGCGGCCACCTACGCGAGGTACCTGCTGGGGAGCGAGCTGGGGATGGTCGCGACACCGATGCCTCCGGCCATTGCATCGGTGTATCAAAGCCGTCGCAATATGGAGGGCGCACTGTTCATTGCCATTTCGCAATCCGGACAGAGCCCTGACATTCTGGAAAATGCCCGCTCAGCAAAAGAAGGCGGGGCGCGCGTGCTGGCACTGGTCAACCACGAGGATTCGCCCTTGGCGGAACTGGCCGATGCGGTGATTCCGATGCAGGTCGGCGTGGAAAGCAGCGTCGCGGCCACGAAAACCTACCTGGCCTCACTCTCCGCCCTGTTGCAGCTCACCGCCTACTGGAAGAACGACCGCTTGATGCTCCAGACGCTGGAGGCCCTGCCGGAGGCGATGAGCGCTGCCTGGACCGCCGATTGGAGCCCCCTCAGGGAAGGACTCCGTGAAGAGCGCAGCTTACTGGTCGTCGGTCGTGGCGTTGGCCTGGCAACAGCCCTTGAAGCCGCGCTGAAGCTGAAGGAAACCTGCGGTCTCCACGCCGAGGCCTACAGCGCGGCGGAAATCAAACACGGCCCGATGGCGCTGGCTGCCAATGCGGTCCCCCTCCTGCTGTTTTCCCAGCCGGATCAGACCGAGTCCGGCTCAACCGCACTCGCCGCAGAGCTCAGGTCCAAGGGTTGCAGGATGTGGACGACAGGTCTGGACGCCGAAACAGGCCCCCACTTGCTGCCTTCGGTCCGCACGCCCCCGCTGCTTGCGCCGTTCGTCCAGAACCTCAGTTTCTACCGGATGGTCAACGCGCTGTCCTTTGATCGCGGCTACCACCCGGACAGGCCTCCGAACCTGAGCAAGGTCACCCACACGCTGTAACCGGACTCACCCAGGGTTCCAGCGACGGTCAATGCCGGTCATTCGCATACTTCACCAGCCCCCGGTAAAATCGTGGGAATTTCCCCTACCGCCTGCCTTGGGCAGACCGGCAACGTCAAGGAACCCCCGATCGATGAAAATCCTCGTCGGCTACAAGCGCGTGGTGGACTTCAATGTCCGCATCCAGGTCAAGCCGGACGGCTCCGGTGTCGTGACCGATGGCGTGAAGCTTTCGCCCAACCCCTTCGATGAAATCGCGCTGGAAGAAGCACTGCGCCTGCGCGACAGCGGCGTCGCCACCGAGGTGGTGGTCGCCACCATCGCCCCCGCCAACGCCCAGCCGCACCTGCGCAACGGCCTGGCCATGGGCGCCAACCGCGCCATCCACGTGGTCGCGGACGAAGAAATCCAGCCGCTCACCGCCGCTCGCACCTTCCTCAAGCTGATCGAGAAGGAACAGCCCGACCTGGTGATCCTGGGCAAGCAGGCCATCGACGACGACGCCAACCAGACCGGCCAGATGCTGGCAACGATCTGGGGCCGCCCGCAGGCCACATTCGCCAGCAAGCTGGTGATCGCCGACGGCAAGGCCACCGTGACCCGCGAGGTCGACGCCGGCCTGGAAACGCTGGAAGTGGACCTGCCCGCCGTGGTCACCACCGACCTGCGCCTGAACGAGCCGCGCTTCATCAAGCTGCCGGACATCATGAAGGCCAAGAGCAAGCCGCTGGAAACCATCGCCTTCGCCGACTTGGGCGTGGAAGAGAGCCAGGGTCTGAAGACCAGCAGCTACGCAGCACCGCCCAAGCGCAGCAAGGGCGTAATGGTCAAGGACGCCGCCGAACTGGTCGCCGCCCTCAAGGAAAAAGGCCTCCTCTGACACATTATTCCGTGGACGCGCCCTCCCTGTAGGAGCGCGTCATACGCGCGAAACCGCGTGACCTGGAAGACCCAAGGAAAACCCCATGCCCAACGTCCTCATCATCGCAGAGCACCACGAAGGCAAGCTCAACAGCTCAACCGCCAAGTGCGTCGCCGCCGCCAAAGCGCTGAACCCCGACGCTATTGATATCGTCGTGCTTGCCGCAGACCCCGCCGCCGTTGCCACCGACGCCGCAAAAATCGACGGCGTACGCAAAGTGCTGGCCGTGGCCAATCCGGCCAACGCTCACCCGATCGCCCAGGTGCTGGCTCCGCAGATCGTCAAACTGGCCGAAGGCTACAGCCACGTCTTTGGCCCTTCCACCACCTTCGGCAAGGACCTGATGCCGGTGGTTGCCGCCCTGCTTGGCACCGCCCAGGTGTCGGACGTGATGACGGTTGAATCCAGCCACGCCTTCACCCGTCCGATCTACGCAGGCAACGCCGTGATCACCGTGGAAGCACCGGCAGATCAGACCGTTGTCGCCACCGTGCGCACCGCCTCCTGGCGGGAAACCGGCACCGGTGGAAACGCCGAAGTTGAAGCAGTCACCGTCGATGCCGAACTGCCCACCCACACGCGCTTCGTGGACCTCGCCGCCGGCGCCACCGACCGCCCAGACCTGCAGAGCGCCAAGCGCGTGGTTTCCGGCGGCCGGGGCGTGGGATCGGAAGAGAACTTCAAAATCATCTTCGACTTCGCAGACAAGCTCGGCGCCGCCGTGGGCGCCTCCCGCGCGGCGGTGGATGCCGGCTACGTGCCGAACGAAATGCAGGTTGGCCAAACCGGAAAGATCATCGCGCCGGAGCTGTACATCGCCATCGGCATCAGCGGCGCCATCCAGCACATCACCGGCATCAAGGACGCCGGCACCATCGTGGCGATCAACAAGGATGCGGATTCGGCGATCTTCGAGATCGCGGACATCGGGCTGGTGGGGGACCTGTTCAAGGTGTTGCCGGAGTTGGAAGCGGCTCTTTGAAACACCGGAAGGTCATGGTTGTCTTTGGCACCCGGCCGGAGGCCATCAAGATGGCGCCCGTCATCAAAGCGTTTCGCGCTCGGCCGGGCGTCCAGACCCTGGTGGCGGTGACCGCCCAACACCGCCAGATGCTCGACCAGGTTCTGGAGCTGTTCGGCATCGTTCCGGATGACGACCTGGACCTGATGCGAACCAATCAGGACTTGCCCGACCTGTTCTCCCGCATCCTCATCGGCTTGTCGGAAGTGATCTCACGACGCAAGCCGGATCTTGTACTGGTACACGGTGATACCAGCACCACCCTGGCCGCCGCGATGGCTGCGTTCTATGCCCGCGTCCCCGTGGGTCATGTCGAGGCCGGACTTCGCACCGGCAACATGGAAGCGCCCTGGCCGGAAGAAATGAATCGGCGCCTCGTCACCCCGCTGGCGCAGCTGCACTTCGCTCCTACCATCGGCGCCCGCGCCAACCTTCTGGCCGAGGGAGTTGAGGAAGCCCGGATCCATGTAACCGGTAACACCGTGGTCGACGCCCTGCTGCAGTCGGTCGCACGGATCCAGGGTGATCAGGGGCTATCAGCCCAACTGGACTCCACCCTCCCCTCCTTCGCGCCGTCCCGGCGCCTGGTCCTGGTTACCGGTCACCGCCGCGAGAGCTTTGGCGAGGGTTTCGAAAACATCTGCCGTGCGCTGGGCGGGATTGCCGAACTGGACGATGTGGAAGTTGTCTATCCCGTCCATCTCAACCCGAACGTGCAGGAACCCGTACAGCGCCTGCTGGGCGATCGGCCCAACGTGCATCTCATCGCACCGCTCGACTATCTGCCCTTTGTCCAGTTGATGCGGCGCGCCGACTTGATCATCACCGACTCGGGCGGCATCCAGGAAGAGGCTCCCTCGCTGGGGAAGCCGGTACTGGTGATGCGCGATGTCAGTGAGCGCCCCGAAGCCGTGAGCGCCGGCACCGCGCGGCTGGTTGGCACCGATCCCGACAGGATCCATGACGCTGCCCTGGAGCTGCTGGGGTCCACGAACAAATATGCTGCCATGGCCAACGCCCGCAACCCGTATGGCGATGGAATGGCGGCAATCCGCATCGTGGAACACATCGAAGCCGGCTGGACTGCGGGCGCCCCATCGGCCGCCCCGACCGGCATCAACTGAATGAGCGAACGGACACAAGACGCAATGAAGATCGCAATCGCCGGAACCGGATACGTCGGCCTCTCCAATGCCATCCTGCTTGCGCAGCACAACCAGGTGACAGCGCTTGATATCAACCCCGACAAGGTCGATCAGATCAACCGCGGGGAATCGCCGATCAAGGATCGGGACATCGAGCATTTCCTCAAGTCCGTTCCGCTGGAACTCCGCGCCACCACCGATGCTCCAGCGGCGTTTGCAGACGCCGAGCTGGTGATCGTAGCCACGCCCACGGACTACGACGAAAAGACCAACTACTTCAACACAAGCTCGGTGGAGAGCGTCATTGCTGCCGCCCTCGGGATCAATCCGGACATCGTGGTGGTGATCAAATCCACCGTACCGGTGGGCTACACCGCTTCGCTGCGCGAACGTTTCAACACGCAGAACATCCTGTTCTCACCGGAATTCCTGCGCGAAGGCCAGGCCCTGCACGATAACCTCCGCCCCAGCCGCATCATCGTGGGCGAGCGCTCCGAGCGCGCCCAGCGCATTGCTGAACTGTTTCGCCAGGGCGCCGCCAGCAAGGATGCGCCCATCGTCCTCACCGACTCGACGGAGGCCGAGGCTATCAAGCTGTTCGCCAATACCTACCTCGCAATGCGGGTGGCGTATTTCAACGAACTGGACAGCTACGCCGTGGCGCACAACCTGGATACCCGCTCTATCATCGACGGCGTGTGCTTGGATTCGCGCGTGGGAAACCACTACAACAACCCATCGTTCGGATACGGCGGCTACTGCCTGCCCAAGGACACCAAGCAGCTGCTGGCCAACTACGAGAACGTGCCCCAGAACCTGATCCAGGCCATCGTCCAGTCGAACTCGACACGAAAGGATTTCGTCGCCGAGGAGATTCTGAAACGCAAGCCTTCAACGGTTGGCGTTTACCGCTTGATTATGAAGGCCGGTTCAGACAACTTCCGCACCTCGAGCATCCAGGGGATCATGAAGCGGATCAAGGCGAAGGGTATCGAGGTGGTGGTGTACGAGCCGGAACTTGAACAGGATGAGTTCTATCACTCTAAAGTGATCCACGACCTCCCAGAGTTCAAACGGACGAGTGATGTGATCGTCGCAAATCGGCGGGATTCACAGCTGGGTGATGTAATAGCCAAGGTATATACACGCGACCTTTTTGGCGATAACTAAATTTTGATCGAACCTGCGGCTTCGGTCGAGATCGGCCAGCCTCCCGGAAAGTAAACACAGACCTTTTGCTGTCCTCCGGCCCTTGGCGTGCGCAGAATCCGATTGTTGGATCAAAGCACCTTTCAGGAAACCCCAAACGCTGGGCTATAAACACCCCGCCTTGCGCTCGAATAGCGAACCCCACCAGCCCCCTTTGCGCATAAAAAGAGTATTTCTCCTCTGTGGACCACCGAGCCAGCGACACTACTACTGACCAGTTGTCGTACTTGTTGGACGGGATGGCGGCCCTTCCCCACTAGAACCTCTTCCGTCATTGCTGTCATACGCTTCGCGCAGCCCCCAGATCGGGGACTGGCACTCAGCAAAAGGCGATCGCCTCAGCTGCGCCCATACCTACTTGGACGTGCTCCACCCACTACTTAATATCCTTGGCGGAAGGTCGGGCTGGTCTCCTGCCTTGGGAAAAGCACTCTACGGGGATGATTCCCCGCGCCCCTCGATATCCGGCGAGACACTAACTGGTGCCTTCTGCTCGCCATCGCCAAGAGCTTCGGTTAAAAATATTCACAGAATGAAAGCACTCATCCCTTCACAGGAACATAGGCTGACCATTCAGTCAGCGCCCCCATATCCGACAACTCTTCAATACCAAAACTGGAAATGCGCTCAGCCAAGTACCCACGCAACTGCTCCGGCATCAGCTCCAGAGACTTTGAGTACCACTTGTCTACCCAACTATAATTTTTATCCACGCATTCTAAGCGCGGATGTACAAGCCCACAATGGTCACGCGCCCAAAGGAGAGACCCAAGCACGGGAATCCATTCCTTATTGAGAGCTCTCTCTGTCTCAGGATTGCTCGAAATCGGCGCCCCGGAGATCGCCATCTTTCGGTAACACTTCAGGCATTGCAGGCAGGGAGATCCGTTGACCCCCCGCATGCAACCCATCGCGTACTTATATCCACGAGCAATCTTGGTGGTGCTAACTTCCGTCAGTCCGCTACACGGCATACAGTAATTCAGGCCCACGGCCCGGAAAGCCTCCTGCATCGACCTGTAATTACGTTCAAAGTATGCAGTGCCATGTCCATGGCGAGTCCTTAGATATGCGAACTCAAGTATGTTTCCGTCGCCGATAGTATCCAACCCCAGGTGCTCTGCGAGCAGAACTGCAGTAACAGTAAACCCTGCGGCACCAAAGAAACCGCGGCGCTTCCCAAACACTGTCGGCAGCTGATCGTAGTTACTTACGACAGCCAGCCCTGACACCTCTTCCACGGATAAGAGCGCATTTTCAATCTTGTGCAGTCCAGAGGGTTTTGCAACTTGGGTATAGACCGCTATCGGATCCGGCAAGAGACGCATTGCAGCTGCGGAGTCTACGCCACCGGAAAACGCTATCGCGACTTTGTTTCCCGGCACCTCACAAGAGCTAACTACATTAACTTTTTCTCCGAAAGGAGTGAACAGAATATATTCCGCCAGTGAGAGCAATGGCGATGACGGTATCGTGAAGCCCTCTGGCATACGCCAGTAGAGCTCTAGTTTTCCACGAGTGAACGTAAGAGTACCGTCTTCGACCTTCCAGCTCATACCTACTCCGAAATAAGGAACTATCTATGTGGCAGGGCGCCGCTGCCGACTCTCTCAGCATCGATCCCGTTTAGCCTGTAAGGCGGGAGCGCGAAAACAGCAAAAGGCCTACACAGCCTAGGACGCTGCCTTGCAATGCTATAGTGCGCTCGCCGCTAAACGCAGCTTTTCTGCCAGTTCATCACCAAGACTTTCAGCAAACGTAGCAGTTACGTGATGTGAATCACGCCAGATTAAGATGCCGTCCACCACGGGCTTACAGTGCTCACCTGTACAGATATGGTCGTTTAGCGTAACTGTTGCTGCCCCCGCCCTAACCGCCGCAGCGACCAGCGGGTCTTTGCGAGCCAACAGAGGGGCAGACTTTCTGCTGCATCCCTCAAACGTCGCCCCCACCCCTGCCAGGCATTCTGGAACATTGATGCCCAGCCGCGGCGTGTCCGCAAGGATTATTGGGACAACCCCAAAACCCTGTATTTTTTTGATGTATCGAGTGTACGCATTAACCAATGGCTCAAAGCTTTCTTCACGCCTAAGACCAGCCACTTGATACGCAACGGACTGCGAAACAAGAATATAATCGGGCCGCTCCTTCTCGATACGGTCCAGTAACCTTTCACCCCACCGGCGACACGAGACATATTCTTGCCCCGACACTCCCCCCCTGACCATGAGGTCTGAAAACGAACAGGCAGACTTAGTGAAACTTTGTATTTTCCAGCCCAAACCTTCCGCCGCGAGCTTATAGGCAGGCAACCATTGAGCAGCATGTGAGTCTCCCGCGACGAACATTCGCACGGATGCACCAGCCGGGCCCATGGTGCACGCAGCTGGCTCATCGGTGCGTTGATCGACATGACATCCCTCGTCATAAGCTGCTGGAACGTCTCCTTTCACCGCCACCAGTGACGGCGTGAATGACCCCAAGCAAGATTCCACCGTTGGGCATGGTCGAGCGGTTGCCATCGCGACGGCAGGATGCCGCCCGTTATCCGCGACCTCCA
Source organism: Luteimonas qiangzhengi (assembly GCF_039548515.1). Classification (NCBI taxonomy): domain Bacteria; kingdom Pseudomonadati; phylum Pseudomonadota; class Gammaproteobacteria; order Lysobacterales; family Lysobacteraceae; genus Luteimonas; species Luteimonas qiangzhengi. The sequence goes on along the minus strand of NZ_JBCLVE010000006.1, from coordinate 244,467 downwards.
AGCCAAAGTCCGCGACGCTGATTTCTCGAACCAGTGGAGACAAATCCCGACTGAGCTCCCCCGCCAAGGTGCGCGAAAATGTTGCAGTCATATGATGAGCGTCTCGCCAAACGAGAACATTGCCCACCACCGGAGAACAAACTTCAGGCCCGCACAGCACGTCGGAATAATCAAGCAACCGGACGCCTGGGAACCGTCCGGCCGCGATTTTCAGAGGGTCAATCTGAGGCAACGCCCTCACGCGCGGCCGAGAACAACTTTCCAATGAACCCCCAGCCCCGCTCAAACAGTCGGGCACATCGGTGCTGAAAGACGGAGTATCGGCAATGGCGTACACATGAATTCCTGCCTTATCCAGCTGTCTCCATGTATACGTCAGGCTATCCGCTATCGCATCCGCGCTCTCTTGACGATCCTTTTTCATACTCGCGAGCGAATACTGTGAATGCGCAAAAATTACCGCATCTGGCTTAAGCGCGAGTAGCTGCTGAATTACGTTGCGCGACCATGCCAGACAAGAAATATGCTGATCACGCTCTAACCCCTCTACGGTCAGATCAACCACCGCGCATGCTGATTTTGTAAACGCAGTAACCCTCAGGTCACCGTGATTCGCCAGAAACTGCAGTGCAGGAATCCAATGAACTGCGTGACTGTCTCCAACAATCACCACATGTCGGGCTGCGTCACTACTTCCATACCTGCACTCCCGCACGGCCGTCTCGGTCAGCCCGGCAATGCAGCCATCCTCGTATGAATCTCCCCTGTCATGCTTTGCTCTTAGTATTTCTGGAATATATGGGACATTCGCCGGCGCGGGGATTCCGTGGGTACGACTCAAAGCTCCCGGGTAGTTGACAACATCCAGCCGTTCAGGCGCGGTATAACTGTACGAAGCATGTCGACCGACCTGAAAATTGATGGCCGCCCAACAGATAATAGGGAGTGCGATACACATTACCGCAAATACAAACGGCTTCCACCACGCACCACTCGCAAATTCAGGTGCACGGAATTGATCTTCCACTAATTCTTTAGTTTGGTGCGCCAAGGCAAGGGAGATGGACGCAATCACCACCCCATCGACTAAACCAACTTCTCGAGCGGCAATATAGGCATAGAAGACAACTACCGGCCAGTGCCACAAATAAAGCGAATACGACAGGTCGCCTATATACTGAAACGGTTTACTCTTTAAAATCGAGAAAACCGACCAAACGCTCCTCGAGTCTCCAGAGACGATGAGCAGGGCAGCGCCGACTGTTGGCAGCGCGGCTGCATAGCCGGGGAAAACCGTCTCGCCACTGAACGCCATTACGGCGGCGACGACCATTACCAAACCGATAATACCGAGAAGTCGTCGCACAAATTCAGGGATGCGCTCCCAGCCGGTAAACACCGCCAACGCGCCACCTAGTGCCAGCTCCCAGGCTCGGGTGGTAGTGGCAAAATAGGCTAGCCCAGGATTCTTGGGCGTTATGTAGATCGAGTAAACAAGTGATGCGAGGCCGATCACGACAACGGCGACCCCAAAGGTTCGCCTCGGGCCGAAACGCTGAAGCAAGCCGAATGCGCCGAGCACCGAAAATATCAGTGGCCAGGCAATATAGTACTGCTCCTCTACCGAAAGAGACCAGAAGTGTTGCAGCGGGCTTGGAGCAGCCTCTGCCGCAAGGTAGTCGACGGCTTTCGCTGCGAGCCACCAATTCTCAACGTAGAGGGCACTCGCTGCGATCTCATTTGCCGTATCTGCCCAACGCAGAATCGGTAGCAGTGACACGCACGTTCCCACGGCGACCAGCACCAGCGTCGCGGCGGGAAGCAGTCTTTTGATGCGCTTTGCGTAGAAATCCAGTACCTGGATCCTTCCCGTGCGCTCAACCTGCCGCAGGAGCAGCCCGGTAATGAGGAAGCCGGAGACTACAAAGAATACGTCAACACCGACGTACCCACCCGGAAGGATCGAAGGCCAAAGATGGAATATGAGAACTGCAATAACCGCAATCGCCCGGACACCTTGGATCTCCGGGCGAAAGGTGCGTGTTCCCTCCGTAACGTTCAATGCGTGATTCCCCCTGTGGCTCACTCCGGCTTACGGATTAGTCACCGGCTGCGTCAGATAGACTGACGACGTAGCCTCTACGTTTGCCAGTTTGGAGTGCGCTTCGCGAGTCCTTACCAGCACCCGTACCGGTTCACCTCCATTGTAGGTGTAGCTCAGCCGGATGCCGTTCTCATCACCGAAGCTGTGGCCTGGAACGAACCCAGCCGACTCGAGGATGTCCGCAGATATATCCGCCGCCGCCTGGTCGTCCGCACCCAGCATCTCGACGAAGACCTGCCTCTCCTGACCACCCTCACGCGCGTCGCGGATGCGGTCGAACCGGAACGCGCCGGGGCCCTTTTCAACGAGCTGCGCGGCAAACACCTCGAGGTGGTCAATAGTTGCCAATGGCTCCTGCACCCCCGGCTCTTGCGACTCTACCCCCGGCACCGGTTTCGATGCTTGGCCATTGGTGGCTCCCTGCGGGGGTTTATCGAAGCCACATGCGGAAAGTGCCAAAGCGATTATCGCGAGAGTTCCAATGCGAATCATAACGGTCTCCTTACAGTCGATGTACATTTTGTGAGACTGGCAGAACGCCCTTCACATCGAACACAACTCCGCCGGGCTTTAGTAGCGAATTCGGGTCGAATCCGGAGTCAGGCAGAAACTGGGAGTGCGCGACCGCCAAGATGACAGCATCGTACGTGGCGGCTGCGGGCTTACCGGCAAGTTGGACGTCATATTCCCGTCTGGCTTCTTCCGGATCGACCCATGGATCGTATACATCGATCTGCGCGTTGGTCTCCTGCAAGTCGCGGAGCACGTCAACCACCTTCGTGTTGCGCAGGTCCGGGCAGTTCTCCTTGAAGGCCAGACCAAGTACAAGGATGCGCGAATCGACGATATTCAAGCGGACCTTAGCCATCAGGCGCAGTACACGGTTGGCAACGTGCGGGCCTATTTCATCATTGATACGACGGGCGGCCAGAATAAGTTCAGGGTTGTACCCGAGCATTGCCGCCTTGTGCGCGAGGTAGTACGGATCCACACCAATGCAGTGTCCGCCGACAAGACCCGGCCGGAACTTCATAAAGTTCCACTTGGTTTCTGCTGCCGCCAATACTTCATGGGTATCAATACCCACGCGGTGAAAAATCATGGCCAACTCGTTCATCAGAGCGATGTTGACATCGCGCTGGGTATTTTCGATCACTTTGGAAGCCTCGGCCACGCGGATCGAACTCGCCTTGTGGGTACCGGCCTCGATGATCAGCCCATAGAGGGAATCAACGAAATCGGCCACCTCTGACGTTGAGCCGGACGTGACCTTCATGATCTTGGTGACGGTGCGCTCCTTATCACCGGGGTTGATCCGCTCCGGGCTGTAGCCACAATAGAAGTCCTTGTTGAATTTCAGTCCCGAAGCCTCCTCCAGGACCGGGACGCAGACCTCCTCGGTGACGCCGGGGTATACCGTTGATTCGTAAATAACAATGTCGCCCTGCTTGAGGACCGACCCGATTGCGGCGCTCGATTTCAGCAAGGGATCAAAGTCTGGACGGCGCGCAGTATCGATTGGCGTTGGAACCGTAATGATATATACGTTGCATTTCGAGATGTCCTGTATTTTGTCCGTGTAGCTGAGACCAGGTGTGGCGGCGAGATACTCGCCGGACACCTCCAAGGTGCGATCGACGCCAGACGCCAGCTCACTAATTCGTTCGGCATTGATGTCATACCCGATGACATTCATCTTCCGCCCGAATGCCGCCGCCAAAGGGAGCCCCACGTATCCGAGGCCAATTACTGCAAGGCGCGTATCTTCAATGGATCTCATCATCTTTTTTATTATCTGCGGGGATAGATACGGGATATTTATTTCCGGAACAGTTCACACCGGAGCAACTGTCTTGATAAAGCACTCAAGGCTGCTCGTTCCATCAAGCTGCCTGACGGTAGCAGAACGATAATGATGTTCCAGCTCCGTTGATGAATAGATCTCGGAAAGAACAGCAGGAACTTCCCCGAGGGAACAGCAAAGCATCCGGCCCAGCAGGTGGTCCCAGCCCTCATCGCCGATCACGATACACCCGGATGCTGCAGCCTCCATTGCATGTCGCAGATGAGCCACGTTGCGCGGCGCCGCTCCATGCAGTAGCAGTACATCAACTTGCGCGTAGTAGATGTCTTCTGGCTGCGTGCCAACTTCTACCCTCCAGCCTGGAGACCATGCGATGGTGCGTGCCACGCCCTCAACCGCAGGGCTGACAAAAAGGGACAGGCATTCAATCGCCGCGGAATTCAAGCCTGCCAGACCCGGGGAAAGAAATTCTACATCCTGCTCGTCGAGCACGATACGCCCCAAACGAACGGGCCGGACTGCGTCTGAGAGCGGACGAGGCGCACGCCAAAGCTGACGCGTGCCGGGGATGACCCAGTTGCGTGGGATGATCCTCCGCGCTGCGCTCAGCGGAGTCCTCCAAGTCCCTAGCTGGATATCGTCCATCACCCATACCGCTTCCCGTCCGAAGACGCGGTAAGCATGCTCCTCCACGTCGGCTGGAGAATAGGTCCAACCCGCAACGCTCCGACCTTGCGACGTACCTTCCGGAAGAACGAGCACACGGTTCGCGGCGGCAGCGACCTTCATGGATGCGGCGAACTGGAGTGAGGAGGGATCCCGGATCACCACTGTCTCTACTTCGGCGTCATCTGTGATCAGGACCTCTCCCACCACACCGGTTGAGATCAGCCGCTGCAACTCAGGAACATAGGGCTCAACCTCCGCGACAAGCGGATACAGGAACGACTCCATGTGCATGACCGCCACCTTGCGACCCGCTTCTACAAGCTGCACCAATTCGTCCAAGAAGGACGGCGGCTGCTCTGCTGTAGCGCGGAGATCGAGGACATACATCACGTCCCACTGTCGCCGCCGCTGCACTTCCTCACACTTCTGATCCACTACGAACCTGACGGGGCGAACGCGTTGCGCTCCGTCGCCGTCCCGCCCTACATATAGTGGCAGCCCGGCGGCGATGCGCTGTGTGTGATGCCATTGATAGGCCAAACGGTACGTCAAGCGTGAAGGATGCCGCCAGCCAGGCTTGAACTCGTCCCGTGAAAGGGACCCCACGCGCAGCCGAATAAGAGCAAGATGCTCCTGGAGCGTGCGATGTGAGTCGCGGCCGAAGTGCTGGCGCATGCGAAGTGCATATTCGGTATCCGCACCTTTTCTTGATTGATCGTAATAGCCGATCGAAGCCATGACTTCATTGCGCCGAAACATGAGGGATGAAGCGTTTTCACGCGATGGGGAAACCCCCGGAAGAGTAAAAACCAGATCATCGTCAGCGCGAAGGGCCCTGCTGGAGCACGAGACCAGTTCGGGACTGTCAACCAGCAGCCGAGCCTGGCGTTCAATCCTTTCCGGGTGCGCCCAGTCATCGCTGTCATGCACGGTAAAGAACTCACCGCTGGCCTCGTCAAGCGCCCGGTTGCGGGCCAGGTATGTCCCTCCATTTCGAGGCATACGGACGAGGCGGGCCCGCGGGTCGCTCGCAACCACCGAGCGAAGCAATGGAAGGAACTCCGGAGGCGAGTTGTCGTCCATGACAAGGATCTCCAGATTCCTCCATGACTGGTTCTGGATGGAGCGAAATGCGGTCACCAATCCGTCGTCAGGACACCAGGCCGTCAACGCCACGGTAATTTTAGGACCGCCTTCAACAGGGCTGACCCGGGTTGTATTCAGGCGATCAAACGCACGGCCAGGCTGCGGCAGGAGAGTCATTCTGACGGCGGTCTCCCTTTCGGTAAATCTATTCACGGCAGCCAGCCACGTACTTTCATCGGATCCATTCGCCAGAGCAGGATTGAGCATATCCGCCGTCATGGCCACGTGCTCGATTGGATCAAGCTTGAATTCGCGTAATCCCCGCTTCACCGCTGGCCGGTCGGAAAACTGAAACGCGAGATCCAGATACAACTTTCCGTGCGGCTTCCTGAACACGGAGGCGCTTCGATGGGCAAGCACTCTCTGATACAGAGCTAATGCGACCCGACGATCAGTGGGCCGAAGGTTCTGCAAAGCAACAACGCGTGCCAGAATCATCAAGGGCAATGCCGGCAGGCGGGCAAGAATAGAGTCAACCTGCGGGTTCAGAGCCCCATCCACACAGTACCTGAGCAGCGCGTTACGCAATCCACTCCAAGTGAGAGTGCGCTGAGTTACATGGGCCGCGAGCAACTCCCGCGCGTCAATCGAGGCCGTTCGAAGGACACTACGGTGCAGCCGTCGCAAACCATCCTTCGATGCGAGAGCCTCCAGGTAATTTTCGACACTGGGAGGATAGACCGCGAGAGCTAATTCCGTTGAGCGGCTTCCAACACCTCTGCCTTTGGCAAAGCTCCCCACGGGCCCATTGGAAATCCCGCCAAGGTCTCTGCGCACCGCCCTGTTGGCCCCCAGCTTTGAAACCCTATTCACGCCTTCGCACCTTCATTCTCAAGCTGATTCAGTTAGCAGTAGAGGGCCCAGGAAGCGGGAGAGATGGACTATCCGGCTTTCTGCGGATCCCATTCCATCACCGAGGTCCGGGGGCCCACAGCCCGACTTGGCCCAAGCTGTGGGAAGCTGGATTGCCAGCGTTCAATAATCTGACTTTCGTCCTTGCGATCGGTATCGTCCAGCACGATAAGCGCGCCGGCTCTGAGGCTGTGAGCCATCACTGGGAGCGCTGGATAACGTGCCAAGGGGCCTGTAGCTTCCGGTGGCCCATCAACCAGCAGAAAATCGACCCCAGCAAGATCGGACACTGCGCTGGGATCGTACCACTTGACTTCCTCGCCCCCCACCTCGAAATCCAGAAGCGGGGCGCACCTTACCTCAGCGATTTCTTCCAGTTTCTGCTCACCCAGGGCTTCACGAGTCAATTGCGCGTAGTCACCCAAATGGTCGAGGGTCACAAGCCGGCCACTGCCAATCTGCCGCAGGGCCGCCGCCAACCAGACAGTGGAGGTGCCGCTGCCGCATTCCACTATCAGACGTGGCTTCCTGCTCACCACTAGTTGCAGCAGTGACAGCATCGAAACCGGATCCATGGCCCACCCATCAAGAAGCGGATACGGCGGCTTCATTGGCACCAGTTCCCTCAGCTGGGACAGTGCCTCAAGAGATTGGGATACTTCCCGCTTCGTCCTGTCCTGCTTGCGCATCAGTGCTGAACTTGTCTGTGACAAAGACTTGTCAAGCTGTTTTGTACCGCCCCGCATTTCCTCCATCAGCTTCAAAAGCAGGTCTGGAGACTTCTCCATCCCTGCCAGCACAATCTCAAGTTGCCCCGACAATTGCTTAGCGACTCTTTTGCCGGCATTGCTTTGCTCCCGCAGATTCTCAATAATCTGTCGCGAATCTTCACCACCCACGCTCCGCACGTCGTCGAGGAGCGCCGAGGCCTTCTTGACCTCAGCAACTATGATTTCGAGCCGCCCGAGCACGTCTGACGCTGACCGGCGCTGTTCATTGAACCACTCCTTTTGGTGGTCCAAAGAAGCCGTCACGCGAGTCCATTCCGCGTGGCTTTCACGGTATGCGCGCAAAACGAGCCTCTGTGTGTCGTCATTGGCACATTTATTTGCTTCTATTACTTCATCCAGCTGCCTGCCGAGTGCCTCCTGCTCCCGAACAGCTGTCATCCCCTGTAAAGCCACGCGGCTGTGCAATTTAAGTTGAGATTCTCTGATGCGGTCCACGCGCAAACGATTTTCGTAGCACTGTTCCAATATTTCGTCGCGCGCCGAAGCCTGGGACAGCTCTGCTTGGTCAAGGCGAAAACGGACGCCCCACATCAATCCAATAACCACCAAAACCCAAGCCCCGACGCCGACCATGGCGATCGCGGGCTGCGCGATCACCACTCCAGCGATGAGAAGCCCGCCCCCAGCCAACACCAGCGCAACTAAAACCGCCTTACGCAGTAGTGAGGTCTTGTTACTCATTCAGTCTTCTCCAGCTCGAGTTTTGTACGGTCAAACGTCGTATCTGCGAAATCTCGCAGAATCCGTTGGGATTGGGGGCTTCAAAAAACGTCATTTCCGGGCCTCAGTAAACAGATCACCGGGGGGCGACCAGTATACCGAGCAGCTCCTGGGGCCTCGACTTCCCCCTGCGAGAAGCACCCCATCGATCACAGTGCCAATGAGCTCGACGGACTTGACGCCCCCACTTCCTTCGCGATAGCTGCCAGAAATACGCACCACCTCTCCCTTCACTTCGCCGTCCCAGGTCTCGAAGCCATTTTCTTTCGTTTCCACGTCTCCCCGTCGGAGCCTGATCTGGCCGTCGCTGTACTGCAACCGGTATGACCTTGCGAACGGACTTGACTTATTGTCGAACCCTCCGCAGCGGAGTATCGCACCTGCATTGTCGGGTTGATCTAGGTGGGTGACGGTGTTATTCCAAGGCATCTCATTGATCGGAACCAAGTTTGGCAGCAGCTCTGCAATGCGCGCTTGGAGATAAGGAGCCAAGGCTCGTGAGTACGTTGCCGTAAGGTGATGTCGATCCCTGAACACGACGAGATTCCCCACCACGGCGCCGCAGGTCGGGGGTCGACATATCGCGTCCGTCATGTCGACCACGTAAAGATTGTCCAGCTTTTGCTGTGCGAGTGCGAAGGCATTGACCCGCATAGCGATATCCCAGGACACCTCACATTCGCCGACTCGATGGGGCAGGCAATCCGCCGGAGCCTTTTCCAACCTTGGCGTCGGACTGATGGCGATGACCGGCACACCCAGCTGAATGATTTTTTCAAGCCTTGAGGCTATTTGCTCTTGCGCTTTACTGTTGTCGCTCTGACCTACACTTTCCCCAACAACGACGAGGTCGGGTGTATTTTCGCGCAAGTACGCAGCCACGTTCTCATGCCAGCTTCTGCAGGCTTGCGGGTCATTGTTCTGAAACCCGCACGCAGACTTGGTGATCGAGACCACACGCCAGTCGTTCCTGCGTCCGAGCAGGTCAATCGCCGGCAGCCAGTTGACTGAGTGGGAGCTGCCCACCACTGCTACCGTGAACTTCCCGTCTTCCCTGCCCAAGACGCATGTGGAAACTTCTGCAGAACGCAGGTTCTGGTGGCATCCCGAGTCGTACACCACGGACCGGTCACGCAGGAGGTGGGCAGGTGCCGGTAGCAACGGCACATCAGCGGGAACCTTTGCACCGTCCACCAGCGCCGCAGGACCCGGATAGTCATTTGTGACAGCGTCTCTGCTGGCGGCTTCCGGGCGCGCGGTCGATACCACCCCTGCGTAAAGCAGCAAGCTGCAACCAGCCACGACCGCCGCACCAGCGAACCCGGAGGCCAGCGGCCCCATGCTCAGGGTGACGCTCCGGTGGCGAAACCTTTCTTCGATGTAGCGGTAGGAGAGATGCGAGACAAAGAAGGTGATCAGGATGATTCCCAAACCACTCGCCACAGTGACATCACCCTTCCATGCGATATAGAAGACGATGATCGGCCAGTGCCAGAGGTACAGGGAGTAGGAGATGTCTCCGACATACCTCAGGGGCGGCGCATCCAATCCTTTGAAGTGACCCACACTGAAAGCGCCAGCGATAAGAATCAGGCCGGTCCCGGCCACTGGCAGCAAGGCCAGCCATCCGGGGAACGCGACGCCTCCATAGGTGAAGCCGGCCACCAGTACGAGCGCGAGGCCAACTGCGAAAAGCGTCGCCCGGACGCTGTGGCTCAACTTGAGATCGGGCAGCCAGGTTGCGATGAGCCCCCCAAGCGCGATTTCCCAGAAACGGGTGTGGCTGAAAAAATACGCCTGCGGAGGTGACTCTGCGGTTATTACGATCGAGGAGATAAATGAGGCCGAGAAAACCGTAACCAATACCCACCCGACTACAGTCCGTACTGGCAGCTTCAGCCGGGTCAATATCCAGCCCACTACAACCATGACTATCGGCCAGAGGATGTAGAACTGCTCTTCAATTGAGAGCGACCAATAATGCAGCACCGGGCTCGGAGCGTTCTCGGCGGCCAGGTAGTCGACCGAGCTCCAGGAGAGATACCAGTTCTGCACATAGAGCGCGCTGGACACCACTTGAAACAACGTGTCTTCCCAACGCGCCTGTGGAAGCCAGAGGATCGTTGCAACCAGTACCGCACCCAGCACTGCCAAGGCCGCTGGCATCAGCCTTTTGGCGCGCCGGCGGTAGAAGTTGAGCAGGGAAACCTTCCCCTCACGCTCAAGCTCCTTTACCAGTGACCCGACTATCAGGTACCCCGATATGACAAAGAATACGTCGACGCCGATATATCCACCCGGCAAAGCGCTCGGCCAGACGTGATATATGAGAACCAGCAGGACCGCGACGGCCCGGAGGCCCTGGATGTCCCCTCTGATGGAATGGCGCTGCCACATTGTCGTCACGGGTGCTTCGGAACTCACTCTTGGAACTCCTGGAGATCAGATGCCGCGAAAGCCGCGGCCCCGGGCCCCGTTCTGTGGGCTGTCAGGGGCTGGATTTCAAGCTGCGTAGGGCACATCGTCGAGGTGCGGAGCCATACGGGAAATGGCCAGATGGAACAGCGCCCTTCGGTCCACTTCGCCGGGCAGTCCCAGGAACGTGGCATAGAGCGCCCTGCTGTTGTATCCAGGCATGCTTCGGAACACCATGTCCGCCTCTGTAAGGGCACTGGCACCCCATACGCCCATCCGGTGCTCCCAATAGATCATCTCGTCCGCCCGGTAACCCGTGCCCTGGATTTCCGACCACTCCGCAGTCCGGGCAAAACGTTCGAATGCGTCAATGGTCATCCTGGAATTGGGTTGGACGCCATAGAGGTGCGCAAGGGCTGGGGCGTCGAAGTCCTCGATGTGCCGGTAGAACCCCCGCATCACCTCGCCCCCGAATCCCCGCACAAACAGGTGGTCAGCAGCGTCAAGATCGATACAGTGCTCAAGCCAGCCAGCATTCGCTCCTCGGACTTCGCCAGTATTCCGCCGGAAGGCTTTTGCAAAGGAACTCGATGCATTGTCCAGCGGGGCAGGTGCGGCTGCTTTGACGATATGCAAGTCAAGGCCTGTGCATTCTGCCAAAGCGCGGGCCGTACGGCTGTCTGGCGAATCGACCGACTGGCCGTCACGACTGCGCACGATAGTGAACATCTTTGGCCCGAGATCACCCAGTGCCGCGAGAACTCCACGGCTGTCCGTCCCACCGGTCAACCCCATCACCGGTCTAAGCCCATTCTGGAGGAAGTACTCCTTCAAGCCCTCCAAGTGCACGATTAATGCTTCAAGAGCCGTATCCGGCGTCGTGACCACGCGGGCAGCTCGCGGCCAGTACCGCTGGACACTCATCCTGTCCGGCAGCAATTTGCAGTTGGGCGTGAGCTGGAGAATTCCTTCGAACGGGGAATCCAGGCCAGGCAGATACTTCACATCGCGCTTGAGATACGCGCGTGAGGTAATGAAGGGGAGTACCCAATCGCGCAGCCGCGCCCGCGTAACTTCCGCTGCCAAGGAAGAATGCGACGCCACCACGTTGGTCCCGTAAAAAACACTGCGAGCGCCTAGAGCGTCGTGATAGATCTCGAGGCGGGTTCCATCCAGATGGATGAGGAGGAAACGTCCAGCCAGGCCGTCCAGCTTGTGTTCCAGGTCACCCTTCAGGATCCATTCAGCCACCTCCCGAAAGACATGGCCTGAGGGATGGAATGCATCCCCCACGATCCACACTTCCCGACCTCCGTCGCGTGCCCGGTTGACCGGTACGCGGGGATCAACCCAGAGCTGCCAATCTGCGATATTCCAACGTGGCCAATCCGACAATGTTTCCAGCGACTTTCCTGTCCGGGAGAGCAGGAAGCCTCGCGCATACACTCCATCCCGGGCCGTAGCGGAAGCGGCCACGTTGGCACCTGATGGCAAAGCACGCGTGTCTTCCCCCGCGTCGAAAGCCCCTCGGATCATGCGCTTGATACTGGCGACGACCTCACGCATGGATTATCGCCTCCACGTCGGGGGCTCCCCCAACAGCAACCGTTCGCTGTCGAGAGACTTCCATGTCGCTGTTCCACGTATGAAAGCCTTCCTTAGCGCTTCGAAACAGTGCGAAGTTGAAGAAGTCGAACGCCACGAAGTCGATCCCCGCCGCGTCCGCACGTCGGAGCAGGTCGGTGTCAGAGCCACGGCGGCGGATGTCAGAGAATGGGACCTCCCGCAGGACCTCGCGCTTGCCGATCAATGTCCCTCCTGCGATGTGAATGCGCTCGCCGCGGTTGGCGCGACGGTATTGCAAGGCGCGCTCACTTCCGTAACGAGGATCCCAGCGGATTTCCTGATCGCCGTCGGAGTAGATGAATGCAGCCGGCTTCCCCCCCAACGGAAAGTCCGTGGCTCGTCTGTAGAGCATGATGTCGGACAGGTAGTTCGGCCCATAAATATCGTCATCGTCCAGTTTGGCCCAGTATTCCGCTTCTGACTGGGCAGCAGCGAAATTCAGGCAGTCCCCCAGGCTCAGCTGCTTGCCCAACTGGAAAATGGAAATCGGCTCACCAGGTCGTACTAGCGCCCGCGCTTCAGCGAGAGAAAAGTCCGGGCCGTGCAGCACCACAACGAGCTCCTTGTGCGGGTACCTGTCCGCTCTGAATCTCTCCAAACAGCTGGCCAACAACTCGGGCCGCATCGTGATCAGCAGGCAGGCCACCGTGGCTGGCCGCCGACCGAAATGAACTCCCATACTTACGTCAGATGAGATCCGGTTCAGCCGGTCAGCCAGACAGTGGTTCGTGAACAGTTCGCGGAACGCCAGATGCCGCATCCGAGCCCTCCCCAAGGGGTCAACCAGCAGGGCGTCAAGCTGACGGGCCAAATCATCGGGGCCACCACGCAGGGGCAGGCCGGCCCATCCATCCGCGTCTCCAGCGCTGTCAGCGACGATGGTCCCGCAGGCGATCGACCGCTGGATCATCTGTTCCCGCCGCCAGTCGGGAACCAGGGGCGAGCGCCGGTAGATTTCGGCCCCGACCATCCGGGCCAAAGCTGCCTTTCCAACAGGAGTCAGACACCCCGCCGCGTTTCGTTTGAAGTCCGGACTATCGTTGAGTCTGACTCCACCAAACTCCCACTCGCTCTCGGCAATCAGCAGGCGTGTCTCCTTGAAGTGCCGGATCAGTGGATCCTCAGCTGCTCCTTCCAGTAGATCGAGCCAGCCATCGAAAAGCACTCGTTGGTCGAATTCAGGAGCCGACAGCTGTTCCCAAGAGCGAAGCGGATTGTGGATTGCAGGCTGGATAGCCGGAGCAAGGACATCGACTTGGCGCCCTGCCCGATCTCCGAGCTGCCGCGCGGTCTCGATATCCACCGCATACACCGCGTCCACGCACTGAGCCAGCCAGCCAAAGTGTTCCAACTCTCCAGGCGCGCCACGGAACCACAGGACGGTCGGAACACCACGATCGCGCGCGTAGGCAAGCATTGCCTCGACGCTCTCCCGGCCCTTGCCCTGCTCGGCCATGCAGCCTCGCCATTCACGGTTGCCGACATGCCAGACCGGCTCCAGCAACAGCATGGAAAAATTTGACGCGGCTAGCTGCGAACGCCATCCGGACTCCGACATGGCGGTGACGGCGGCCTCGAACGCAAGCTCGGCGCCCAGCTCAGGCGTACCCAGGAAAGCAATGCGGGGTGGAGAAGTCTGTTGCCCGAAATAAGTCGAAACGGAATCAGATATGCCGACTTGCCCCGGCTGCAGGAGCTCATCAGGAAGCAACCCCTGCATGCTCAGATCGAGCTGGAGGATTTCACAGGCCTCGTTGCTGCGCTCCGCCTGGAACGGCGCTTTTGCAAGCATCGTCTCCGGCATTGTCGCCGGGATAAGCGAGTCGCCCAGTTCCAAGGCTTGAGTCACAGCTTCGGCAGGTATCGAGCCCGCGCTGAGCAGGGCGTCCACCGATGGCGGCGCGCCCATGAGAGTGCGAAGGCTCCGAAGCGGTGCGGTGATCTTCCAGGATGTACTGGAAAGGAGCTGACGCTTGACCTCTTCCGCAAGTTCTGCCTGTTCCAAGGCATTGGCCAGCTTCCGCTCAGCTCTCCTCAACCTGACCTGCAAAAACTCGGCTGTCTCCTCGTCTTGGGCATCCGCTTCGGTGCCTCGCACGTTGCCTTGCATGTTTTTCCACTCGCTCAAATGAAGACCAGCCTGTCCAATACTTCCCGGCCGCCTAACAGCACAGTCCCCTGCCTCAACTCATCATCCGCTACTTTCCAAGTGTGGAAACCTTCTTCTCCGCTGCGGTAGCGTGCGAAGTTGAAGGGATCCGTCGCCAAAACGCTGTGTCCCTCGGCGAGGCAACGTTCAATAAACTCGGAATCTGACCCCCCCCTGCGTGTGCTGGAAAAGCGCATTGACTCCAGCACCTCTCGGGTTCCGGCCAGCGTGCCACCGGCGACGAGGGCAGCGGATGCTTCCTCGGGATCATGCAGGAGGTTGGCGTACGAAGCCCACTGCGGATCCCAGCGCACTTCATCAGCGCCGGCCAGGTGTACGAAGGCGGGAGGCTTGCCCATCAGGGGTGTAGGTACCGCACGTCGGTACAACATGACGTCCCGGGTGTATTCCGGTCCGTAATGATCGTCGTCGTCGAGCTTCATCCAGAAGGGGGCGTCGGTGTGGGCAATAGCCATGTTGAGACAATCACCCAGGCTACGCTCGGCGCCGGCCTGGAGAACTTTCACCGGCTCGCCTTCGCGAACCAGGCTGCGCGCCGCGGCCATGTCCACCCCGTCTCCATGGAGCACCACCACGAGTTCCCGGTCTGGATACTGATCGGCCCGGAAACGCTCCAGACACCGTTCCAGCAGCTCCGGGCGCATGGTGACCAGAAGGTGGGCAACGCGCAGTCCTTCTGGAACGCGGGCATCGACACCGAGGTCGCGGGCAATTACCGCCAGCCGATCCGCCAGGCAGTGGTGAGCCAGAACCTCACGGAACGCCAAGTGCGCTGCACGGGCACCCTCGGGGCTGGCAGAACTGGACGCCTCCAGGCGCCCGAGCAACGTCTTCGGGCACACATCCTGTGCCCAGCGGTTGGGCCCACCTGCGCCCCTCCCCCGTAACACCGACGCCCCGCTCGCCACGGCCCGCAGCATGTCGTCGGCCTGGCGCCAAGGCCGCGACGCCGGGGCTGGAAGAAACAGCTCGGCGCTTCCGCTTCGCAACAGCGCGGATTTTTCCAGAGTCGTCAGCGAGCCAAGCGTCAGCGGTGCGTACGGCGCATTGTCCTGCAGCCGGACCCAGGAGTAATCGCCCCGGGTATCCACCACCCGCAAGCGATCACAGAGCTCAGCCAGCAGCGGATCAGTGCCCAGATCGGAGGACAGGGCCCACCAGCCGTCGAACAGGGCCGTACCGGCCAATGCTGCCTGACAGTCTCTCAACCCATAACTGCGGACCGGATTGTAGAGCGCCGGCTGCACGGCTACGGGCAGCAGGCCGAGCGCCCGACCTGGGTGGTCTCGCTCCAGCCGCGCCAGTCCAGGCCCATCCACCGCATATACGCGATCGACGCGCGGCACCAGCCACTGCATCCGATCAAGTTCGCTCGCATCTTCCCTCGCCCAGAGAACCACGGGAATCGCATGACTCCGGCAATACTCCAGAAGCGGCTGCAGGCGGCTCTGGGAGGTGGGGCTTGCACCAAAACCGGCACCCCACTGTCCTTCCGGCTCCCATGCCCCGTCGATCAGAACGAAGTCCACTCTGGCACGCAGTTGCTCTTTCCACCAGTCAGCGTGAAGCGCCAACACCGAGGCGTCGAACGAAAGCTCCTGTCGCAATTCCCGGCAGGCGACCGTCGCCAGCCGCAACGGGGATGCCACGTCACCGTGGTGATGGGCCCGCAGCGGGTCGTCCGGGTCCTGCAAACCGCCATCGACGACATCCACCGGAACCAGCGGCTGCAGTACATCGTCTAGCTTCAGTGGGCGATGACTGTCATTGAGCCGCTCGGGTGCATCGTGCTTCACCAGCCGCCAAGGAAACGCCTTGATGGCGGGAGGCAACTGGTCGCCCCAGGCAGGGACAGCAGTAGCTGGCACTCCCGATCCGTTGGAGCGGGAAAGCCATCCCCGCAGCCATCGCAAGGGCGCAGTCAGCTTGAAGGAATGGCTGCCACGAAGCACCGCGAGCTCATCTTCCCGCAGCTGCAGCGCCTGCTCGGTTTCGCGCAGCTGTCTGCGCAGCCGACGCAACTCCGCGACCTTGTCGCGTTCAGGATTCCGGGGAGCGTGGGGAGGGGGTAAGTCCGTCATCTGCAGGGGGCCATATCCTGTTGGCTTGCAGTCCGTTCAGGCCGTTGGGACGGAAACGTCGCCGGCCGCGTTTTCAGACTCCAAGGCTTTACGCCGCTTGGATTCATCAACCAGGTTCTTGTAGAACTTGATTGACTCTGCCACCGGCCCCGAGAACTCCAGCTTGCCCTGATGCAGAACGATGCCCCGGTTACACAGCCTACGGGCCAGTTCCATGTTGTGACTGGCCACCACGACGATCTTGCTCCCGGTGACCCGGTCCACGAGCCGCTCACGGGCTTTCTTGACAAACCCGAAATCCCCGGCGCCGAACCACTCGTCCAGCAACATGATGTCGTGCTGGACGATGGTGGAAATCGCGAACCCCAACCGCATCCTCTGACCTGCGGACAGGGTGAGCAACCTGCGGTTCTGGATGTCCCCGAGCTCGGCGAAAGCGAGCACCTCGCCGACCATGCCCTTGATCAGCGAAGCATCAATGCCCATCGCTGTCGCTCTCAAAAAGATGTTCTCGTGCACGGTGGCTTCCTGGTTGAAGCCCAAACTCAGGTTCAGCAATGCCTGACGTGTTCCGGACACCTCGATATGCCCGCTGGTCGGCTGGAAGGCCCCCGTCATTACCCGCAGCAATGTGGTCTTGCCGGCGCCGTTGCGGCCAAGCATCACCACCCGGTCACCCTCTTCCAGATCGAAACTCACCCCATCCAAAAGTCGCGCAAACCGGCGCTTGGGAACCGCAGTGGCGGCGCTGACCAGAGTGCCCAGCCAGTTCCTGGCATCCCGTTGCGGCTGCTCGAAATAGGGGACGTCGAGCACGACGTTGCGTACGCGGATATAAGCCGCCATCAGAAAAGACCTCCCATCAGATCCACAGTGGTACGAACCTGGCATAGCGCCGGTAAACGAGCGCCGTGAGCCCCCATCCAAGCACTGTCATGATCAGGACGAACCAGAGGCTCTCCGACGGTATCGGCTGTCCCAGGAGTGGATTGCGCACCACGGTGATCAAGTGATAGGCGGGGTTGAGGTGCACGGCCCACCAGCCGAAGGTACCGGGCGAAAAACGGTCTCCGACCCACAGGATCGGGGTCAGGAGCATGCCGAACCGCATTAACGTGGTCACCATTTCTGCCGAATCGACGTGCCGCGCACCGATCATCGACATGCAGCTGGAAAGCCAGAACGAATTGAGCATGACCAGCGGGAAGGTGAGCAGGATCGTGAACAAGCTGACCAAGGAGGTCATAGGCGACCATGCCATGGTGACGATTATTACCACGAAGCTACATACGAAGATGAAAAACGCCTTCGCAATTGATCGCAACACGTAATCTGTCATCCGCACCCGTCCATCCATGATGAACGACTTGTGCGTCCTCAAGATGGACCCCGACTCGGACAGACACTGGGTCATGAAGCGGAACAGCAGGTAACCGATGGCCAGATAAGGAAGATAGAACTCGGGATCGTGGCCCATAACGATCGAGTACACCTGCCCGATGGCGGCGACAAAAACCGCGGTCGGGATGACAATCCAGAGCAGCCCTAAACGGGTACGACGATACCGGGTAATGATGTCCAGCCAGCTGGAAAACATCCAGAATTCCGGCCGTCGCAGACTCTCCTTCAGATCGGTGAAGAAGCTCGACATATCAGGGGCTACCAAGCGCTTTGGACAGGTCCGTCTGCAAGTCGGCCAGCGACTCCACTCCAACACTGAGCCGAACGAGCTCGTCTCCGAGTCCCAGCTGCTTGCGCCGCTCTGGCGGCACGCTGGCATGCGTCATCACCGCCGGATGGTTCACCAGGCTCTCTACTCCGCCCAGCGATTCGGCCAGTGTGAACAGCTCCGTGCGCTCACAGAAGCGCTTCGCGGCTTCATAGCCGCCCTTCAGCCGCACCGACACGATGCCGCCAAAACCATCCATCTGCCGCTTCGCCAGTTCATGCTGCGGATGTGAAGCCAGGCCCGGATAGATCACCTCCTGGACCGCGTCGTGACCCTGCAGGAACTCGGCAATCGCCTGCGCGTTCTCGCAGTGCGCCTTCATCCGTAGATGCAGAGTTTTGAGTCCCCGCAATGCCAGGAAGCTGTCGAACGGCCCCTGTACCGCACCCACCGAGTTCTGCAGGAAGGCGACCTGTTCGGCCAGCTCATCATTTTCCCCGACCACCACCATTCCACCGACCATGTCGGAGTGTCCGTTGAGGTACTTGGTGGCCGAGTGGACCACCATGTCGGCACCCTGCTCCAGCGGACGCTGCAGGATGGGGGAGCTGAAAGTGTTGTCGACCACCACGATCAGTCCGCGCTTGCGGGCGATATCCGAGATCTTCTGGATATCGACCAGCTTGAGCAGCGGGTTGGTGGGGGTTTCAATCCACACCATGCGGGTGTTGGACTTGATGGCGGCTTCAAACGCGGCCGGGTCGGTCAGGTCCACCCAGCTGAAGTCGAGTCCGGCACTGCGGCGACGCACGCGCTCGAACAGGCGGTAACTGCCGCCGTAAACGTCGTCCATGGCGATGACATGGCTGCCGGTGTCCAGCAGATCAAGCAAGGTGGCAGTGGCCGCCAGGCCCGAAGCAAAGGCGAAGCCCCGCGTGCCGCGCTCCAATGACGCCACGCCGCGCTCGTAGGCAAAGCGGGTGGGGTTGTGGGTGCGCGAGTATTCGAAGCCCTGATGTTCTCCCGGGCTCGACTGGGCATAGGTGGACGTGGCGTAGATCGGTGTCATCACCGCGCCGGTGCTGGGGTCCAGCTGCTGCCCGCCATGGATGGCCGTAGTCCCGAGCGCCCACTGCGCCGGACCGGCTTTGTTGCGCTCGTCGGTCATGAAAGAGCCTGCTTGAAAAGTGGACCGGCCATTCTAGCACTGGGGCCTGGGGCGCTTGAATGGATGCTGTGGCTGTTCATTCATGCATCGGGGCAGGCGGTGGGGTGAGGCGGTGCTCGGCTGCGCTGCGCCCGTGATGCCACGCGGCTTCGCGCGCGTTGCGCGCTCCTAGAAAGACGCCTACGGGACGCGGCGGCGGAGGTAGTTCAGCAGATCGATGCGGGTGATCAGGCCGAGGAATTTTTCGCCCTCGCCTTCCGTGATGATGGCCACCTGCCCGCGATCAAACACCGGCAGCAGCGCCTCCACCGGCGATTTCACGTCCAGCATGTCCAGCTTGCTGGTCATGGCGGTTGAAACCGGGTCGTTGAAGCGCTGCTCCTCGCCGTAGACGTGCAGCAGCACGTCGGATTCATCCAGGATGCCGACGATTCGGTCGCCGTCCATCACCGGCAGCTGGGAGATTTCGTACAGCTTCATGCGTTGGTAGGCCATCACCAGCTTGTCGGTGGGCGCCAGCACCACGGTGTCCTTCTGGCTGTAGGGGCGCAGGATCAGGTCGCGCAGGTCGCCGTACTGCTCGCGCTCGAAGAAGCCGTTGTCGAGCATCCAGTAGTCGTTGTAGAGCTTGCTCAGGTATTTGTTGCCGGTATCGGGCACGAACACCAGGATCTTCTTCGGCTCGGTCTGTTCGCGGCACCAGCGCAGGGCCGCGGCCAGCAGGGTGCCGGTGGATGAACCACCGAGGATGCCCTCCTTGGCCAGCAGTTCGCGGGCGGTGAGGAAGCTCTCCTTGTCGGGGATCGAATACGCTTTCGCCACGCGCGAGAAATCCGCGATCACCGGCGGGGCGGAGCTTTCACCGATGCCTTCCACCTGCCAGCCGCCGGCCGGGCCGTGGGTGGTGCCGCGCATGGCGAATTCGGCCAGGATCGAGCCTTCCGGGTCGGCCAGGATCAGCTCCACATCGGGCGCGTGTTCGGCGAAGCAGCGCGACAGGCCGGTCACCGTGCCTGAACTGCCGGACCCCACCACCACGGCGTCCACGCCGCCCACTTCCGTCATCTGGCGCAGGATCTCCGGGCCGGTGCCCTGCTCGTGGGCGTCGGGGTTGTCGCGACTGCCGAACTGGTTGACGAAGTAGCCGCCCGGCGTCTCGCGCGCAATGCGCGCAGCCATGTCCTGGTAGTGCTCGGGGTGGCCCTTGGGCACGTCGGAGCGGGTCAGCACCACTTCGGCGCCCATCGCCTTGAGGTTGAAGATCTTCTCCCGGCTCATCTTGTCCGGAATCACCAGGATCAGCTTGTAGCCCTTCTGCTGGGCTACCAGCGCCAGACCAATGCCGGTGTTGCCGGCGGTGCCTTCCACCAGGGTGGCGCCGGGTTTGATGTCGCCGCGCTGCTCGGCCGCTTCGATCATGTACAGGCCGATGCGGTCCTTGATCGATCCACCGGGGTTCTGGCTCTCCAGCTTGAGGTAGAGCTCGCACGGGCCGGTGTCGAGGTGCTGGGCCTTGATGACCGGGGTGTCGGCGATGAGATCGAGGACGGAACTGTGGATGGGCATGGGCGGCCTGGTGCGATGGCGTGGAAGTAACGCCGGATTATCGCACCCTGCGGACGACGGCGACGACGAGGAGAGGCCGCCGTCGCCCGCAAAGACACGGAAAGACGCGCCAAGGCGCGTCGAGTGGGCTTTACAGGGTGTCGTACATGCGGATCAGCCGATCCTTGGCCGCAAGTTTTTCGCGCTTCATCTGGGTCAGGCTGATGTCATCGATCGGCAGTACGCCCAACTCGGCGTCCATCACCTTTTTGTCCAGTTCCTTGTGGTGGTGATAGAGGCGGCGGAACTCGGGGTTGGCCTTGATGATTTCCTCAAACTGCAGCTCGGTATGCCCTTCGAACATGAAAGCCTCCTGTGGGTCCGGAAAAGCAAAACGCCCCGGCCTGGTCAGGCACGGGGCGCTTGGGGGAGTGGAACAGTGAAACAGGTTTAACGAATGGAACAGGTTCAACGATAAAACGGGGGCCAGCGATGAATTCGGTGTATTCCACTCCTGCCGGCGCAGCCCGCCGGAACCGTTGTCCGGGAACGCGCTGACTGGAGCTGGAGGTGGGAATCATCGTCATGGCCCTCTGGCAGCCGGCGCAACAATTCTGAAATCTGCCGGGTGCAGTTCGACCCTACTCCTCCCTGCGGGGGTGGGCAAGCCACCCGGGCATTGCCTGGGGCGTCGGTTGCGGCGCTGCGGCCGGAGCTACGTTCCGCCGCCCGCATTCACGCGGCTTCGCGCGTATGACGCGCTCCTACATTGGTTCAGTCTTCTTCGAGGCTGCGGAGGAGCTCGGCTTCACGGCGCTCCAGTTCGGCCTGGCGGGCGCGGGCGGCGCGCAGGCGGGCGGCCTGGTCGCTGGCGACGCCTTCCAGCACGCCTTCCACTTCCTGGCGGGCGCCGTGCTCGGCTTCTGCGGTCAGGCGCAGGCGCTCGGCTTCTTCGGCCTGGATCTGGGCCTGCACGCGCAGGCGCTCGGCCTCGGCACGGGCGCGCGCGGCTTCCTGACGGCTGGCCTCCACCATCAGATCTCCGCGCTGGCGGTCCAGCTGGTCGATCTCACGCCGGATCAGCTCGGTACGGACGGCAATCTCGGCCGTCTCCACCCGCCATTCGGCAACGCGCAGGGCGGCTTCGCGCTGGTTGGCGCGGGCAGTGCCCAGCGCTTCCAGCGCCTGACGGGCCTGGAGACGCTCGTAGTTGGCGAAATTGCTGCGCTGCGGATCGGCTTCGATGGCGCGCATGCGCTGGGACAGGCGATCCACATCCGGGTTGCCGCTGTCCTGGGCCTGGACGGACACGCTGGCGGCCGCGAGGGCCATGCCAAGAAGGACTGTAAAAAAGACCGGCTTGCTCATTGTTCCATCCCCAGTTGTTCACGCAGGCGCGAGATCTGCGCGCGGCGCTGGGCCAGTTCGGTGTTGGCCACGGCTTCGCGGCTGCGGGCGCGGGCCAGGTCGGCGATGGCCGACGCGGCGACGGCGGCGGTACGGGCATCGCGCGCGTTGCCGGCGCTCATTGCCGACTGCGCCTGGGAAAGAAGGGCCTGCGCCTGCTCGAGATCAGCGCTGGCGTACTGGTCGGCATCGGCGTCCACGGCGCGGGCCACTGCCTGCTGGGCCGCGGACAGTTCCGCGGTCGGCGGAGGCGTGCTGGCGCAGGCCGTGAGCACCAGCACGAAACCCAACACCAGGGCCTGCAGGGGCGATCTGAAGTGTGCAATGCTAGCTGGCATTCGTGGTCGCACCATCAAGGGGGATGGCGACCATTGTCGGCAGCAGGGCTCCGGATCGCAACGACCGGGGGCCGTCACCAAGGGGTTTGTTCATGGACATCGGCTATTTCCTGAAGCTGATGACGGAAAAAAACGCGTCGGATATGTTTCTGACTACCGGCGCGCCCGTCCACATCAAGGTGGAAGGAAAACTGTATCCGCTGGGCAGCACTGACCTGCCGGCGGGCATGGTGAAGAAGATCGCATATTCGCTGATGGACGAGGACCAGGTGCCGGAGTTCGAGCAGAACCTGGAACTCAACATGGCCCTGTCGCTTACGGATGCCGGGCGCTTCCGCGTCAACGTGTTCAAGCAGCGCGGCGAAGTGGGCATGGTGATCCGCGCGATCCGCAGCACCATTCCGTCGATCGAGGAGCTGCAGCTGCCGCAGGTGCTGAAGGACATCATCATGGCCCCGCGCGGGCTGGTGCTGATCGTGGGCTCCACCGGGTCGGGCAAGTCGACCACGCTGGCGTCGATGATCGACCACCGCAACTGCACCACCACCGGCCACATCCTCACCATCGAGGATCCGATCGAATATCTGCACCGGCACAAGAAGTCGATCGTGAACCAGCGCGAGGTCGGCCTGGATACGCACAGCTTCCACAGCGCGCTGAAGAACGCGATGCGCGAGGCGCCGGACGTGATCCTGATCGGCGAGATCCTGGACGCCGAAACCATGGAAGCGGCGATTGCTTTCGCCGAGACCGGTCACATCTGCCTGGCCACGCTGCACTCCAACAACGCCGACCAGACGATCGAGCGGATCCTCAACTTCTTCCCGGAAAGCGCGCACCGCAACGTGCTGATGAACCTGTCGCTGAACCTGAAAGCCGTGGTCAGCCAGCGTCTGGTGAAGGGCAAGGACGAGCGCCGGATGCCGGCCACCGAGGTGTTGATCAACACCCCGATGATCCGCGACCTGCTGCGCCGCGGGCATGTGCACGAGCTCAAGCAGGCGATGGAGGAATCGCTGGAAGAAGGCATGGAGAGCTTCGACCAGTGCCTGTTCCGGCTGTACAAGGAAGGTCGGATCGAGCAGGAGGAAGCGCTGAAAGCGGCCGACTCGCGCGACGGCCTGGCGCTCAAGTTCCGGCTGTCGGAAGGTGGCTCCGGCGAGCACGATCCCTACGCCGACGTCTTCGCTACTGAAGAAGGCAGCGGCTGATGTAGGAGCGCGCCATGCGCGCGAAGCCGCGTGACACATCGCCACGCGGCGGGGCTTCGGCCAGATTGCCGGTTCCGAAGACGCGGGGAATATCCGGTTCGGGGCGAACACAGGAATCCATGATTCGCCGGGCGTCGGGGGCGTAGCCCCGACCTACGAGGGACAGAGCCCCGGTTTACGACGGGGCGTCGGGCTGGTTCTCGGGGCGCGCGGCGTCGAAGGCGGGGAGCGCCAGGCAGGCGGCCCCGATCCGACGGATGGTGGGATAAGGCGCCATATCCACGCCGAAGCGGCGGGCGTTGTACACCTGTGGCACCAGGCAGCAATCGGCCAGGCCCGGGGTGGCTCCCTCACAGAAATCGCCGGTGCCGGGGTGGTCCACCACCAGCGCCTCGAACGCACCGAAGCCCTCCTCCATCCAGTGCCGCATCCACGTGTCGCGCTCGGACTGCGGCACGTTCCACTCGTGCTCGAAGAAGCGCATCACCCGCAGGTTGTTGAGCGGGTGAATATCACTGGCTACCAGCTGGGCCAGGGCCCGCACCCGCTGGCGCTCGCGGGCGTCCCGGGGCAGCAGCGCGGGCTCGGGCCACAGCTCGTCCAGGTATTCCAGGATCGCCAGCGACTGCCGCAGCATGCGGTCGCCGTGCTTGAGCATCGGCACCAGCTTCTGCGGGTTCGCCGCGGCGTATTCGTCGCCGTGCTGCTCACCGCCGTTGCGCACCAGGTGCACGGGCACCGTGTCGTATTCCAGCCCCTTGAGGTTGAGACCGATCCGCACGCGGTAGGCGGCGCTGGAGCGCCAGTAGGAATAAAGCGTGAGTCGGTCCGACATGTCTTCAGCCCTCCGGCGTGTACCGCTCGATGCGCTGTTCGATCGCGCCGAAAATCGACTTGCCTGCGGCATCCAGCATCTCAATCCGCACCGTGTCGCCGAACGACATGAACGGCGTCTGCGGCTTGCCGTGCTCCAGCGCTTCGACCGTACGCTTTTCAGCGAAGCACGAGGCGCCCTTGCTGGTGTCCTCGTTGGCGATGGTGCCCGAGCCGACGATGGTGCCGGCCGACAGCGGACGGGTCCTGGCCGCATGCGCCACCAGCTGGGAGAAATCGAACTGCATGTCCACGCCAGCCTCCGGGGCGCCGAACCATTCGCCGTTGACGTGGGTGAGCAGCGGCAGGTGCAGCTTGTTGCCCCGCCATGCATCACCCAGCTCGTCCGGGGTGACGAACACCGGGCTGAGGGCCGAACGCGGCTTGGACTGCAGGAAGCCGAAGCCCTTGGCCAGCTCGCCCGGGATCAGGTTGCGCAAGGACACGTCGTTGACCAGGCCGATCAGCTGGATATGGCCGGCGGCCTGCTCCGGCGTGGCGGCCATGGGCACGTCATCGGTGATGACCACGATCTCGGCCTCCAGATCGATGCCGAATTCTTCGCTGGGCACCGGCACCGGGTCACGCGGACCCAGAAAGCCTGCGCTGGTGGCCTGGTACATCAGCGGATCGGTGTAGAAGCTCTCCGGCACCTCGGCGCCGCGGGCGCGGCGCACGCGCGCCACGTGCGGCAGGTAGGCACTGCCATCGAGGAATTCATACGCGCGCGGCAGCGGCGAGGCCAGCGCCTGCATGTCCAGATCAAATGCGCCTTCGACGCTGCCTGCTTCCAGCGCCTGGAACAAGGCATTAAGCCGCGGTGCGGCGTTCGACCAGTCTTCCAGCGCCTGTTGCAGGGTGGAGGCAATGCCATCGGCACGCACGCCGCGGGTGAGGTCACGCGAGACAACGATCAGGGTGCCGTCGCGGCCGCCTTCCTTCAGTGAACCGAGCTTCATCTGAACTCCATGGACATCGATGCAAACCCCCATTGTACGTAGGACTGCACCGACTACGCAGGACCGCTCAGTCGTCGCCGAGGAATGCGCCGGCGCGCCAGGTGAGCACCAGGGTGTCGCGGTGGCCGTGACCGGAGAGCGGCTGGATCGGGGTGCTCTCGTGGATGACGCGCGCATCATCAAGCAGCAGCAGCGACCAGGGCTGGCACAGGGTGAACCGCTGGCCCGCCGGCCCATCGGCTTGGAACACGCGGGTCTCTCCGCCCTTGATGGCATCGCGCTCGACCATGATTACCGCCACGTAGTCCACGCCGTCCCGGTGCGCGCCTTCCGGCGTCGGCCGGCCGATACCGTCGGAGGTATCAATGCGGAACTGGTGCGCTTCCACGTGCCAGGGCCGCGCGGCGGGATGCAGGGCCGAGCACAGCCCGGTGATGCCCCGCAGCAGCCCGTCCCAAGCCGGCAGCGCCACGACGCCCGGCTCCACCGGCTCGAACCAGCGCCGCATGCCGCCGTGCAGGGCGTTGTAATCACGCGGCTGCCAATGGGCACGATGCGGCGCCTGCTCGATGGGGCCTTCGTCGTCGATGACGAAGCACGAATGGCGACGCCGGCGATAGCGTCCACCGTCGCGCAGATAGGTATCGGGCGGCAGCCGGTCCCAGCTTTCGCTGAGCGCATCCAGCGCTTCGATCGGGCAGCCCGCCAGCGTGGCTACGTCACCGGGCGCGAGGACGGCAAAGCCCTGTTCGCGCATGGCCGGCAGCACATCGGTGGCGTTGATGGTGGGCGCGGGGAAGATGGAGGTCATCGGTCGATATTTCCGGCACAAAAAAAAGACCCGCCGTGAGGCAGGTCTTTTCGGTCAACTGGCAGCCCCGGATGGATTCGAACCACCGAATGTCTGAGTCAGAGTCAGATGCCTTACCACTTGGCTACGGGGCTATGTTCGAAATTGTAACCTGACCTGCGGCAGTTGCCCATACCGGATGGGCAATTGCCGAGGCGAAATGCTTAACGCTTGGAGAACTGGGTTGCGCGGCGGGCGCCGTGCAGACCGATCTTCTTGCGCTCGACTTCACGCGCGTCGCGGGTGATGAACCCGGCCTTGCGCAGGTCGGTCTTCAGCGACTCGTCGTAGTCCACCAGCGCGCGGGCAATGCCCAGGCGGATGGCGCCGGCCTGGCCGGTGGTGCCGCCGCCGACGGTGGTGACGGTGATGTCGAACTTGTCGGTGTTCTGGGTCAGTTCCAGCGGCTGGCGCACGATCATGCGTGCGGTTTCGCGGCCGAAGAACTCGTCCAGCGGACGACCGTTGACATTGATGTTGCCGCTGCCCTTGCGCAGGAACACGCGGGCGACGGAGGATTTGCGACGGCCGGTGCCGTAATTCTGTTGGGTCGACATGGTCAGATATCCAGGACTTGCGGCTGCTGGGCGGCGTGCGGGTGGTCAGGGCCTGCGTAGACCTTGAGCTTGCGGTACATGGCGCGTCCGAGCGGGTTGCGGGGCAGCATGCCCTTCACCGCACGCTCGATCACGCGCTCCGGGTAGCGCTCCATCGCCTGGCCGAGGGTCTCGGTCTTCAGGTTGCCGATGTAGCCCGTGAAGCGGTAGTACTTCTTGCCTTCCAACTTGTTGCCGGTGACGGCGACCTTGTCGGCGTTGATCACGACGATGTAATCGCCGGTATCCACGTGAGGGGTGTAGACGGGCTTGTGCTTGCCGCGCAGGCGACGGGCGATCTCGCTGCTGAGACGGCCGAGCGTCTTGCCGGCGGCGTCGACCACGTACCAGTCACGCTGGACGGTCTCTGCCTTGGCGCTGAAAGTTTTCATGCGGATACTCGATTCGGTGATGAATAGTCGGGCTGATTGCGCAGACCGCAGCCTGCGGAACTTTGCCACGCGTTGTGGACATGGAGCGAAAACATTGGAACGGGGTGACACAAGAGGTGAAATGGTACAGGGCGCCCGGCCCCACCGCAACACGCCAGTCACCTCGCGCCTTCAGCCGCCCTTGGGGCCTGCGCCCTGCGCCTGCATGCAGCCGTTTGGGCGCCGGCGGTATGATCGCCGCCATGACCAGCACCCGCCACCTCAATCCGCTTGACCAGCTCCTGTCCCGCACCCAGCACGCGCTGGAGACCGTGTTCGGCCGCCCTGCCGCACAACGCCCCAACCCCGCCGGCGATGAGCCCGATGTGGTGCTTGATCCCGCGGAGCGGCGCCATGCCGCGGGCCTGATGCGCATCAACCACGTGGGCGAGATCTGCGCGCAGGCACTGTATGTGGGCCAGGCCGCAGTGGCCCGGGATGCGGACACCCGCGCGCACCTGCTGGAAGCGGCGCAGGAAGAAACCGACCACCTGGCCTGGTGTGCCGACCGGCTGGGGGAACTGGACGACCGGCCCAGCCTGTTCAATCCACTCTGGTACGCGGGCAGCTACGCGATCGGCCTGGCCGCCGGGCTGCGCGGCGACGGCTGGAATCTCGGCTTCGTGGTGGAGACCGAACGCCAGGTGGAAGCGCATCTGGAAGAACACCTGGAGACCCTGCCCGCTGCCGACCAGCGCAGCCGGCGGATCCTTCAGCAGATGAAGATCGACGAAGCCCGCCACGCTGATGAGGCCGAAGCCGCCGGGGCGAGAATCCTTCCCCAGCCCATCCCCGCGGTGATGGCGCTGGCATCAAAGGTCATGAAGACCGTCGCCTACCGCCTGTAGGTCGGCCCTACGCGGCCGACGCGGGGGATGCCCGGTTCGCTGCGAACGCGGGGATCCGTGATTTGCGGGGCTGGCTGTAGGAGCGCGCCATGCGCGCGAAACCGCGTGACGTCGATCGTCACGCTGGGGCTTCGGTAACGGTGCTGTATCCGACGCCACGTGGCACCGCCAGGATTCACGCGGCTTCGCGCGCATGGCGCGCTCCTACCGGGTGCCGCCCGATCCGGCCGTAACGGAATTGGCAGCCCGGTGTTACCGCCGTAGGTCGGCCCTACGCGGCCGACGCGGGGGATGCCCGGTTCGCTGCGAACGCGGGGATCCGTGATTCCCCTATCAATCGACCAGGTTGCGGCCGTGGTAGAGCTCTTCGATCTCGCGCTTCAGGCGCGTTTCGATCTTCATGCGCTCCTTGAACGAGAAGTTGCGGGCCTTTTCCTCGAACAGGTACTGGTCAAGATCGAAGTCCTTCAGGTGCATCTTGGTGTGGAAGATATTTTCCTGATAGACGTTCACGTCCAGCATTTCGTACCTGCCCTTGATGTTCTTGTGCAGATAGTCCTGGATCGAGTTGATCTTGTGGTCGATGTAGTGCTTCTTGCCCTTCACGTCGCGGGTGAAGCCGCGCACGCGGTAGTCCATCACCACGATGTCGGACTCCAGGCTTTCGATCAGGTAGTTCAGCGCCTTCAGCGGTGAAATCACGCCACAGGTCGCCACATCGATGTCGGCGCGGAAGGTGGCGATGCCGTTGTCCGGATGGGTCTCCGGATAGGTGTGCACGGTGATGTGCGACTTGTCCAGGTGCGCGACCACCGCATCGGAGATCACGCCCTTGGCGTCACTCTTGTCGATCACCGGCTCCTCGGAAATGAGGATCGTCACCGACGCGCCCTGCGGATCGTAATCCTGGCGCGCGATGTTGAGGATGTTGGCGCCGATGATCTCGGCCACGTCGGTCAGGATCTGGGTGAGCCTGTCGGCGTTGTAGACCTCATCGATGTATTCGATGTAACGGCTCCGCTCGCCTTCGGACACGGCAAAACAGACGTCATAGATGTTGAAGGACAGGGCTTTGGTGAGGTTGTTGAAGCCCTGCAGCTTCAGGCGAGGTAGAGGTTTGACCACGGCATGCGGCTCCCGCATCAGGCAGGCGAAAGCGCGAATTATGCGGCATTTGCCGTGGTCGGGGCGACAACTGTTTGCCCGTGACGGTGCAAGCGCCTACTCTCCCTTCTCCCCCGATCCTGTTCAGGCTCCAGACTTCAGAGGCTGCCAGTGCCCCTTACTCATCATCCGTACATGCATCCCAATCATCCCCTGATGCCTTCGCCAGCAACCATCGAACGGTTCCTGGCGCACAGTCATCGTCGGCGCTATCCCCCGCGCACCGATATCTTCCGACCCGGCGATCCCGCCGGCACCATGTATTACGTGATCAACGGCTCGGTCAGCATCATTGCCGAGGAAGACGATGGTCGCGAGCTGATCCTTGGCTATTTCGGCAACGGCGAGTTCGTTGGCGAAATGGGACTGTTCATGCAGTCCGAAACCCGCGCCGTGATCCTGCGCACCCGCACCCAGTGCGAGCTGGCAGAAATCAGCTACGAGCGCCTGCTCACGCTGTTCCAGGGCTCGCTGGCCAACGACTCCCCGCAGATCCTCTACGCGATCGGTGCGCAGCTGTCGCGTCGTCTCATCGACACCAGCCGCAAGGCCGGACGCCTGGCCTTCCTGGACGTGACCGACCGCATCACCCGCACCCTGCACGACCTGTGCCGGGAGCCGGAGGCAATGAGTCATCCGCAGGGCACCCAGCTCAGGATCTCGCGCCAGGAACTGTCGCGGATCGTGGGCTGTTCCCGGGAAATGGCCGGACGCGTGCTGAAGAAGCTCGAAGAGGACGGCAAGCTGCACGCCCGCGGCAAGACCATCGTCCTTTACGGCACCCGCTGAACGCTGTGCTGCCCGCTCCTACGGGAGCGGGTCGCCGCCGCGGTCTTTGCAGCCCCAGTTGAGGATGGGCGTGTCCGCACCCAACACGCGCCGGAACATGGCCACGCGCCCGGGCTTGGGATTGACCACTACCGGGCGCTTGGCGGCGCGCAGCAGCGGCAGGTCGGCGCTGCTGTCGGAATAGGCGACGTCGATCTCCGCATAGCCGGCCTCGCGCAGCATGCGCATTTTTTCTTCGTAGTGGCAGTGGCGGGTGGCCACCACCGCGCCCAGCCGCGGCCCGATGGCGGTGCCGATCACCGGCACTTTTTCGTGCGCCACGAAGGCCAGGATCGCCCGCGCCAGCTCCGGCGGAGCGCCGGTGGCCACCACCACCCGGTCGCCTGCATCCAGATGCTGCTGCAGCACGCCGAGCGCATGGGGCAACAGCCGCGGCGTGATCCCGTCGCGATTGGCCAATACGTACCGGTCGGTGAGCGCATCCACGGTGTCGCTGTGGTGCAGGCCCACGGTGCCGATCCACACGAAGCCGGAAATGCCCCGCCGCCGGGTCGGCAGGAACGCGACCATCGGCCCGAGCACCGGCGTGGCCAGCAGCGCCAGCAGGCTGCGCCACCAGCTGCGGCGGATCAGCCAGGCAAACAGGTGGCTGCCCGAGTCGCCGTCGTACAGGGTGTGATCGAAGTCGAACACGACCGTGCGGGGCTGACTTTCCTCCGCATCAACGGCCGGTTCGCGCAGCAGCCCGGCCACCGATTGCGGCTCCAATGCCTGGTCCGCAGCCGATTGCGCCGCGGTGGCGGCGGCAGGCGTCACCGCCGTTGTCAGCGGAGCGGCCGGCGCCGGGAAAAACAGTTCCTTCAGCGCATCGCCCGGATCGGACTGCCGCATGAAGGCCTCCCCCACCAGAAACGCGTGCACGTTTGCGGCGCGCATCCGCTCCACGTCTGCGCGGGTATGGATACCGCTTTCGGTCACCAGCCTGCGATCACCTGGCACCACGTCGCGCAGTGACAGGGTGTTGTCCAGCGAGACTTCGAAGCTGCGCAGGCTGCGGTTGTTGATGCCCAGCAGGGGCGCGGGCACCTGGATGGCGCGCTCCAGCTCTTCGCGGTCGTGTACTTCCAGCAGCACGTCCATGTCCAGATCCATCGCCAGCCCGGCCAGCTCGGCCAGCGGCCCGTCCTCCAGCGCGGCCACGATCAGCAGCACGCAGTCGGCGCCCAGCACCCTGGCTTCGTAGACCTGGTAGGGATCGATGATGAAATCCTTGCGCAACACCGGCAGCGAGCAGTTCGCCCGCGCGACCACCAGGTTCTCATCGGCGCCCTGGAAGAAATCGCGGTCGGTCAGCACCGACAGACAGGTCGCTCCGCCACGCTCGTAGCTGCGGGCGATGTCGGCAGGCTGGAAGTCGGCGCGAATCACGCCCTTGGAAGGGCTGGCCTTCTTGACCTCGGCGATCACCGCCGGGTCGCCGGCCTTGATCCTGCGCTCGATCGCGGCGGCAAAGCCGCGCGTGGGCGGCGCGGAGGCCGCATGTGCAGCCAGGTCCGCCAGGGTGCGAACCGCGCGGCGCTCGGCCACTTCCTCGCGCTTGCGCGCCAGAATCTTTTCCAGAATGTCAGTCAAGCTCGCCTCCGCGGCATATCCAGCTTCAATCCGTACGTTCCAATCCGTAGTTCCAATCCGGACGCCTCAGCGGCGCCCGCTTCCATCAGGGATGTCATCCTACGCACCCCTCAGGCGCTCGCCTCCGCCAGGCGGCGCGTGGTGGCCACGAAGGCCTCCAGCTTGGCCCGGGCCGCGCCGCTGGCCATGGCCTCGCGGGCCCTGGCGATGCCGTCGGCTATATCGTCCGCCACCCCGGCCACATACAGGGCCGCACCGGCGTTGAAGGCAACGATCTCGCGCGGCAGGCCCGGCTTGCCGTCGATCGCGTCGAGCACCATTACCCGCGATTCGGCCGGATCGGCCACCCGCAGGTTGCGGCTGGCAGCCATGGCAATACCGAAATCCTCGGGATGCACTTCGTACTCGCGCACCTTTCCATCGCGCAGCTCGCCCACCATGCTTCCCGCGCCAAGCGAGAGCTCATCCATGCCGTCGCGGCCCCAGATCACCAGCGCGCGCTCGGCGCCCATGCGCTGCAGCACGCGCACCTGGATGCCGACCAGGTCCGGGTGGAACACGCCCATCAGGATGTTCGGCGCCCCGGCCGGGTTGGTCAGCGGCCCGAGGATGTTGAACAGCGTGCGCACGCCCATTTCACCGCGCACCGGCGCCACCTGCTTCATCGCCGGATGGTGGATGGGCGCATACATGAAGCCGATGCCGGTCTCGGCGATGCTCTGCGCCACCTGCTCGGGCTGCAGTTCAATCACCGCGCCCAGCGCCTCGATTGCATCGGCGCTGCCGGACTTGGACGACACGCTGCGGTTGCCGTGCTTGGCCACCCGCGCACCGGCGGCGGCGGCCACGAACATGCTGGCCGTGGAGATGTTGAAGGTGTGGGCGCCGTCTCCGCCGGTGCCGACGATATCGACCAGATGGGTCCGGTCGGCCACATCGACCTGACGCGAGAATTCGCGCATGGCCACGGCCGCGCCGGCGATTTCACCGACGGTTTCCTTCTTG
Source organism: Luteimonas qiangzhengi (assembly GCF_039548515.1). Classification (NCBI taxonomy): domain Bacteria; kingdom Pseudomonadati; phylum Pseudomonadota; class Gammaproteobacteria; order Lysobacterales; family Lysobacteraceae; genus Luteimonas; species Luteimonas qiangzhengi. The sequence goes on along the minus strand of NZ_JBCLVE010000006.1, from coordinate 211,604 downwards.
ACCCGCAGGCCGGACAGGATCGCCGCGGTCATCACCGGCGACACGTCGCCGCCCATGATCTGGCGCATCAGATCCACCATTTCGTCATGGAAGATTTCGCGGTGTTCGATCGTGCGCTGCAGCGCTTCCTGGGGGGAAATAGGCATGGGGGCTCGGTGAATTGGAAAGCCCATCAGGATACCCCGCCACTCCTGTAGGAGCGCGCATGGCGCGCTCCTACAGCTTGGAGTCAGCGCTGGAGGAAGTTCTGCAGCAGGGCGTGGCCGTGTTCGGTCAGGATGGACTCGGGGTGGAACTGCACGCCTTCCACCGGATGCTCGCGGTGGCGCAGGCCCATGATCTCTTCGAAGCCGCCGTCGTCCAGCTCCGTCCACGCTGTGATCTCCAGACAGTCAGGCAGGCTCTCGCGCTCGACCACCAGCGAGTGGTAGCGGGTCGCCACGTAACCATCCGGCAACCCGGCGAACACGCCCTGCCCCCGGTGGCGGATGGCGGAAGTCTTGCCGTGCATGATCCGCTGCGCACGCACCACCCTGCCGCCGTAGACCTGGCCGAGCGCCTGGTGGCCCAGGCACACGCCCAGGATCGGCGTGGCCGGCCCGAGACGCTTGATGACTTCCAGCGACACGCCTGCTTCGTTCGGCGTGCACGGCCCTGGGGAGATCACGATCTTCTCCGGCCGCAGCCGCTCGATTTCATCCACCGTCAGCGCATCGTTGCGCTCCACCCGCACCTCGGCCCCCAGCGTCTGCAGGTACTGCACGAGGTTGAAGGTGAAGCTGTCATAGTTGTCGATCATCAAGAGCACGTTGTCATCCCGGTGACTGCAAAGGAATCGCTGTTACTCGACAGGTCGGGTGTTCAGCGCGATATCAAGCCGGCGTTGATCGTCCCTCCGCTTTTCCACGGAACGCCGCGCGAGATTCTGAAGCTTCCTGCGTACTACGGGAAGATTCGCTGCTTCAGGCAGTTCAATCAGGCTGAAATCAGGCCGTTCATGCTCCACGGAGCGGAGAAAAGCGCACGAGTTCTCATCCATCCAGCCGGCAATACGCGCCAACAATTGCGCCCGATTGTCCAGCAAGCGGACCGCAGAGGTTGGCTCGGCCGTCATGCCCCTGAAGTGGGCCTCGAAGGTGGCCTCGAAGTCCACGGGATCCCTTGGCACCAACAGCTCCCAGGCAGGCTTGGGGCTGCAGGTGAGATAGACGAGGAAGGTTCGCCAGAGCTTCGCGTCGGCACGTTCGTCCTCCAGCAACAGGCCGACATCGAACAGGTCACGGGGGTGTTGCCGCGACAGTGCGGCCGCCATCTTGCCACCATAGAGATCGGCAAAATCGCACACCCATGCGGAAGCGAAGCCGAACGCCTCTTCCACCTTTGGCCGGACGATCATCTCTTGCACCGGGTGCACTGTGCCGCGCATGCCGGGCGTGGTTTCAATCTGCACGCGCGCGCGGCCACGGCTGACGATCAGGCGTGTCACGCCCTGGGTACCCTCTCCTGACGACGCATGCACCTGCAGTTGCAAGGGGCCGGCGCGCAACAAGCCTGCCAAACGTTCCAGCGCAGCATCGATCCGGACCGAGTCTTCTGCAAAGGTCCCAACGGACAGCCAGGTCAAGTCGATATCGACCGACAGTCGGGGAAGATCGTGCTCAAACAGGTTGATCGCCGTCCCGCCCTTCAGGGCGAAACACAGCTCCTGCGACAGCACCGGCAGAATGTCCACCAGCAACTGCACCCGGTCGGCATAGCGCCTATCCCAGATGCTCATCCAGATCTCCGGGCAGCGTGATCTGATAGGTTGGGTGCAGTCGGCCGCCGGGCACCAGAGAACGCTTGCCACGACCAAAATCCACACCGTCAAGCGGGACCCGTGCCAACCATGGGTGACGATGACGTTCGGCCAGAGCCAGGAACAGGCGCTTGGTCTTGACGCTGCGGCAATGGCGCAACAACAAGGTGATCCGTTGGGGCCGCAGCGTGGCCATCGCCTGCATCAGTGCATCGGCCTCGTAGACCAGCTGCGCATCCGGCGGTTCATCGCACAGTTCCAGGATCGCCCGCTCTGGAGTGGAACAGACGACCTTTTCCACGCCCTGCGCGCCCTCACGCCTGTCTAATCCCTGGCTGCGCAGCGTCTGCTCCGAAACGTCGGGAGTGAAGCGAAGCCCCGGAAAATCAAAAGGCCCTTTGCCGCGTGACTCAAAGCGTTCGGCCATTGGCAACTTGGCTACCCAGCCGGGTAGCCGGTCCGCCCCATATAGCGTCACGGCGGGGGCTTCCCCCAAGCGCAGGTAGTGTTCGTGGCCCTGCCATGCCAACGCAAAACGCCCTCCCACATGTAGCGCCAATCCTTCTCCCTGTTGCAGGGTGTTGACCACCCCTTCCCATTGCAGGCGCCCGCCTTTTCTCATGTAGACGCCGCGAGTCGGCGACACCAGCCATCCACTGGTCACATAGCGGGCGACGAGGCTGCTGGAATAACCGTGCGCGCGCAGCCAGCGACTGGAAACCAGCTCGGTATCGCCCAGCTGGCCCAGCAGGCGGTTTAGTTTTCCTTCCTTTTGATCACTCACAGTGGTCAAAATACAACTTTTTCAAACCTGCGCCAAGAACCTCGCGGACCACTGGGCTTGTTCAACTCTCTCTTGGTCGGTGCATCCGGACCGCGCTGATGCTGCTACGTCCTGCGCGCAATCTCATCCACCGTCAGCGCATCCGTTGCGCCCACCCGCACCTTCGCCCCCGGCGCCTGCGCCTGCGCCTGCGCCGGCATCAGTCCGCCGGCACCGGATTGAACTCCAGGTCCTGGTAGTTGTAGCTGAAGTCCGCGATCGGCGAGACCGCCTGCATGGTGACGCGTTCGACCCTGCCTTCATGATCCAGCCCGAAGGTCACGTAGGCGGGCTCGATGGCGCGATCGTCCCAGCGCACGATGAAGGTGTCGTGGCGGTAGTGTTCCAGCGGGCCGGCCATGTCCGGTGTCTGCTTGAAGTCGATGCGCAGGCCCGGGCCGGCGCCGGTGATCGCGATCGGGCCATACCAGTCGTCGGTGTAGCTGCCGGCGTAGCCGGCCAGCGGCAGCGAGGGGCTGCCGCGCTCGCCCTCCGGGCCGTCGCCCAGCGCTGCGACCGCGGCCGCGCCGGCCTTCAACCGCTCCGTGTTCCATTCGCCGTAGGCGGCGTACCAGTCCTTGCTCTCCAGCCCCAGGTAGTGGTCGAGCAGCGTGTTCATCGCGCCGCGCAGCACCGGATAGTCCTCCGAGTTCATCTGCAGGGCGAAGCCGACCTCGCGGTCGGGGACCAGCACGACCACGGTCAGCACGCCAAACACCGCACCGCCGTGCTGCACGGTGCTCACGCCGCGATAGTCCTGCACGTTCCAGCCCAGCGCGTAGCTGGAGAACTGCGGCGTCATCTCGCTGATCGGCTCCGGATAGGCGCGGATCGGGGTCAGCACCTGCGGGGTCCACATCTCGCGCGCCGTCGCTTCGCTGTACAGGTGCCCGCCTTCGGGCAGGGCGCCGTGGGCGAGTTGCACTTGCAACCAGCGCGCCAGGTCGTTGGCGCTCGACGACAGCCCGCCGGCCGGTGCCGCCACCTGGCCAAGGCCTTCGCGTTCGGCCAGCACCTCCTGCGTGCCCGCGCCGCGCACGGGACCATCGATGCGTGCATGTGGATGGGCGCGGTTGGGGTTGGCGAAGCGCTCGTCCGCGTCGCTCACCGAGCTGTCCATGCCCGCGGCCCGGAAGACCCGGTCACGGATGAAGCTTTCCCAGTCCTGCCCGCTCACCTTCGCCACCAGTTCACCGGCAACGACGTAGAGGATGTTGTCGTAGGCGTAACCGCTGCGGAAGCTGGTGGCCGGCTCGATGTGGCGCAGCGCGCGCACCACGTCGGCGCGGGTTCGCGAAGTACGCGGCACGTACAGCAGGTCACCCGCCCCCAGGCCCAGGCCGCTGCGATGCACGAGCAGGTCGCGCACGGTCATCTCGCGCGTGACCCATGCATCGTGCATGCGGAAGTCGGGCAGGTGGTCGATGACCCTGTCGTCCCAGTCGAGTTTCCCCTCGTCGACGAGGATCGCGAGCGCGGCGGTGGTCACCGCCTTGCCGGTGGAGCCGGTCGGGAAAATCGTGTCGGCGTCGACCGGCGCGAGCGAGCCGAGGCGGCGAACGCCGTAGCCCTTCGCGTGCACGACCTCGCCGTTTTCGACAACGGCGACGGCGAAGCCGGGCGCCCCGTATTCTTCCATCGCCGCCTGCAGGCGCGCGTCGAAATCATCCGGCACCGAGGCCGATGCCGACATCGCGGCGAGCAGCGGCGCCGCCAGCAGGGCGGCGGACAGGCGAAAATCGAATCTGGACATGGTGTCGTCTCCGGTCGGCGTCTCAGGTTGCATCCACGATGCAAGGGCGTCCGCGCCACAGCTTCCACACGCCAATGGTCAGCAGCGGAAGCACGTACACGAACAGCAGCAGCCAGGCCAGCGCGCGGTAGCCGTTGGCGATCAGCGCGACCAGGCCGAAGTGGTCGGCGACGAAGATCGAGCCGACCAGCAGTGCCGCGGCGATGCCCAGGCGCCCCGGGCGCGAGAGCTCGACGCCCCGGCGCTCGCGCCAAGCGCCGGCGACGCGTTCGTTGATCGCATGCACCGCGCCGACGCCGCTTTCCACCAGCGCCGAGAAGATCATCGCCTGGAACACCATCAGGAAGACCGGCTGGCCCATGCGCCGGAGCATGTAGTCGGAAGGCAGCGCCTCGGAGGCGATTTCCGGCATCCAGGCCACCATGCAGACGAAGAATGCGATGGCCGGAAGGATCGCCAGCGGCCCCGCGAGCAGGCCGGCCACGACCGCGTCGCGGCGGTCAAGGAAATGCCGCGCCATCGGCAGGATCGCGATCGCGCCGACGATGTTGTAGCAGGCATAGACCAGCCCGCCCGACAGCCAGCCCGGCATCGGCTGCGGCGTCGACAGACCGTCCGCGATCCGGTCGCCGAAGGCCAGCAGCGCGAACACCACGAACAGGAAGTACACCGCGTAGAGAAACAGCGAAGCCCAGCCGAACAGGCGTTCGACCGAACGGTTTCCGAAGGCGACCACGGCGCCGATGGCCAGCATCAGCGCCAGCGTGCCAACGATCACCGGCGCGCCGGTGACGGCATTCACCACCGCTCCGGCGGCGGCCCCGAATACCGCCAGCAGCAGCACCATCAGCACAACGTAGGCGACTTCGAACGCGACCCAGCCGCGGCCGAGCAGCCGGCCGAAGAAGGACCGGTAGTCGTAGCTGCCGCCGGCCTGGGCGAAGGCGAAGGTGAGCGCGCACAGCACGCTCCAGGTCAGCATCGCCAGCAGCAGGCCGAGCAATCCACCCTGCGGCCCGCTCGGCGAGAAGAACTCGGCCAGCTCGCGCCCGGTCGCGTAACCGCCGCCGATCACGAAGCCCTTGAAGGCCAGCCCCGGCAGCAACCAGCGTGCAAAGCGCGAGGGCCTGGACGTCATCGCAGGCAGGCGTCCACCAGCCGCTGCAGCGGGTCGCCGCCGCGGACGGGGTCGGCGACCGGGCAGCCCAGGCGTTCGCTCTCCACGGCAATCAGCCGCGCCGCTTCCGCTTCGTCCAGCCTGGAGGTATCCAGGCTGACGCCGGCGCAGCGGATGCGGGGGTTGGTGCGGCTGCCAAGGCGCAGCGTCAGTTCGATGGTTTCCTCGACGGTGGGCATTGCGAAGCCGGGATGGCCGAGCACGTGTTCGCGGTCCGGCGCGTGGCAGGCGACGACGATATCAGGCTGGCTGCCGTGCAGCAGCGCAAGCGAGACGCAGGCGTACGCGGGATGGAAGATCGAACCCTGTCCCTCGATCACGTCCCAGTGCGCCGGGTCGGCGTCGGGCGAAAGTTCCTCGGCGGCGCCGGCGGCGAAGTCGCTGACCACCGCGTCGATCGGCATGCCCCGCCCGGCAATCAGGATGCCGGTCTGGCCGGTGGCGCGGAAATCCACGCCGACGCCGCGGCTGGCGAACTGGTCCGCCAGCACCAGCGCGGTGTACTTCTTGCCCAGCGCGCAGTCGGTGCCGACCGTGAGCAGGCGCTTGCCGCTGCGCTTGCGCCCGCTGGCCACCCGGATGCCCGGCGGCGGCTGGCGCACGTCGATCAGGCGACGCCCGCTGCGCGCGGCGGCCTCCCGCAGCGAGGGAATGTCGCCGATGCGCGCGTGCATGCCGCCGACCAGGTCAAGGCCGGCTTCCAGGGCCTGGACCAGGAACGGCCACCACGCCGGCGGGATGCGGCCGCCCGGGTTGGCGACGCCGATCACCATCGACCTGGCTCCCGCCGCGCGCGCCTGTGCCGGGGTCATCAAGGGCAGCCCCGTGCTGACGGTGGCGCCGCAGCCGAATTCGCCCACGCAGTGCCCGCCGGCCCAGTCGCGCAGGCCGTTGGCGGTCTTGGCGTAGGCCGGCTCCGCGACATCGCCGAGGAACAGCAGGTAAGGACGCGGCAGCGACTGGTCCCCGGCCGTGGCGGAGGTGACGGGCGCGGATTGCGGCATGGACGGTCAGAACCGGTAGTCGAGTTCGACGCCGAGGGTGCGCGGCTGGATCGGGATGCCCCTGCGCTGCACGTCCACACCGGTCAGCGCGCCGGACTGCGTGGTCACCGAGGACCAGCCCAGCTCGTCGGTGACGTTGTTGAAGTAGGTGCGGATGGTCCAGTTGGAGTTGCCGACGCTGGCGTAGAGGTCCAGCGCCTTGTAGCCGCCAAGGTCGTTGGGGCCGGTGACGGTTTCGTCCAGCACCACGGACGGATCCGCGGCCAGCAGGATGCGCTCCCTGCTGCCGGTACCCGAGATCCGGTCGCCGACCTTGCGGAACGCCGCGCCCACGGTGCCGTGCCAGTCGCCGCGCAGGTCGAAGACGTAGTCCGCAGTGGCCGACCAGGACAGTTTCGGGGTGTAGGGCATGCGGTCACCGCCCAGCCCGTTGACGATTTCCACCAGGATGTCGCCCGCGTCGACCACGACCGCCTCGAAGTCGTCGTTGAGGTCGGCGCGGGTGTAGGCGGCGTTCAGCCCCAGGCGCAGGCTGTCGGTGGCGCGGAAGGCGGCGGTCAGCTCAACGCCCTGGCTGGTCGCCTCGCCGCCGTTGACCATGCCGCTGACGCCGTTGATCTGGGTCCCCACCTGGATGTCTTCCCAGTCGATGTTGAACACGGCCAGGTCCAGCAGCACCCGCCGGTTGGCGAACTCGGACTTCAGGCCGACCTCGTAGCTGTCGACCATCGACGAACTCACCTGCGAAGGCATGCCCGGGATCGCCACGTTCGGGCCGCCCGGCTGGTAGCCGCTCGCCGCGCGCGCGTACAACAGCACGTCGTCGGCCAACTCGTATTGCGGACTCAGGCTCCAGGTGAAAACGCTTTCGTCCGACTCGCCCGAGACCGTTCCCACCCCGCCCAGCAGCCCGAGCGGATCGATGGTGACCACCTGGTTGTACTCCTGGTCGTTCTGCGCGTAGCGCGCGCCGGCATCGAGCTTGAACCGGTCGCTGAAGCGCCAGCTTGCATTGGCGAACACCGCCGTTTCCCGGTACCAGGTGGGCAGGGCCGCCGCGGCCATGTCGCCGAACATCGCGTCGTACGGCGCTGGCAGCGGGGAGCCGTCGAAGGAATTGAGGAAGAACAACTGCTCCTGGTCGGCCTCTTCCTTTGTGTAGAACGCGCCGACCATCCACTCGAAGGGGCCGCCGGACCGGGAGATCAGGCGGAATTCCTGGGTCAGCTTGTCCAGGTCCAGCCGGTAGTTGCCGTAGGAACTGCCCTGGGGCAGGTCCAGCATCAGCGGGATCTCCCCGAACTCCACGGTTGAGTCGAGCATGTAGTCGGTCCAGGTGGTGGAATAGCCCGTGGCCGAGACGAAGTCGCCCCATCCCAGGTCCCACTCCAGCGTGGCCGCGAACACGTCCACGTCCTTCCGGAACGACTGCGGGTACCAGGCGCGGTCCACCTTGTCTCCGAACAGCGGCTGGCCCGTTTCGATGTCCAGCGCCACGCCGGAGCGATCGTCGGTATCGATGGTCTGGCGCAGCGCCGACAGGTCCATGGTGAAGCCCTGGCCTTCATACAGCAGCGCGGCCCGCGCGCTGGTCTGCACGCCGCCGTTGACGTCCTCGGTGCGGGAGAGCACCTCGTTGCCGAAGCCCTCGGTGTGCACGTTGTCGGTGAAACCCGGGTTCTCGCGGCGGGCATAGCTCACGCGCAGGCCCAGCGTGTCCTCCACCAGCGGCAGGCTGGCGCCGAAGCGTCCGTTCCAGCCGATGTCGCCGTCCTGGACCGACGACATGCCGAAGCCCACGCGGAACTCGCTGGCGTACAGGTCCGGATCGCGGGTCACGTACTTGAGCAGCCCGCCGATCGAACCGGCGCCGTACAGCGTGCCCTGCGGGCCGCGCAGCACTTCCACCCGGCTCAGGTCGTAGGGCAGCAGGTCGAGCATCAGCGCGGTGGCCGCCTGGTACAGGCCGCTGGAACCCACCGGCACCTCGTCGACGTAGGTCGCCACGGTCGCTCCGGCCGACAGGGCGGCGACACCGCGCATCGATATCCTGGTCAGGCCTGGCGTGCCGCCGTCCTGCACCTGCAGGCCCGGCACGAAGTCGGCGTAATCGCTGAGCGAGCCGGCACCCAGGTTGTCGAGCATTTCCTCGCTGACCACGCTGATCGCCGCGCCCACTTCGCGCACGTTCTCCACCCGCTTGTTGGCGGTGACCACCACCGTCTCCAGCGTGGACACGTCCTCGCCCGGGGCGGAAGTGTCCTGCGCCTGGGCCGCGGCCCCCGCCAGCAGCGCCAGCGTGCCCGCCAGCGCCGCGGCGAGTGGCCGGCGCGGCACCGCGGCCAGTCGCTGCATGCCGGTGTCGCGTTGCCGACCCCCAAGAACGTTCATGCTCCCCTCCCGTTTGCTTCCACTACCGCGCCGTTGCGGCAATCAGACCTTCGCAGCCAGACCGCGACGATCCCCATCAAGCTCTAATTGTTCCTTTCAGGACAAAATAGACCCATCCTGAGAATTGTCAAACCCGCACGCCCGTCTCCGCCCGGCCTCCGCCCTCGATCTGCCGCGACGGCCCGGTGAGCAGCCACAGCAGCATCCCCGCGGCCGCGGCGACGGCAGCCATGAGCAGGAAGAAGGAAGCCGGGCCCAGGCGGCTCCAGAACGTACCCAGGTAGCCGGCCAGCAGGTTCCCGCCGAAGGAGGCGAAGAACCACGCCGCGACCGTGGTCGCGCGGAACCGCGCCGGCGCCAGCCGAGCGAACAGGCCCAGCCCGACGGGCAGGATCATCAGCTCGCCGGCGGTGAGCACGACGAAGAACAGCGCCAGCCAGGTCCAGCTGGCCTGCCCCGCCGGCGATGACGCGGCCACGGCGCCCAGCAGCAGGTAGGCCGAGGCGACCACGAACGCGCCATGGGCCATCTTCCGCGCCGACGCCGGCTCACGGCCCTGCCGGGCGCGCCGGGTCCACAGCGCCAGGTACAGCGGGGTCAGCGCGATGACGAGGAACGGATTGATCGACTGGAACCAGGTCATGGGAATGGTGAGCGCGCCCAGGCTGCGGTCGATGCCGGTGTCGGCCCACAGCGCGATGGTGTTGCCGACCTGCTCGTAGGAGCCGCGGAACAGCATCACGCACAGCGCGATTGCCGCGAGCACGCGGATGCGCATGGCCATGTCCGGCCCGCTTCCGGCGGCGGCCCCGGCTTCCACCGCTTCCGCCTCACGCCCGGGGGGCGCTTCCCTGGGCAGGTAGCGCCCGCCCCAGACGTAGACGGCGAGGCCGAGCAGCATGCCGATGCCGGCGGCGCCGAAGCCCCAGTGCCAGCCGTAGACCTCGCCCAGGGTGCCGCACACCAGCGGCGCCAGCAGGCCGCCGACGTTGATGCCCACGTAGTAGACGTTGTACGCGGAGCCGCGGCGCGGATCGTCCTTCGCGTAGAGCCCGTCGACCTGGCTCGGCAGACTGGGCAGGAACAGGCCGTTGCCCACCGCGATCGCCGCCAGCGCGGGATACAGCAGGCTTTCGGAGGCCATCAGGAAATGGCCCAGGGACATGATCGCCGCGCCGATGATCACCGCCCGGCGCTTGCCCAGCCAGCGGTCGGCGACGATGCCGCCCAGGATCGGGGTGAAGTAGAACGTCGCCACGTAGATGCCGTACACCAGCGACGCCTGCTGCTGCTCCATCAGCAGCTGCTTGGTCATGTAATAGACCAGCAGCACGCGCATGCCGTAGTAGGAGAAGATCTCCCACATCTGGGTCAGGAACAGGATGGTCAGGCCGCGCGGCTGGCCGAACCACTGCGGCGATGCGGGCGGGTCGCTCACCCCCCGCCCCAGACCTCGCCCGGGCAATCGATATGGCCGTCACGGTAGACCACGGCGGGGCTGCGGTCTTCGGCCAGGAACACCGGTCCGTCCAGGTCGACCACATCGCAATACTGGCCGAGCACGAACGCCGGCCCCGCCGCCCAGCTGCTGCCGGCCATGTTGCCGACCATCACCTTGCGGCCCAGTTCGCGCGCGCGCCGCGCCATGCGCAGGCCCTCGGTGAGGCCGCCGCATTTGTCGAGCTTGATGTTGATGACGTCGAAGCGGTGGTGGAGCCGCTCGAGCTCGCGCAGGTCCAGGATGCTTTCATCGGCGGCGAACGGCACCACGCGTTCGATCCCGTCCAGCTCCGCCTCGTCCCCGCGCCGGGTCGGCTGTTCGAGCAGCGAGACGGCCGCCTGGACCAGCGCGGGCAGGAGCCCTGGCAGGGTCCCGGCGCCGTAGCCCTGGTTGGCGTCCACGCCGATCCACGCGTCGGGACAGCGCGCGCGCACCGCGTGGACGCGCTCGACGTCGAGCTCCACCTCGCCGGTGAGCTTGAGCTTGAGCGCGCGGGCACCGGTGAACGCGGCCGCCTTGTCCGCCATCACGGCCGGATCGTCGGCCCCGACGGTGAACGTGGTCAGCAGCGGGCGCACCGACTCCAGCCCCGCGAGCTTCCACACCGGCACGCCGCGCCGCTGCGCTTCCAGCTCCCACAGCGCGCAGTCGAGCGCGTTGCGTGCGCCGCCGGGAGGAAGCAGCGCGTTGGCGGCCTCACGGTCCAGGCCAGCCTCGATCCGCGGGCGCAGCGCCTCCAGGGCCGCCAGCATCCCGTCCGGCCGGTCGTCGTTGTAGTAGACGCCGGCCGCCTCGCCGCGGCCGGTGTGTCCGTCCCGGCGCAGCACCGCCACCGTCGCCGGCATGGCTTCGAAGATGTAGCCGGAGATGCGGAACGGGGCGGACAGGCGCAGCGGTTCGTTGCGCAGCTCCAGTTCGATTTTCATGCGCGCACCTGGTCAGAAGTTCGCGCCGATGCCGATCAGGTGATAGGCGAACCCCACCCAGAGCAGGTACAGGCCGGCCAGCGCCAGCACCACGCTCCACAGCCTGGCCAACCAGCCGCGACTGCCGCGCAGCACCTGCCAGGTGCTCCATACCAGCAGCCCCGCACCGGCGGCCAGCGCGACGCCCGCCAGCAGGCGCGCCGCCGTGACCAGGCCGTCCTTGCCGGTCAGGTTCTCCAGATTGCCGATCATCCACAGCACCAGGCCGATGCCGATACCGATCCCGAGCACCGACAGCAGGCTGCCCCAGCGCGCCGCGCGGTGAGCCGTGGCCTCCGCCCCGACCAGCGGGTACGGCACCCGGTAGCGGCGGCGCACCAGCGCCGAGACCGGCCACGCCAGCACAGTCAGAAGAAGGGAGGCGAACGCCAGGCCCAGCAGCAGCGGGGCCGTGGCGCGCCAACCGGAGAGCCGTTCGAACAGCATGATCGGGGCCAGGAACTCCATGCTGAAGCGGGTGACGTTGCCGTCCTGGACCTCGGCTGCAAGCCGGTCGCCGGTGCCCGGGTCCTGCCACAGCCATTCCCCGATCGGGTGCCACTTCACCGGCTGGCCGGAAGGCGCGCGCCACATCGACACGCTGATGGTGCCGTCCTCGTTGGCCACCACCTCGGTCTGGCTGAGCAGTTCCAGGACGCCCATCACGTTGTTCTGCGGGCGCCGGCTGCTCTTGTAGGAGCCGGCGATGGCGGCGTTCTGCGCCCTGGCCGCGTCGTCGGCAATCCCCTCGCCCTGCGGGATCGGTCCGGGCAGGTAGCGATCGACGAAGTTCACCGCGAGCTGCGTGCGGATATGCAGGCTGGCGCCTTCGCGCCCGGCGCTGTTCATCGACACGAAATAGCCGATGCCGTCATCGGGGAACAGCCGCAGGTCGCTGTGGAACCACTGCGTGTCGCCGCCATGGGCAATAGTGAAGTGGCCGTTGAGGCTGGTCTCGTAGAAGCCCAGCATCATCTGGTTGAGCGGGCCGATCGATGCCTGGCCGGTGCGGTGCATCGTGTCCGCGGTCGCGGCGGACAGGATGCGCGCGCCGTTGTACTCACCCCGGTTGAGGTGGGCGAGCATGAACCTCGCCATGTCCGCGCCGCTGGCTGCCATGCTGCCGGCTGGGGCCAGATTGATGAATTCGTACGGTTTGGCTTCGCCGTTGGACAAGCTCGCGTAGCCGTTTGACATCTGCCCGACGAAGCGGTCCGGGAGCGGCTGGCGGAAGCTGGAATGCTGCATGCCGAGCGGGGCGAAGATGTGCTGCTCGAGGTAATCGTTGAAGTCCTGGCCGCTGGTGCGCTCGACGATGTAGCCGGCCAGCGCGGTGGCGTAGTTGGAATAGGCCGGGGTGGTGCCGGGCGGGTGGATGCGGTCGGGCGTCCAGTGCTTGAGCGTGTCGCCAAGCGATTCAAGCGAGTCCTCGTCGGAGAAGATCAGGCCGCGCAGCGCCTCCTCGAAACCGCCGGTGTGGGTCATGATCTGGCGCATGGTGAGCGGCTTGCCGTCGCGCTCGGGGATGGTGAAGTCCAGGTACTGGTTGACGTCGGCGTCCAGGTCGATCCTGCCCGCCTCCACCTCCTGCATCACCGCCGTCCAGGTGAACAGCTTGGAGACCGAGCCCGGGCGAAACAGGGTGTTGTCCGGATCCACCGGCGCGCCGGCCCCCAGGTCGGCGTAGCCGTAGCCCTTCTGCAGCACGACCTCGCCGTCCTTCACCACCACCACCACGGCGCCGGCGATGTCGCCGGCCGCCAGTGCGTAGGGCATGTAGCCGTCCAGCCAGGCCTCCACGTCGGTACGGGTCAGCGGATGTGCGCCGTCGGCGAGCGCGGGAACGGCCTGGGCCGGCGCGGCGCCGGTGCCTTCGGCATCCGGGTCGGCCGGGGCGATCTCCACCGGCACGTCCACCGGCACCTGCGGACCGGTGGTCACCTGCGGCGTGGCCAGCAGTGGCAGGGACAGCAGGCCCCCGGCAAGAGCGGACAGGAATACGGACAGGCGCATCGACGGTCTCCTCGGATTTGATCCCCTGGGCGGCCGGCGAGCGGCCGCGACGGCCTGCATGCGCCCGAAAGGGCCAGACAAGCCTGTTCGTGCAATAATCGTCCCAATCAGAAAATTGTCAACCCGCTATGGTCATGGCCGCCGGATTCAGGCGAACATGTCACCGTGCGCAGGGGCCGGACCCCCTGCCGAACGCTGCAAGGAGTCCCAGCGATGACCTCGCCACACCCCACCATCGGCAAGCTGCTGCGCGCGTTGCGCAACCGCAACGGCTGGACGCTCAAGGAAATGAGCGAACGCTGCGGCATTCCGCTGTCAACGCTGTCCAAGGTGGAACACGACCGCCTGAGCCTGACCTACGACAAGCTGCTGCAGATCAGCCAGAGGCTCAACATCAGCATGTCGGAACTGTTCGCCGAGCCGGATGCGACCAGCGAGGCTCCGGTCACCGCCCGCCGCAGCATCGGCAGGCTGGCCGACGCCGTGCGGGTGACGACGCCGAACTACGACTACTTCTACCTGTGCCCGGAGCTGCGCCGCAAGCGCATGATCCCGGTACTGACCCGGGTGCGCGCCAAGGACCTGGAGGAGTTCGGCGCCCTCGTCCACCACTCCGGCGAGGAATACATCCACGTGCTCGAAGGTGCGATCGAGGTGCATACCGAGTTCTACGACCCGATCGTGGTCGCAGCCGGCGAAGGCGTCTACATCGATTCGAACATGGGGCATGCGTACATCGCCGCCGAAGGCTGCGACGAAGCGCTGCTGCTGGGCATGTGCTCGAGCGCCGACGATCAGCTGCTGGACTCCCTGTTCAACCTGCACGGCGACGCGGGCAAGGCAGCGCGGAAATAGGCAGGCGGCGGCACCGGCCCCGCGTCCCGTAACGCGCATCCGGACCGGAGCCGGCATACTGGCCTGCAGCCGCCGCGTCGGCGTCGATTCCATCCCGAGGACGAGGCCCACCCCGCATGTCCCAGCCCACCGGAACCGGTCCCACCCGGCGCTGGTCCGCCCTGCAGGCGCTGTTCAACCTGCGCCGCGACGAAGTGCTGCCGGTGCTGCTGGCCGGGCTGTTCTTCTTCTGCATCCTGACCGCGCTGATGCTGTTGCGCCCGGCGCGCGACGCGCTGGGGATGCAGAGCGGGATCGACGGGGTGCGCTGGCTGTTCATCGGCACGGCGGTGGTGACGCTGGCGGTGAACCCGGTGTTCGGCTGGCTGGTGAGCCGGTTCCGGCGGCTGCAGGCGATCGGGGCGACGTACGGGTTTTTCGCGCTGAGCCTGATAGGGTTCTGGGGCCTGCTGGTGTTCTCGCCCGGCGCGGTGGGCGAGCGCAGCGGGCAGGTGTTCTACGTGTGGTTCAGCGTGTTCAACCTGTTCGTGACCATGGTGTTCTGGGCGCTGATGGCGGACCGGTTTTCCAGCGACCAGGGCAAGCGGCTGTTCGCGCTGATCTCGGTGGGCGGCACGGCCGGGGCGATCTTCGGGCCGTGGCTGGCCGGGCGGCTGGCCGAGCCGCTGGGCACGCCGGCGCTGCTGCCGATCGCGGCGGGTTTCCTGCTGCTGGCGCTCGTGGTGGCGTGGCTGCTGGTGCGCGTCGCGCCCGATCGCACCGGGGCTGCGGCGCAGCCCGGCCCGGCGGCTGGCGTCCCCGGGGCGGACCGGGAGCGCATTGGCGGCAGCGCCTGGGCCGGCTTCAAGGCGGTGTTCACCTCGCGCTACCTCTCCGCCATCGCCGGCTACGTGCTGCTGATGACGGTGGTCGCGACCTTCATCTATTTCACCCGCCTGCAGATGGTGGCGGCGGTGACCGACGACCTAGACGCGCGCACGGCGATCTTCGGCAACATCGACATGTGGACCCAGGTGGCGGTGCTGGCGCTGCAGCTCACGATGACCGGCAAGATCATCCGCCGCTTCGGGCTGGGCGTGGCGCTGGCGATCCTGCCCATCGCCACCGCGATCGGCTTCATCGGCCTGGCGATCTACGGCTCGTTCGTGGTGCTGGTGCTGCTGGAAGCCACCAACCGCGCGGTGCAGCGCGGCATCACCCGGCCGGCGCGCGAGGCGCTGTATACGGTGGCCAGCCGCGAGGACAAGTACAAGGCCAAGGCCTTCATCGACACCTTCGTGTATCGCGCCGGCGACGTGGTCGGCGCCCAGACCGAAGGCGCGCTCGGGCGATTGGGATTGGCGATGGGCGGGCTGGTGAGCGTGGTAGTGCCGCTGGCGCTGGTGTGGGCGGCGCTGGCGCTGTGGCTGGGTCGCGCCCAGAACCGCCTCGCTGAAATATCCCCGCCTAACGACCCGTCGTAGGTCGGCCCTACGCGGCCGACGCGAGGGATGCTTGATTCAGGGCGAACGCTGGATGGCGCACTTCGCGGGGCGTCGGGCGCGTAGGCCCGACCTACGGGCACCGGCGCCGCCTTGATCTGGGTCACGGTGGTGGCCGCGGTGCGGCGGCAGACTGGAGGCATGACATTTCCCACATTCTTTGACGACGCTCCGGTCATCCGCGTACGCGACGGGCTGGCGAAGCTGCTCGGTTCCGCGACGGACGGATTGATCGAGTACCGCTACGCCGATGCCGTGCGCCTGGCCGGCCATTCCTGCCCCACCGTTGCGGGCGCCTGGCTGTCCGCCCGCGCCGGCCTGCGTGCGCTCTATGGTGACGATCTGCCCGAGCGCGGCGGCGTCGCGGTCAGCATGCCGGACGCGGAAGACGACGGCGTTGCCGGGGTGATCGGCCAGGTCCTGACCCTGGTGACCGGCGCGGCCGGTGCCGGGGGCTTCAAGGGTCTGGGCGGCCTGCACTCACGCAAGGACCTGCTGCGCTATGGCGACACATCGGCGGCCGCGCTGCAGATGCGGCGCAGGGACACCGGCGAAGCGGTCGAAATCATGTTCGACGCATCACCCGTGCCGGCCGACCCGGAAATGCGCATCATGATTCCGCTGGCCCTTGCGGGAAGCCCGGATGCAGTGCAGCGGTTCGGCGCGGCATGGCAGGACCGGGTCCGCCGGCTGCTGGTCGAGCACGCCGATGATCCGGTCGTGGTGACGGTCCGGCCGATCAACTGAGCGTCAGCGGCGCACGGGGACATCCACCCCGGAGGCGGGCGGCAGCTGAAGCAGACACCAGTCCACGCCTTCCAGCGCAATCGGGCGATGGCCGTAATCCGCCGGCGCCTGCACATGATGGATGCCGAACCGGGCCATATCCGCCACGCTGAAGGTCCACTCGCCGCAGGTGCTGCCGGGCCGCTGGCCATACACGGTGACCTGCTCATCCACTCCAAGCCGGTCATACAGCGCACGCTGCTCGCGCTGCATGCGCTGGCCGTACTCACGCATCTCCCGCTTCAACTGGCGTCGCTGCCACCAGCCGATGGGCTCCCCATCCGGGCCGGTGACAGCGGAAACATCCACGTCCCACAGGCCCGCCTGGATCGCCGAGCCGTGCCAGATCACGAGGGCATCGCCGGCAATGATCTTGTGACGCCCGGCCGGAAACAGGTAGTTGGCGCAGGACGACACGCACTGCTGCTCCACCCGCACGTCGAGCCCCCGCACGTGGATGGCCTCGCCCATGCGCATGGCGTGCTCGATGGACCCGCCGGCAGAATTCACCGCCAATACGGTGACATCGGGCGCGCCATCCAGCACGTCCAGGAATCGCTCCGTGCCTTCCGGGTTGATCTCCCCCTCGTAGCGGATCACGTTGTCCTCCACCGCCACCAGCGCCGTCGGCGGGTGCGCGGCAGCCGTCTGCAGCATCGCGGCGAGCAGCCAGCCGATCACAGCCCTTTGGCAGCCTGGGCCACGGCGCGGAACAGGGCGCGGCCCTTGTTCATGGTTTCGTCCCACTCCTTGGCCGGATCCGAATCGTGGACGATGCCGGCGCCGGCCTGCACGTGCAGGCGGCCGTCCTGGATCACCGCGGTGCGGATGGCGATGGCGGTATCGGCATCGCCATGCCAGCCGATGTATCCGACCGCCCCGGAATAGACGTTGCGCCTGATCGGCTCCAGCTCACGCACGATCTCCAGCGCGCGCACCTTGGGCGCACCGCTGACAGTGCCTGCGGGAAAGGTCGCGCGCAGCACATCGGCATAGCTCAGGCCTTCCTTCAACCGGCCGGTGACTTCGCTGACGATGTGCATGACGTGGCTGTAGCGCTCGATGGAAAAACTGTCCCCCAGCGCCACCGTGCCCGGCTCGGACACCCGGCCGACATCGTTGCGGCCCAGATCGATCAGCATCAGGTGCTCGGAGCGCTCCTTCGGATCGGCCAGCAGCTCGACTTCCAGCGCGGCATCCTCCTCCGGCGTCACGCCACGCGGGCGGGTGCCGGCGATCGGACGCACGGTCACCGTGCCGCCCTGCTGGCGCACCAGGATCTCCGGCGACGAGCCAACCACCTGGGTGGCTCCGGTATCGAGGAAATACATATACGGCGAAGGATTCAGCGCCCGCAGCGCGCGGTACACATCCACCGGCCGGGCGTTGAACGGCACCGACAGCCGCTGGCTCAGCACCACCTGGAAAATATCCCCGGAGCGGATGTACTCCTGCGACTTTTCCACCGCGGCAATGAACCCTTCGCGGGTGAATCCGGAAACAAAATCCTCCTCGTCCAGCGCCGCCGGCTGCAGCGTTTCCGGATAGCCGGCTCCCGCGTGGCGCAGCCGATGCACCAGCGCATCCAGCCGCCGATTGGCCCGTCCCCAGGCCTGCGGCTGGCGCGGATCCGCATGCACGATCAGATACAGCCGGCCCTTGAGGTTGTCGAACACCGCAACCTCTTCCGACTCCATCAGCAGGATGTCCGGCGTGCCCAGCTCATCGGGCAGATCTCCCCGGGCCAGGCGCGGCTCGATGTAATCGATGCACTCGAACCCGAACCACCCTACCAGCCCACCCGAAAACCCGGGAAGACCCTCTACCTCCGGCACCGAATGCACGGTGCGCAGCCGCTCCACCTCAGCGAAGGGATCCTCCACGCGCCGGGTTTCCAGCACCTCGCCGTGCGCACTCACCGTCAGCTCATGTCCGCGGAACGTGTACACCCGCGCGGCCGGCAGCCCGATGATCGAATAGCGGCCAAACCGCTCCCCGCCCTCCACCGACTCGAACAGATAGGTATGCGGCCCGTCGGCCAGCTTCAGGTACACCGACAGCGGCGTATCCAGATCGGACAGCACCTCGCGCACCACCGGAATACGGGTATGGCCGTCGGCAGCGAAGGCATCGAATTGTTCACGGGTAATCATCGGCGCAATGTAGCGGCTGAGGCCAAAGTGCGCGAGCCAACCGGTGGCACCCCTGCCACTCCCCTGTCATCAACCTGTCACCCGACCCCCGGAACATGGGAGTCCATATCAGGGACGACGGGCGGAGGCAGGATCAGCCTCCAATATTCACGGGAAAGGCCGCGGCAGGAGTCGCGGCCTTTTTTCCTGGGGACTCTTCAATACCCGGCTCGCCGGAGTTCACGCGGCTTCGCGCGCATGGCGCGCTCCTACAGCCGTAGGTCGGGGCTACGCCCCCGATGCCCCGCGAATCATCCTTACCGCCGTTCACCGCGGACCACGCATCCCTCGCGTCGGCCGCGTAGGGCCGACCTACGGACCCGATCATCCGGGACATCCGCCCATGCCCCCAATTCGCCCGGCCCCCACTCATCCGCAAGCCCAGCCCCGTCGTGGCCGGCAGGCCCGTCAGGTCACCGCGTCATCAACGCGGGCCCGGAAACACGACGGCTTCCCCCGCAAACCGGAAATCCAAGCGTCGGCCGCGTAGGGCCGACCTACGACCGCACCCAGCCAATCAGGCCCGCAACCCACCAGCGCGCGCAATCTCCGTCCGCATCTCGTCCACCACCGCCCGATAATCGGACTTCCCGAAAATCGCCGACCCCGCCACGAACGTATCCGCCCCCGCGGCAGCAATCTCACCGATGTTGTCGGGCTTCACCCCGCCATCCACCTGCAGCCGGATCGCCCGCCCGCTCGCATCAATGCGCTCGCGCACCTGGCGCAGCTTGTCCAGCGTCGAAGGAATGAACGCCTGCCCTCCGAACCCCGGATTCACCGACATCAGCAGCACCAGGTCCAGCTCGTCGAGAACGTAATCCAGTACCTCAACCGGCGTCGCCGGGTTCAGCACCAGCCCCGCCAGGCAGCCTTCCGCCTTGATCAGCTGGATCGTCCGATGCACATGCCGGCTCGCCTCCGGGTGGAAGCTGATCAAACTCGCCCCCGCCTTCGCAAAATCCGGAACGATGCGATCCACCGGCTCCACCATCAGATGCACATCGATCGGCGCCGTCACCCCGTGCTTGCGCAGCGCCTCGCACACCAGCGGACCAATGGTGAGGTTGGGCACGTAGTGGTTGTCCATCACATCGAAATGCACCCAGTCCGCACCGGCGGCCAGGACGTTGTCGACTTCCTCGCCCAGGCGGGCGAAATCGGCGGACAGGATGGACGGGGCGATGACGGCAGGCTGCATGGCGGTCGGCTCGGTTGTGCGTGGAGGGAACTGGAGGGCGGCGACTCAGCGCCGGCGGCGGCGCAGGGCCTTGATCTGGTCGTAGGCGGCGTTGATTTCCCGCGCCCGCCTCCCGGCCTTGTCGCGCAGCTCGGGCGCGGCGCCGGATAGCCGGTCGGGGTGGTACTGGGACATCAGCCGCCGGTAGGCCTGGTCGATCTCGGCATCGGTGGCGTTCACCTCCACGCCCAGCACGCGATACGGGGCGTTTTTCTTCGGGATCAGCCAGTCCGCATCGAACGCGTGGCCGATCATCAGGCCGATCACCCCACCCAAGGGATGCCTGAGCAGCAGCCAGCCGGCAATGAAGCCGAACAGTTTTCCGTACCAGCGTTTCATCGGGCCATTGTAGGTGCTTCGCAGCCGCGACGACGTGCCCGCTGACTCGCGAGGCCGAATGGCACTACACTGCCCGACCCTCACCGCCACCGGCTTATACCGTGTCGACGACGCTCATTTCCGCCGACCTGCCCGGTCTGACCCTGCACCACCGCGGCAAGGTGCGCGATGTATTCGACCTGGGCAGGCTGCCTTCCGCCGCCGAGGATGCTCCGGATCCGGGCGAAGGCCTGCTGATCGTGGCCACCGACCGTCTGTCGGCATTCGACGTGGTCCTGCCCGACCCGATCCCGGGCAAGGGCGAGATGCTGTGTCAGATCAGCAACTTCTGGTTCGACCGCACCGAGCACCTGATGCGCAACCACCTGACCGGGGTGGACGTTGAAGTGGTGCTGCCACAGGGCGTCGACCCCGCGCTGTACGCGAAGCGCTCGGTTGTGGCGCGCAAGCTGCGCCCGCTGCCGGTGGAAGCGATCGCCCGCGGCTATCTGATTGGCAGCGGCTGGAAGGATTACCAGCGCACCGGCCACGTCAGCGGCATCCGCCTGCCGGACGGCCTGCGCCAGGCCGAGCAGCTGGCCGAGCCGGTGTTCACGCCTTCCAGCAAGGCCGCGCCGGGCGAGCACGACGAAAACATCGACTTCGACACCATGGTCCACCGGATCGGTGCCGAGCTGGCCGAACAGATCCGCGACGCCACCCTGCGCCTGTACCGCTTCGCCGCCGCACATGCGGCCGAGCGCGGGATCCTGCTGGCCGACACCAAGTTCGAATTCGGCACCGACGAGGACGGGCGGCTGTACGTGATGGACGAGATGCTGACCCCGGATTCGTCGCGCTACTGGCCCGCCGACGAGTACGAGGTGGGCAGCAGCCCGCCCAGCTACGACAAGCAGATCGTGCGCGACTGGCTGGAAACCCAGGACTGGGACAAGACCGCGCCGGGTCCACGCCTGCCAGCCGAAGTGATCCAGCGCACCCGCGCGCGCTATGCGGAAGCACTGCAGCGGCTGGCCGGGATCAGCGTCGACTGACGGGGAGCTCCACATGAATGCCGCCACCGAAGGATCCGCCAGGCGCCCGATTGACCGCTGGTTTGCCAGTTATTCCGGCGACCATCGCAACCCGGTCAATCAGGCCATCCACGTAGTGGCGGTGCCCTTGATCCTTTGGAGCGTGATTGCGCTGCTGTGGTGCATCCCTCCCGGCGCGCTGTTTGAACAGGGCATCTGGGCGGTCATGGCGATGTTCGCGGCGTGGCTGTTCTATTACCGCGCCTCGCGCAGGATCGGGCTGGGCATGCTGCTGGTGTTCCTGGCCATGGCCGCGCTGACCTGGTGGCTGCACGGAAATCTGGGCACGCGCGGACTGCTGGGACTGGCCATTGGCGTGTTCGTGGTGGCCTGGATCGCCCAGTTCGTCGGCCACAGCAAGCTGTATGAAAACAAGAAGCCAAGCTTTTTCACCGACCTGCGCTATCTGCTGATCGGCCCGGCCTGGGTGTTGGCCAAACTCTATCGCCGCCTCGGCTGGCACTGGTAGTCACTGCATGAGTTCAAATCTGCGCGGACTGGGTGGACGCGACCTGGTCCTGGTCAGTCTGGTGTGCGTGTTCTGGGCGCTGAACTTCCTGGTGTCGGCGCATGCGCTGCGCGAGCTGCCGCCCTTCATGTTCACCGCGGTGCGGATGGTGATGCTGGGGGGGATGCTGGTGTGGTTCATCAAGGCACCGCCGCGCGACCAGTGGGGCCGGCTGGCGGCGGTGGCGGTGCTCAACGGCGCGCTGCACTTCGGCACCAGTTTCCTGTCGCTGCACCTGGCCGGCAACCTGTCCTCACCCGCCATCGTGGCCCAGAGCTACGTGCCCATGGCGGTGCTGCTGGCGTGGTGGCTGCTGGGCGAGCGCTTCGCCTGGCGCACGACGCTGGCCATTGCGCTGAGCTTTGGTGGCGTGCTGGTGCTGGGCTTCGATCCGATGGTGCTGCAGAGTCCGGCGTCGCTGGTGGCGATGCTGGTGTCGTCGGCGTTTCTGGCACTGGGCACGGTGCTGATGCGCGGGCTGCGCGGGGTGGACATGATCAGTCAGCAGGGCTGGACGGCGATCATTGCGCTGGGGCCGCTGCTGGCGATCAGTGCGCTGTTTGAGCCGGGCAGTTTTTCGGGGCTGCGCGAGGTGACGTGGATCGGCTGGGGCGGGGCGCTGTATGCGGCGATTTTCGCGTCGCTGCTCGGGCACGGGCTGTTCTATCTGCTGGTGCAGCGTCATCCGGTGGCGCAGGTCACTCCCTATCTGTTGATGACGCCGGTGTTTGCGGTGTTGCTGGGGATTGTGTTCTGGGGGGATCGACCGGGGCCGGCGATGTGGATTGGTGGGGGGATGGTCCTGAGCGGGGTGCTGGTGATCGCGCTGCGCACGCTGCAGAAGGCGCGGACGCCTTTGAATGATGCTGCGCCGGGCAGTGTTGCAGCCGCGGCAGGCGACGAGGCGGCCCGCCAGCCGTAGGGACACGCCACCTTTGTAGGAGCGCGCCATGCGCGCGAAGCCGCGTGACGTCTGGTCATCCGGGGATAGCCTCGCATTCGATCACATGCCGCCGCGACCTGACTGGCCCCGCCGCGGCCGGCAGGCCTTTGCGCTTCATGTCCCCCGGCCTCCAAAAAGCCGGAGGCCTCCTCCTTTACTTACGCGCAAAGGCCTCCCGACCACGACGGGGCTGGGCTTGCGGTGGGAACCGGTGGGCTGAACGCTCGAAATCGCTAGCTGCCGGGTGGCATGAACATGTCGGCGGTTGGGCGAAATTCGCGCGGGGCGTAGCCGAAATCCCGCGTTGCCGGTGCCGAGTCAAACACCAGGTCTTCGCGCATGCGGGCGATGGCGCCGGCGGGCATGCCCTGCAGGTAGCCGGCGGCCCGGGCGGTGGTTTGGGCCAGGCGGAACAGGGGGGCGGGCAGTTCGATCAGGCTTGGGGTGGGTGAGAGGGCGGCGAGGGTGCGGGCGACCATCTGCCGGTAGGTGAGGGTCTCGCCTCCGGGCAGGTCGTAGCCGCGGCCGTGGGTGGGGGCGGATTCGGCTGCGGAAAGGGCGCCGGCGGCGAGGTCGTCGACGTGTACGGGTTGACGGAGGCCGGTGGCACCGCGGGGCAGTGGGAAGAAGCGGGTGCGCGATGCGAGGGCGGCGATGCGGGTGAGGTTGTGGTCGCGGCCTGCGCCGTATATCAGGGTTGGGCGCAGGACGGTTGCGGCGGCGGCGCGGGCGGCGGCGGTCTGGAACAGGCGCTGTTCCGCTTCCTGCAGGCGGGCGGCCAGGTCCCGTTCGCCGGGGTCTTCGGCAGTGCGTTTGACGTGCATGCTGGTGGAGCCGAAGGCCACGATGCGTCGGCAGTCGGTTTTGCTGCCGGCGTACCACTGCGAGAACAGGTCCAGCGGGCCGCAGCTGAAGATCACTCCGAGGCCGGCTGGCAGGGTCGGCGGCGGCTCCAGTGCGCCTTCGAGCCAGCGGACCGGGCCGTCACCGGATTGCGGCCGGCGCGACACGGCCGCGACGCTCCAGCCGGCGGCGGTCAGGCGGGCGATGAGGGCCTGGCCCAGCTGGCCGCTGCCACCGAAAACCAGCGCTTTGTGCCTATCCACCGTCACTGGAATCTCCGCGTTGGAAGCAGGAAGTGTTGGCGGCAAATGATGTTGGCGGACGGCATCGGGCAAGCATAGGCGATGGCGCAACGCCGGGCAGCGGCCGCAAATAATGCGTTAACCTGTCCGGTCAGGTCGCCGGGACGGCCTGCTAGAATTCCATGCCGCCGCTCGCAGCCGATCGGTTTCGCGGCCCCATCCGGAAAGGAGACTGATGCTAGAGGTCCTGTTGGCCCTGCCCTTCGTGCTGGCGCTCTCGGTGGCGGCGTTCCACGCCGTGCCGCGCTCTGCGATCGCATGGATGGCCGCCTCCGCTCCCCTGCTCGGTCTGGCGATCCTCGCCTGGCTCACCCCCGCGGTGATGTCCGGCGATGTGCCACGGGTTGTTTACGAATGGATCCCCCAGGTCGGCCTGATGTTCGACCTGCGCCTGGATGGCCTGGCCTGGATGTTCGCCGGCATGGTGCTGGGCATCGGCGTGCTGGTGGTGATGTATGCGCGCTACTACCTGAGCGATCAGGATTCGGCGCCGCGCTTCTTTGCCTACCTGCTGCTGTTCATGGGCTCGATGCTGGGCATGGTCATTGCCGGCAACCTGCTGCTGCTGGTGGTGTTCTGGGAGCTGACCTCGATCAGCTCGTTCCTGTTGATCGGGTTCTGGTCGCACCAGCAGGACGCGCGCCAGGGCGCGCGCATGGCCCTGACCATCACCGCCATGGGCGGGCTGGCGCTGCTGGGTGGCGTGCTGCTGATCGGCCGGGTCACCGGCAGCTACGACCTGGACGTGGTGCTGGCTTCGGGCGACCTGATCACCTCCAGCGCTCTGTACCCGGCGATCCTGGGCCTGGTGCTGCTGGGCATCTTCACCAAGAGCGCGCAGTTCCCGTTCCACTTCTGGCTGCCGCACGCGATGGCGGCGCCAACCCCTGTTTCGGCCTACCTGCATTCGGCGACGATGGTGAAGGCCGGCGTGTTCCTGCTGGCGCGCCTGCACCCGGCGCTGGCCGGCACGGACCTGTTCTTCTATACGGTCAGCTCCATCGGTGCGATCACCCTGCTGATGGGCGCGTGGTTCGCGATTTTCCAGCATGACCTCAAGGGCCTGCTGGCCTACTCGACCATTTCCCACCTCGGCCTGATCACCATGCTGTTCGGGCTCTCCACGCCGATGGCGGTGGTGGCAGCGCTGTTCCACATCCTCAACCACGCCACGTTCAAGGCCTCGCTGTTCATGGCCGCCGGGATCATCGATCACGAAACCGGCACCCGCGACATGCGTCGGCTGGGCAATTTGCGAAGATTCATGCCGATTACCAGCGCGCTGGCGATCATCGCCTCGCTGGCGATGGCTGGGATCCCGCTGCTGAACGGTTTTCTGTCCAAGGAAATGTTTTTTGCCGAGGCGCTGGAAGTCCAGGGCGGCATGCAGCTGGTGGCAACGATCGTGGCGGCCCTGGCCGGCGTGTTTGGCGTGGCCTACAGCCTGCGCTTCGTGCACGACACCTTCTATGGCAAAGGCCCGCGCGACCTCGATGTGACCCCGCACGAGGCGCCTCTGTGGATGCGGATTCCGGTGGCCGTGCTGGTGCTGGCCTGTCTGGCGGTGGGCATCCTGCCCGCGCTGGTGGTGGGACCGACCCTGCAGACCGCGGTCGCCGGCACCCTGGGCGCAGCCGCGCCCGAATACACCCTGGCGCTGTGGCACGGTTTCAACCTGCCGCTGCTGATGAGCGCGCTCGGCGTGGTCGGGGGCGTGATCCTGTACTTCGGCCTGCGCCGGCTGCTCGACATCCATGCAGCGATGCTGGCCGCGCGTGGCCGCCAGCTGTTCCAGCTCAACGTCGAAGCGCTGTTCAACCTGGCCCGCGTTGCCAGTGAATGGGTCGTGGCCGGCGGCCTGCGGCGCAGCCTGCTGTGGCTGCTGCTGGTGGCGATGGCCATCGGCGCGGTGCCGTTCCTGGCCAACATGCCCACCAGCCTGCCGCAGTTGGGCCAATTGCAGCCACTGCCGGTGATGGGCTGGGTGATCTGGGCGGTGCTGGTGGTGGCCACCCTGGCCACGGTCAGCATGCACAGCAAGCGCCTGACCGCGCTGATCGTGATCGGCGCAGTGGGGCTGATGGTGAGCCTGATCTTCGTGTACCTGTCGGCACCGGACCTGGCGCTGACCCAGATCCTGGTGGAGATGGTCACCATTGCCATGCTGATGATGGCGCTGAACTACCTGCCCAAACAGTCGCCGCAGCAGCGCTCGATGGTCCGCCGCTGGCGCGACATCAGCATCTCGGTCGCCGCTGGCGGCGGCATCGCGGCGCTTGCCTACGCAATGATGGTGCGGCCCTCGCAGACCATCGCCGGCGAGCTGCTGGCCCGTTCGCTGCCCGAGGCCTATGGCAGCAACGTGGTCAACGTGATCCTGGTGGACTTCCGCGGCCTGGATACCTTTGGCGAGATCACCGTGTTCGGCATTGCCGGCCTGGTCGTGCATGCGCTGCTGCGCTGGGCCCGCCTGCGGCCCGACGAGGTCATGCCCGGCCCGCCAGTGACCCTGCCGATCCCGGCCGACCTGACCCAGCTGATCTTCCCGCTGACACTGACGGTTTCGATCTACCTGTTCCTGCGCGGCCACAACGCGCCGGGCGGCGGTTTCATCGCCGGCCTGGCCATCGCGGTGCCGGTGCTGATCAAGTACGTGCTGCAGGGTGCGCGCACGGTGGAAGCGACCTTCGGGTTCGATTACGTGCGCGGCATCGGGCTGGGCCTGCTGACGGCCGCCATCGGCGGCATGGGATCGTTCTTCTTCGGCTATCCATTCCTGACCAGCGGGCATATCGACCTGCAGCTGCCGCTGCTCGGCTACCTGCCGCTCGCCAGCGCGCTGGTGTTCGACATTGGCGTGTACGTGACGGTGTTCGCCAGCGCCCTGCTGATGCTCTCGACCATGGGTACGGTCAAGCAGCGCCAGCAGGCCAATGAGGAGGCCTACTGATGGAATTCGCGCTGGCTACCGCGATCGGGACCCTGACCGCCGGCGGCGTGTACCTGCTGCTGCGCGCGCGCACGTTCGATGTGATCCTGGGTCTGACCCTGCTCTCGTATGCGACCAACCTGCTGATCTTTTCCTCGGGCCGCCTGGTGGTGGGCAAGCCACCGGTGCTGGTGGACGGCGTGGAGGCAACGCTCGCCAACCACGCCGATCCGCTGCCGCAGGCGCTGGTGCTGACCGCAATCGTGATCGCGTTCGCCACCACGGCCATCACCGTGGTGGTGGCCATGCGCAACCACGCCGACCTGCGCAGTGACCACGTGGACGCGCAGGATCCGTCGGACGAGCAGAAATGATGCAGCACCTGGCCATTCTTCCGATCCTGGTTCCGATACTGGCGGGCGCCTGCCTGCTGCTGCTGGAACGGCGGCAAAACACCTACGCCCTGCGCGTCGGCGCCTGGATCGCCATGACCGCCCTGCTGGTGGTCTCGGTGCTGCTGGTGCAGGCGGCAGCCGGCGATCAGATCACCGTCTATCTGGTCGGCGACTGGCCGGCGCGGCTGGGCATCACCCTGGTGGTGGACCGGTTGAGCGCGCTGATGGTGCTCACCACCACCCTGCTGGCGATTCCCTGCCTGCTGCACGCCACGGCCGGCTGGGACAAGCGGGCGCTGCACTTCCACGCCCTGTTCCAGCTGCAGCTGGCCGGCCTGAACGGCTCGTTCCTGACCGGTGACCTGTTCAACCTGTTCGTGTTCTTCGAAGTGATGCTGGTGGCCTCGTTCGGGCTGCTGCTCAGCGGCGCGCTGGGCTCGCGGATCGCGGCAGGCATGCACTACGTGGTGTTCAACATCGCTGCGTCCACGCTGTTCCTGATCGCGCTGGGACTGCTGTACGGCATGCTCGGCACGCTCAACATGGCCGAGATGGCGATCCGCATTGCCGAGACCGCGCCCGAAGACGTGGGCATGGTGAAGGCTGCGGCCGGGCTGCTGCTGGTGGTGTTCTGCGGCAAGGCGGCGTTGATCCCGCTCTACATCTGGCTGCCGGAAGCGTATTCGCGCGCGCCTGCCGCGGTGGCGGCGTTGTTCACCATCATGACCAAGGTGGGCCTGTACGCCGTGCTGCGCGTGTACACACTGATGTTTGGTGCCGAAGCCGGGCCGTTGGCCGACTACGCCTGGCATGCGCTGCTGGTCGCGGGCGGCCTGACCGTGGTGCTGGCCGCCATCGGGGTGGTGGGTGCGACACGCATGCGGGTGGCCGTGGCCTATCTGGTGATGCTCTCGGCCGGAACGCTGTTCATCGCCTTCTCGGTGGCCAACCCGCAGGGAATCAGCGGCGGCCTGTACTACCTGTCACACAGCGTGTTCGTGACTGCGGCGCTGTTCCTGATCGCCGACCTGGTGCAGCGCCAGCGCGGCAACCTCGGTGACCACGTGCTGCCGATCGCACCGCCGACCCGTTCGGGTTCCGCCATGGTGTACCTGATCGCCGCGGTCTCGGTGGCAGGCCTGCCGCCGCTGTCCGGGTTCATCGGCAAGTTCGTGGTGCTGGGCGCGGTGCCCTCTGCCAGTACCGGCTGGATCTGGGCCGCGGTACTGGGTGGCAGCCTGCTGACGATCATCGGCCTGACCCGCACCGGCACCCGCCTGTTCTGGCGCGTGGAGGCGCCCGGCGAGGGCAAGCCGCCGCCCTCACCGCGGCCGATCGAGGTCGGTGCCGCCGCCCTGCTGCTGGCCTACGGCGTGGTCATGACCGTGGCCGCCGGGCCGATCCTGCGCTATACCGATGCCACGGCCGAACAATTACTGTCGCCGGGCAACTATATCCAGCAGGTCCGCTCCACCCAGCCCCAGCTGCGGGAGCCGTCGCCATGAAGCCACAGGCCATGAGAAAGCTGCTGATCCTGCGTCGCCGCGTGCTGCCCTCGCTGCCGCAGAGCTTCACGGTGTTCGCGTTCTGGCTGCTGATGGCCGAAGAGCTCAGCTTCGCGCACATATTGATGGCGCTGGTGCTGGCGGTCGGCATGCCGCTGATCGCCGCCCGCCTGGAACGCGAGTTCGCCCGCATGGCCCGGCTGGATGTGCTGCTGCAGCTGGGTGCGGTGCTGATGTGGGACCTGCTGGTGGCCAACTTCACCGTCGCCCGCCAGGTGCTTGGACGCCAGGACAAGCTGACCCCGCAATTCATCTGGATCCCGCTGGAGTTGACCAACATCCACGGGATCTCGGCCCTGGCCAGCGTGATCACCCTGACCCCCGGCACCGTGGCGGCGGCGCTGACCGAAGACCGCAAGTACATGCTGGTGCACGTACTGAGCACGGACGATCCGCAGGGCATGATCGATGAAATCAAGCAGCGCTATGAAGTGCGGCTGCGCAAGGTGTTCCCATGATCCAGATTGCTATCGTCATCGCCCTGTCCGCGGTCGGGCTGGCCATGCTGATGTCGCTGTGGCGGCTGCTGCGCGGCCCTACCGCGCCAGACCGGATCCTGGCACTGGACACGCTGTATGTGAACGGCGTGGCCCAGCTGATCCTGTTCGGGATGTACTTGGATACGGAGCTGTACTTTGAAGTCGCGCTGATCATCGCCATGCTCGGCTTCTTCAGCACCGTGGTGCTGAGCAAATATGTGATCCGCAGGGATATCGTGGAATGAGCCAGATCCTCGACTTCGTCCTCATCCTGCTGCTGGCGACCGGCAGCTTCTTCGCCTTCCTTGGCGCGTTCTCGCTGGTCAAGCTCAAATCCTTCCTGCGCCGGCTGCACGGCCCCACCAAGGCCAGCACCATGGGCGTGGGCTGCATCCTGGTGGCATCCATCCTGTTCCACAGCTTCTACGGCACGGGCCTGCACCCGCGCGAGCTGCTGATCGTAGTGTTCCTGTTCCTCACCGCGCCGGTGAGCGCCCACCTGATGTCACGCGCCACCCTGTCGCTGATGGGCGAGCTGCCGCCAACCCCTCCCCGCCCACCGGACCCGGACGGTGCGGTGCGGGAAGACGTGGACAACCGCAACGCCTGATCCGCACGGTTTAGCCGCAACCCTCGACCCAGTCGATCTGCGGAGGCAGCCCGATCCGCCATCGGGTGGAGTACCCGTCCGCACCGGTTTCAAACAGCAGGACGGCTTCGCCGCCGACCGGGTCGGCAACGCGCAGATAGTGCCCGCCGTCAATGTACTTGTGCGGACGCTCTTCAACGCCCTCGCCGTAAAGACCGTGGATCACGTCTGCCGACAGCCCTGCCCGCCCCCCGCCCGGCGCTTCGATGTCGGGCGCGGTAACGTCGATCCGCACGAAACGGTCACCGTCGATCATGAAGGCGATGCGGTCGCGCCCCTCCTGCAGGCGCGGATGCGGCGCCAGGTAATAACAGCCGCCCGGCTCGGCCGGCACGGCATCGCCCAGGTCGCGCCCCCAGGCCATGCGCACGGCTTCCTGATCGGCGCCGAACGGCGCCATGCCAAAGCCCTGGAAGCCGATGGCGCCAACGGCCGGGTACCTGGGAACCTCGGCTTCGTCGACCTCGGGCGTCTGCGCCGGTCGGTCAGCCCCGGCGGGATCGGCGCTGACCTGCAACTCCGACTCCGGCTCCGGCTGCGTTCCGGGACCGCAGGCGGACAGCATCAGGCAGGCACACAGGTATAGCGGCAGGCGGCTCATACGGATGGTCCCGTTGGGAGGTCCTGGGCAGGGTACCCAGCCGTCGCCGAGGTAGCGTGAAAGCCAGCCACGGGCGAAGCCGGTCAGGTGGGCGGGGTGAAATGGCGGCGCAATCCCGCCCAACAAGCCTGGTAGTCACGCTGGCGATGGTCCGCCGCCAGCGCCTGGCTGGTGGGACGCAGAACGGCACGGGTCTCGAACATGAAAGCCATCGTATCCTCGATGACATCCGGCCTGGACAGGTCCGCGCTGGACGCCTTCTCGAAGGTGGCTGCGTCCGGTCCGTGCCCGGTCATGCAGTTGTGCAGCGAGCAGCCGCCCGGGGCGAAGCCTTCCGCCTTGGCGTCGTAGGCCCCGTGGATCAGACCCATGAATTCGCTGGCGATGTTGCGGTGGAACCACGGCGGCCGGAACGTGTCCTGGGCCACCAGCCAGCGCGGCGGGAAGATCGCCAGATCCATGTTGCTGGTGCCGGGCGTGTCGCTGGGCGAATGCAGCACCAGGAAGATCGACGGATCCGGGTGGTCGTAGCTGATCGAGCCAATCGCGTTGAAGCGGCGCAGGTCGTACTTGTACGGCGCGCAGTTGCCGTGCCAGGCCACCACGTCCAGCGGCGAATGGCCGATATCCGCACGCCACAGGTGGCCCTGAAACTTGGCGATGAGTTCGAAATCACCCTCGTCTTCCTCGTACGCCGCGACAGGCGTGAGGAAGTCGCGCGGGTTGGCCAGGCCGTTGGAGCCGATCGGCCCCAGGTCCGGCAGCTTCAGCATCGCCCCATAGTTCTCGCACACATACCCACGCGCCGCGCCATCAGGCAGCTCCACCCGGAAGCGCACGCCGCGCGGGATCACCGCGATTTCCTGCGGCTCGATCTCCAGCACGCCCAGCTCGGTGGCAATCTTCAACCGCCCCTGCTGGGGCACGATCAGCAGCTCGCCGTCGGCGCTGTAGAAAAAGCGCCCGCGCATGGGCGCGTTGGCGGCATACATGTGCACGCCCACGCCGGTCCCCGCGCCCGAGCCGCCGTTGCCGGCCATGGTGAACAGCCCGTCGACGAAATCCACGGCGCTGCCTTCGGCCGGCATCGGCATCGGATTCCAGCGCAGCTGGTCCGGCGTGACCGGGCCGGTGCCGAAATCCTCGTGCAGGCGCGGCTGCTGGAACGGCTTGAACTCGCCATGCATGGCCGCCGGACGGATCCGGTACAGCCAGCTGCGCCGATTGGCATGCCGCGGCGCGGTGAACGCGGTGCCGGTCAGCTGCTCGGCGTAGAGTCCGTGCGCCACCTGCTGGGGCGAATTGCGGCCCACTGGCAGCGCACCGGCCACCGCCTCGGTGGCGAACTCGTTTCCAAAACCGGACATGTATCCCTTGGGCATGCATACCTTGGAATTGGCGGCATCAGTCATGGTCTGTTCCTTTGGCAGCGATTGGCGATTAACCTGAATGCGCCACCGATCGGTGGATCAACTCACTCAGGGGAAGTTTTCAATGCAATCGAACGACAATCTGCGGGCCATCATGGCGCCGCTGGTGGACGGCAAGCTGTGGATGAAGCTGCTGGGCGTCATGATGATCATCAGCGGCGCGCTGCAGGTGCTGACCATCATCGGCATCCTGTGGGCCTGGCTGCCCATCTGGCTGGGCGTGCTGCTGTTCCAGGCTGCAGGAGCCGCGGAAGAGGCATCGGCCAGCGGGGACCTGGCCACCGCAACCCGCGCCACCGACAAGCTGCGCCTGTTCTTCATGATCCAGGGCATCCTGATGCTGATCGGCCTGGTGCTGGTCGGGCTCATGTTCCTGCTCGGCGGGGCCGCGATGTTCGCCGGCCTGGCTGGTATGGCCGGCAGCTACTGACGCCGCTGTGCCGGGGCCGTACCGCGGAAGCGGTCGGCCCCGGTGGTTCACACCGTCCGGGCAGGCGTCAGAGGACGCCGCGCTCCATCTGGTCGCGCTCGATCGACTCGAACAGGGCCTGGAAGTTGCCCTCGCCGAAGCCTTCGTTGCCCTTGCGCTGGATAATCTCGAAGAAGATCGGCCCGAACGCGTTCTTGCCGAAGATCTGCAGCAGCTTGCGCTGCTTGGTTTCCGGATCGGCGTCGATCAGGATCGCGTTCCTGCGCAGACGTTCCACGTCTTCACCGTGGTTGGGCACGCGCTGGTCGATCACGTCGAAATAGGTTTCAGGGGTGTCGAGGAAATCGATGCCGGCCTCGCGCATCTTCTCAATCGACGCGTAGATATCATCGGTGAACAGCGCAATGTGCTGGATGCCCTCGCCCTTGTAGGCGCGCAGGTACTCGTTGATCTGGCTCTTCTCGTCGCTGGACTCGTTGAGCGGAATACGCACCACGCCGTCCGGCGCGGTCATCGCCTTGGACAGCAGGCCGGTCTTGGCGCCCTTGATGTCGAAGTAGCGGATCTCGCGGAAGTTGAACAGCGTCTCGTAGTAGTCCGACCACTTCTGCATGTTGCCCAGGAACAGGTTGTGGGTCAGGTGGTCGATGAAGGTCAGCCCGAAGCCCTTCGGATGCTGGTCCACGCCCGGCAGCGGCGCGTAGTCGGCATAGATGTCGGTGGCCGAATCGTCGATCAGATACAGCATGCAGTCGCCGATGCCCTTGATCACCGGAGCGTCCACCACGCGCGTATCGGCCTTGTGCTCCTGCTTCTCGCCGCCGTTGGCCAGCACGTGCTCAAGCACCTGGGCCGGGGCGGTCTTGAAGCGGATGGCGAAGCCGGAAGCGGACGGACCGTGATTGGCGGCGAAGTCGGAGGCAAACGAATCGGCCTGCTCGTTGAGCAGGAAGTTGATCGTGCCCTGGCGGAACAGGGTGATCTCGCGCTCACGGTGCTTGGCAATCGCGGTGAAACCGAGCTTCTCCAGGTACTCGCGCATGCGCGGACCTTCACCCGCCGGGGCGGCGAACTCGACGAACTCGAAGCCGTTGATGCCCATCGGGTTTTCGAAGGTGGTGACCTCCATGCCGAGGTTGGGGCCCTGCTGGGACTGGGTCTGCGTAGTCATGGGGGAAAACTCCTGATTTGGGGCCGGGCATGCTGCCGTGCCGCTGGCAAATGGAACGAACCCATGGTTATAGTTTCACCTGTAACCATTTGCAAGGCGCAATGCAGCATGGCCCGACCCCCTGAGCATGCGGTGCTGGAGCATGAAATCCTGGAGCTGGAACACTTCCTGCCCTATCGCCTGAGCGTGGTCTCCAACCACATCAGCCAGACCATTGCCGCCGTCTATGCCGAGCGCTTTGGCATCAGCATCACCGAATGGCGGGTGCTGGCCGTGCTGGGCCGCTACCCGGACCTGTCCGCAGGAGACGTGGCCGAACGCACGGCGATGGACAAGGTGGCCGTCAGCCGCGCGGTGGCGCGCCTGCTCAAGACCGGGCTGATCGAACGCGAAACCCACGGCAGCGACCGCCGCCGCTCGGTGCTGCGGCTGAGTCGTGCCGGCCATCGCGTCTACGACCAGGTGGTGCCGATGACGCTGGAATACGAACGCAAGCTGCTCGCCACTTTCAGCGAAGCCGAGCGCGCCATCCTCGACCGCCTGCTCACCCGCTTGGACCAGGCCTCCGGCCGCTGACCGGCACGCCTGGCAGGAGCGCGGAAGATGCGCTCCTGCCTCTTGACGGCGGGCCACCCATCGGAGGCCCGCCGGGCTCACGTCAGAGCTTGCGGACTTCCCCGCGGCTGTCGATTCCCGTTGCCGCCGGCTCGCCCACTTCCCGCTGACCGGCCAGCGCGCGATCCTGGCGCAGCTGTTCCTCGTCCTGGTGCATCAGGCGCGCGATGAACGGCGACACCACGATCACGCCCACGCCCACCAGTACCGCCAGCCAGCCGACCGAGCTGTACACGTCCATGACCTGGTTGGCCGCGTCCGCCCCGTCCAGGCCCTCGCCGCCGGTGGCGGCGGCGATCCTGCCGGCCAGGAAGTTGCCGCCGGCCGTGGCCAGGAACCACGACCCCATGACCAGCCCCACCAGCCGCGACGGCGCCAGCTTGCTCATGGCCGAAAGCCCAACCGGCGACAGGCACAGCTCACCCATGGTGTGCAGCAGGTAGATCAGGAAGATGAAGATGACCGGGGTCAGCCCGTCACTTGAGTTGGCGCCCCACACGAGCACGAAGAAGCCCAGGCCGAGCTGGATCAATCCCAGGCCGAACTTGGCCGGAGTGGACGGCTCAAGATTGCGCCGCGCCAGCCACAGCCACAGCGCCGCAAAGAACGGCGCCAGGGTGATGATGTAGATCGAGTTGATCGACTGGAACATGCCCGCGGGCACTTCCCAGCCAAACATGCTCCGGTCCACGCTGCGGTCGGTGTAGACGTTGAGCGAGGAGCCGGCCTGTTCGAACAGGGCCCAGAACAGCGGCTGCAGCGCGATCAGGAACAGCGCCGCCAGCATCCTGTGCCGGGCGACCCGATCCATCTTCCACACCGACTCGTAGAGGAAGTAGCCCACCACGATCAGCGCGCAGGCGGCCAGCATCCAGCCCACCACGTGCTGGTACTGGATCAGGAACCACACCACCACCACGCCCACCAGGCCCCACAGGTAGATCCAGTGCTCAGTGCGGATACCGAACACCCGCGCCGCCAGCGCGGCCGGATCCGGCGCTTCGCCCCGTCCCAGCAGTGCGGGCCGGCCCCAGATGAACACCACCAGGCCCAGCAGCATGCCGATACCGGCGGCGCCGAAGCCCCATGCCCAGCCGTGGGTCTGGCCCAGATAGGCCGCCAACATCGAACCGGCGGCCGCGCCCAGGTTGATGCCCATGTAGAAAATCGTGAACGCCGGATCGCGGCGCGCATCACCGTGATCGTAAAGCTGCCCGACCATCACCGAGATGCTGGACTTGAGGAAGCCCACGCCCATGATGATGAAGGCCAGCGCCAGCCAGAACACGTTGAGCAGCGGCGAGTCCTGCCCGCCCGACCCCTCGAATGCCATCAGCCCGTGGCCGATGGTCAGCAGGATCGCGCCGTACTGCACCGCCCTGCGCTGGCCGATATAGCGGTCAGCCAGATAGCCACCCAGCACCGGCGCGATGTACACCAGCGAGCCGTAGGCCGCATAGATCGCGTAGGCGCGCTCTTCGGAAAACATCCAGTGCTGGATGAGATAGAAGATCAGGATCGCGCGCATTCCGTAGAACGAGAAGCGCTCCCACATCTCGGCGAAGAACAGCACGAACAGGCCGCGCGGATGGCCGAAGAAAGTCTTGCCCTCGGCGGGGATCGGGTTGCTGGACACGGATCTGGTACTCCCGGACATCGGCCCTCGCGGGCACCACTGGAAAATTCAAACTACCGCGACGGCCGCGGTTACGGAATGGGTCTGCGCAACCCGCCGTCAGGGACTTGGATACACGTAGGTGGAGCCCACACCAAGCGGGATTCCCAACGCCCAGAAGGCAATCAGGAACAGGGTCCAGATCACCAGCAGGCTGAACGCGAACGGCAGCATCAGCGCCAGCAGCGTGCCCACCCCGGATCCCTTCACGTACTTCTGGCAGAACACCACGATCAGCGGGAAGTACGGCAGCAGCGGGGTGACGATGTTGGTGCTCGAATCGCCCACCCGGTAAGCCGCCTGGGTGAGGTCGGGCGATATCCCGAGCTGCATCATCATCGGCACCATGATTGCGCCAATCAGCGCCCACTTCGCCGAAGCCGAGCCGATCAGCAGGTTGACCGCTCCGGACAGCAGCACCAGGCCAACGAGCATCAGCGACATGTGCAGCCCCATTGCCTGCAGCGCGTTGGCTCCCTTGATGGCAAAGAGCACACCCAGGTTGGATTGGCTGAAGGCGTAGATGAACTGGGCGGCGAAAAACGCCATGACGATGTAGTAGCCCATCCCGCTCATCGACTTGCTCATGCCCTGGATGATGTCGCGGTGGGTCTTCGCGGTTCCGGCAACGTAGCCGTACACCACGCCCGGGATCAGGAAGAAGATGAAGATCAACCCGACGATCGACTGCATCAGCGGCGCGGTGAATGCCAGCAGTGGCTGGGTGCCCGGGGCCAGCGTGGACGGATCGGCAGCCCAGGGCGTGCCTTCCGGCAGCAGGGTCAGCACGAACAGCACGATGGCCACGGCCATCGCCACCACCGACCAGGTCAGCCCGCGCCGTTCATTCGGGTCGAGCTTTTCCATCTTCGGCATGTCGCTGACATCGCCATCCACCCGGGTGGCCTTCAGGCGCGGCTCGATTACCCGGTCGGTCAGGAACCAGCCCACCAGGATCACCAGGAAGGTCGAGGCGGTGGTGAAGAAGTAGTTGTTGAGCGGGTTGATCTCCATGCCCGGATCCAGGATCCGCGCCGCTTCCTGGGTCAGGCCGGCGAGCATCGGATCCAGGCTGGAGGGCACGAAGAACGTGGCCGAAAACCCGCCCGACACGCCCGCGAACGCCGCTGCAATACCGGCCAGCGGATGGCGCCCGGCCGCGTAGAAGATCACCGCGCCCAGCGGAATCACCAGCACGTAACCGGCGTCCACCGCAATGTGGCTGAGGATGCCCACGCCGATCAGGGCAGGCGTCAGCAGCATCTTCGGGGTCACGCTGAGGATTGCCCGCAGCAGCGCATTGATGAAACCGGTGTGTTCGGCCACGCCCAGACCCAGCATCGCCACCAGCACCACGCCCAGCGGGGCGAAGTTGACGAAAGTCTGCACCATGGTGGCCATGAACGCCGTCAGGCTCGCGCCCGAGAGCAGGTTGTTGATTGCAACCGGATCGCCGGTGCGCGGATCGATCTCGCTGAAGGACCAGCCGGACATCACCGCCGAGACCACCCAGGTCAGCAGCATCAGGATCAGGAACAGCATTGCCGGATCCGGCAGTTTGTTGCCAACGCGCTCGACGACGTCGAGCATGCGCGTCACAACGCCGCGGGGGGCGCTTGCAACATCGGGGTCCGGATGGCTCATTCTGTCTCCTGGCTGAAGGTGAACCCGCCGCATGCTAGCAGCCCCGGGGCGTGCTGGGACCCCCCAATGGCCACATTGCAGCTACATCGGCCGCTCCGGCCACAGGTACACCTTGTCGTCAAACGACACGCACCACTGCGGCCGGTACACCACGATCACCGCCATCAGCGTGCCGGTCAGGAACGCCTCGGCCAGCGCCAGCAGCGGAGTGGCGATCAGGTAGGCCGCTGCCGAACGGCTGCCCAGCCAGGCAACCACCGCAAACTTGGCCAGCACCGTGGCCGCCATGGCCGCCGCGGAAGCAAAAAAGGCGTTGCCCATCACGTATACGACGATGTTGTGTGGCAACCAGCGCCGCACCCCACGCGAGAACACCGCGGTCACCGCCACCGGCAGCGCACCGGTCACCAGGAAATCCATCGCCCAGCCGTGCCAGGCCGCGCCCATCAACACCCCTGACAGGCTCGCCGCCGCCATCACCCAGCACGCCGGGCCTGCACCCACCAGCAGGGTGGCAATGCTTGCGCCGGTCAGGTGCAGCATCACGTCCTGCAGCGGTGCGGTGTTGAACCAGCGCACCGCCATCAGCACCAGGGCGAGGACCAGCAGCACCCGCGCCGCCGCCTGTCCTGCCCCGTGCAGACGCTGCCACAGCGGGCGCCCCTGCCAGGCCAGCACCAGCGCGGCCAGCCCCCAGGCAGTTGCCTGGACCCAGACCGGCAGGATTGGTGGCGCGATTTCCATCCCTGTCAGCCGGGCTCAGTCGCCCTGCCCGATCCGGGTACGGGCATCAAACAGTTCCGGGAAGAAACTCAGATCCAGCGCCTTCTTCAGGAAGCCAACGCCGCTGGATCCCCCCGTGCCCCGCTTGAACCCGATGATCCGCAGCACGGTGCGCATGTGCCGATAGCGCCACAGCTGGAACTGGCTTTCCAGATCCACCAGGTCCTCACACAGCGAATATTCGCGCCAGCAGCCGTCGGTATCGGCATAGATCGCCGCAAAGATGTCCACCAGCGCATCATCGTGAACATGCGGCTGGGTCCAGTCCCGCTGCAGATGCCGCTCCGGCACCGCATGCCCCTGACGGGCCAGATAGCGCAGGAACTCGTCGTACAGACCCGGCGTTTCTAACGCGGCGCGCAGGCTGGCCTGCCCCGCGGGATCGTAGGAAAACACCTTCAGCATGTCGGCGTTCTTGTTGCCCAGCAGGAACTCCACCGTGCGGTATTGCAGCGACTGGAAACCGGACGACGGACCCAGCAGATTGCGGAACTCGGCGTATTCGGCCGGCGTAAGCGTCTCCAGCACCGACCACTGCTCGGTCAGCTGGTGCAGCACCTTCTTGCACCTCGCCAGCACCTTGCGACACTGCCCCCGCTGGTCGTTACGCAGATACTCCAGCGCCGCACCCAGCTCGTGGATGATCAGCTTCAACCACAGCTCCGACACGTGGTGCTGCACGATGAACAGCATCTCGTCGTGATGCTGCGGCTCCGTCACCGGCTGCTGCGCAGCCAGCAGCAGATCCAGGCGCAGATAGCCGCCATAGGTCAGGCTGCCATCCAGATCGGTATGAATGCCCTCTTCAAGGGCGCGCTGATTGCGGTCTTCGGTCATCCGCGCAGATTACCCGACTGCGCATGACGTCATGAACCCTCCCACCAGAGAGCCGAGCCCCGTCGTGGACGGGAGGCCTCTGCGCGTAAGTCAAGGAGGAGGCGGCCGCAGGCCGCCGGGGGACATGGAGCGCAGAGGCCTCCCGGCCGCGACGGGGCCCGTCAGATCAACCAGATCCCACCCCCGAAGTCATGCCGCACCGCGCAATATCGCCGCAACCCGGACCAGCTATCATTGTCGCCTTGTCCCGAACTCGTTGATTCCATGACTGTCGCCGCTAAATTCGAGATCGAATACCTGCAATACCTCGGCCCCGACGGCAAGCTTGTTGCCGAACTGCCCGAAGCATTCCGGGATCCCAAGGCCCTCGTGCCCATGTTCAAACAGATGCTGTTCGTACGCACCTTCGACAGCAAAGCCATCAAACTGCAGCGTACCGGCAAGCTCGGCACCTATGCCGCCAGCCTGGGCCACGAAGCCGCCCACGTCGGAATCGGCGCCGCCATGCAGCCCGAAGACGTCTTCGCACCCAGCTACCGCGAATACGGCGCGCAGTTCATGCGCGGCGTGAAGCCTCGCGACGTCCTGATGTACTGGGGCGGCGACGAGCGTGGCAACGACTTTGAAGTGCCGCGCAACGACTACCCCTGGTGCGTGCCGATTTCCACCCAGTGCCTGATGGCCGCCGGTGCCGCCCTGTCGTTCAAGCTGCGCAAGCAGGAGCGCGTCGCCGTGGCCTGCTGCGGAGACGGCGGCTCGTCCAAGACCGACTTCTACGCCGCAGTGAACTCCGCCGGTGCCTTCAAGGCGCCGCTGGTGCTGTGCGTGATCAACAACGGCTGGGCCATTTCCGTGCCCCGCTCGGCCCAGACCGGCGCCGAGACCCTGGCCCAGAAGGGCCTGGCCGGCGGCCTGCACTGCGTGCAGCTGGACGGCAACGACCTGATCGCCGTGCTGGAAGGCATGCGCCGCGCCACCGAACGC
Organism: Luteimonas qiangzhengi; assembly: GCF_039548515.1. Taxonomy (NCBI): domain Bacteria; kingdom Pseudomonadati; phylum Pseudomonadota; class Gammaproteobacteria; order Lysobacterales; family Lysobacteraceae; genus Luteimonas; species Luteimonas qiangzhengi. The sequence continues at coordinate 171,430 of NZ_JBCLVE010000006.1, read as the reverse complement.
GCCCGCAAGGGCGAAGGCGGCACCGTCATCGAAATGATGACCTACCGCCTGCACGACCACACCACCGCCGACGACGCCAGCCGCTACCGCGACGAGGCCGAGGTCAAGGACGGCTGGACGCGTGAACCCATGACCCGCCTGCGCACGTACCTGACTGATTCAGGCGTGTGGAGCGAAGACGAGGAGAAGGCCTGGCTGGCCGAGTGCGAGGAAAAGGTGGACGTGGAAATCAACGCCTACCTCAGCACTCCGGTGCAGCCGGTGGAAGCCATGTTCGACTATCTGTATGCCGATCCGCCGGCCGATCTGCTGGCCCAACGTCAGGAAGCCATCGAGCGGGAGGGCCGGTCATGAGCAACCAGCAGGCCAACCCGATCACCCTGATCGAAGCATTGACCCAGGCCATGGCCTATGAAATGCGCAACGACGAACGCGTCGTGGTGCTGGGCGAGGACGTGGGCGTCAACGGCGGCGTGTTCCGTGCCACCGCCGGGCTGCACTCCCAGTTCGGCAGCGAGCGCGTCATCGACACCCCGCTGGATGAAACCACCATTGCCGGCCTGACCGTCGGCATGGCCAGCCAGGGCATGAAGCCGATCGCCGAGGCCCAGTTCGACGGCTTCATGTACCCGATGGTCGACTTCATCGTCAGCCACGCCGCGCGCATGCGCTACCGCACCCGCGGCCGCCTGACCTGCCCGATGGTGCTGCGCGTGCCGTGGGGCGGTGGTATCCGTGCCCCGGAGCATCACAGCGAGGCCAACGAATCGATCTTCACCAACGTGCCGGGCCTGCGCGTGGTCATGCCGTCCTCGCCGCAGCGCGCCTACGGCATGCTGCTGTCGGCAATCCGCGAGCCGGATCCGGTGATCTTCTTCGAGCCCAAGCGCATCTATCGCCAGTACAAGGAAATGGTGCCGGACGACGGCGAAGCCCTGCCGCTGGACGTGTGCTACGTGCTGCGTGACGGCACCGATGTGACCCTGGTGACCTGGGGCGCACAGGTGAAGGAAGCCCTGGAAGCTGCCGACAAGCTGGCCGCCGAAGGCATCAGCGCCGAAGTGATCGACGTGGCCACCCTGCGTCCGCTGGACTTCGCCACCATCGCCGAGTCGGTCAGCAAGACCGGCCGCTGCGTGATCGTGCAGGAAGCCCCGAAGACCGCTGGTTTCGGTGCCGAAGTCGCCGCGCGCCTGGCCGAGGAGTCCATGTTCGACCTGGTCGCCCCGGTCGAGCGCGTCACCGGCCCGGACACCCACATCCCGCTGTTCCGCCTGGAAATGAAGTTCCTGCCCAGCGTGGACCGTGTGGTCGAAGCCGCCAAGCGCGCCGTGTCCCACGGCTGACCTTCCGGACCCTGTCACCTACCGGCGGGCCACGGCCCGCCCAATGGAAAATGCCATGAGCAACAAGAAGACCTTTTTCCTGCCCGACCTGGGCGAAGGCCTGCCGGACGCCACCATCGTTGAATGGAGCGTCAAGGAAGGCGACACCATCCGTCTGGACGACCCGCTGGTCTCCATGGAAACCGCCAAGGCCGTGGTCGAAGTGCCCTCCCCGGTCTCGGGCAAGGTGCTGAAGCTGTCCGGCGCGGCGGGTGACGTGATCGTCACCGGCAAGATGCTGGCCGAATTCGAGATCGACCCCTCCATGCCGCAGCGCGCCGAAGGCCAGGACACCGGCCACAACCACGGCGGCGGCAATCATGATGATGATGGCGACAAGGGCGTGGGCAGCCAGGATCCGGCACCCGACGACCGCGTGGTCGCCTCCGATGACGGCGGCGCGATCGAGGCCGATGGCGAGCCGGCACCCAAGGGCGAAGTGCGCCAGGATGCCGGCACCGTGGTCGGCGCCATGCAGTCGTCCGACCATGTCCACACCGAGCAGGCCGTGGCCGTTGGCGGCGTCAAGGCGATGCCCGCCGTGCGCGCGATGGCCCGCAAGCTGGGCGTGGACCTGAGCCGGGTGACGGCCACCGGTCCCAACGGCGTGGTCAGCCTGGCCGACGTGAAGAAGGCCGCTGCCGACGGGACCGCCAAGGCGGGTTCCGCACCGGCACAGCGCGCGGTGGACCGCGTGGCCCAGGCGCCGTCGCCCGCCCCTGCCGCAGCTGCGCAGCGTGCCCCGGTGTCCCAGTCCGGCCGCCCGATGCGCACCCAGCCGCCGTCCGTCGCTGCTACCGGCCAGCCGGAACAGCTCAAGGGCGTGCGCCGCAACATGGCCCGGGTCATGGCCGATGCGCACACCCAGGTCGTGCCGACCACGCTGGTGGACGATGCCGACCTGCACGCCTGGATTGGCAAGCAGGACATCACCGCCCGCCTGATCCGCTCCATCTGTGCCGCGGCCAAGGCAGTGCCGGCGCTGAACGCGTGGTTCGACGGCAAGAACCTCACCCGCACCATGCACGCGCACGTGGACATCGGCATCGCCGTGGACACTGACGACGGCCTGTTCGTGCCGGCCCTGCGCAATGCCGACGTGCTCGACGCGGGCGGCATCCGCTCGTCAATCCAGCGTCTGCGCCAGCAGGTCGAGGACCGCTCCATTCCGGCCAGCGAGCTGTCGGGCTACACCATCAGCCTGTCCAACTTCGGCATGTTCGCCGGCCGCTATGCCACTCCGGTGGTGGTGCCGCCGTGCGTTGCGATCGTCGGCGCGGGCAAGCTGAGCCACGATGTAGTGGCGGTGATGGGCGGCGTTGAAGTGCACCGGCGCATGCCGATCTCGCTGACCTTCGACCACCGCGCCGCCACCGGCGGCGAAGCCGCGCGCTTCCTCAAGGCGCTGCTGGACGACCTGTCCCTGCCGAACTGACGCCCGGCGTCACGCCTGTTCCCTGCCCAGCAGTACGGGCAGGGAAAATCCCGCATGGCGCGCTCCTACCGGGTGGTGGCGGCTGCGGTGGCTTGCCGGGTGCGGTCCAGCCAGACGCCCAGGCCCTGGGCGTTGAGCTCGATGTCCATCTCCAGCAGCCTCGTGACCTGGGCGGTGTCGACGATGCCCAGACGCTGGGCGTTCGCGGTGTACTTGCGGGCCAGGCCCTCCACCAGCCGCTCATGGCGATCCGGGCTGCCGTCGCAGCCGCGCGCCAGGTCGACCATTCCGTCGACCTGGGCAATCAGGCGCGTGCCCAGCTCCTGTACGCCTGACACCCGGCCGTAATGGGTCACATACACCGCCCGCGGCGCCTCCGCCAGGATCCGGCGGATCGAGCTGCGCAGCGCATCCGGATCAAACTGCACCGGTGACGTGCTGGGCACAATGAACGCCCCGCGGGCCGAATCCAGCTCGCGATAGGAAATGCCGAACGTATCGCCGCAGAACCAGCTGCGGCTGCGCGCATCCCACACCGACAGGTGGTGGCGGGCGTGCCCTGGCGTGTCCACGCAGCGCAGCGGCCGGCCGGACAGGTCCAGCACCTCGCCGCTCTCCACCACCCGCGTGCGCTGCTCGGGAATGGGGGTGAGCGGGCCATGGTGCAGGTCGTACTCATCGCCATAGACCGCCCGCGCACTGGCCTCCAGCCGCGCGGGATCGCGCATGTGCCGGGCGCCCTGCGGATGGACTGCGAAGGTGGCATTGGGCAGCTGCTGCATCAGCGGCCCGGCGCCGCCGGCATGGTCCAGGTGCACGTGGGTGGCGATCACCCAGTCGACATCGCTGGTCTCAAGTCCTTGCTCGTGCAGCGCCGCCAGCAGGCGCGGCACGCTCTTGCCGGTGCCGGTATCGATGAAAGCGGCGCGACCGTTTTCGATCACCAGATAGGCGGCGCAGAACCCCGGCCGCACATAGCCGGTGTCGATCGTGACAATGCCATCCGGAGCAGACATACCTGACTGGAACTCCACAAACCGCTGAAATGCGGTCAGTCTAGGCTCCCCCAGCGCAAGCCGGGATCGTGCTTTGGTCGCATTCGCGCGTGCTCAGCGCGTGCGAAGGATTCGCGACCGCAGGAAAAACGCGGCCGTCATGACCGCCAGGTACACCGCATAGCCGATCGCCGTGGCCAGGATCTGGCCCCACATGCGTCCGTAATCCGGGTCGGCCACGTCCAGCGCCCAGTACTGGGTGTATGCAAACGCCACCACGGCCAGCAGCAGGGCCAGCACGTCGTACACCCGCCGTGCGCGCCCGCGGGGCTGGCGCGGATAGATCCAGAACAGCGCGCCGAGGATCAGGAACCACGGCACGAACAGGATCAGGGCAAGATTGATCTCGACCAGCGAGTTCAAAGCTCGGCCTCGGCAAACCGGGCCAGTGCCTGCATCAGCTGCTCCACCGCCACCGCCTCACCCAGACGGCCGATCAGGTCGCCGCCCAGGTGCACACCAACCGCTTCCACATGATGCAGACCGGCACCTGCTTCGCGCTTGAGCCTGGCAATCAGCTGGCCCGCACCGCGTGGCGACTCGTGGCCTTCGCTCTGCAGCAGCAGGCGCTCACCATCCACCAGTTTGAAATAGAAGCGGCCGTCATCTTCGCGGTACTGCTTGAACTGGGGCGGCGCGGTCGTGATCGCTTCCTTGTCTTCTGTTTTCGCACCCAGCGGCTGTGACAGCTCATGCAGCCCCACCGCCGAGCGCAATTCACGCAGCAGCGGTGCGGCGACTTCCTCACGCAGGCGCGCCGCGCCCTCGCGCAGCTGGCGCTCGATCGCGGCCGGATCCGCCACCAGCGCGTTGTAGCGCTCGCGCAGCGGCGCCACTTCAACATCAATGCGCTCGAACAGGCGCTCCTTGGCTTCGCCCCAGGCAATGCCGGCGGCAAACGCCTGCTGCATCGCCACGGTTTCTTCCGCGCTGGCGAACGCGCGATACAGCTCGAACAGCGCCGAGCCTTCGGTGTCCTTGGGCTCGCCCGGGGTGCGCGAGTCGGTCACGATCGAGAACACCGCCTTGCGCAGCTGATCGCGCGGCGCGAACAGCGGAATCACGTTGTCGTAGCTCTTGCTCATCTTGCGGCCGTCCAGGCCCGGAAGCGTGGCCACCTGCTCCTCCACCAGCGCCTCGGGCAGGGTGAAGTGCTCGCCATAGAGGTGATTGAAGCGCTGGCCGAAGTCGCGCGCCATCTCGATGTGCTGGATCTGGTCCCGGCCCACCGGCACCTGATCGGCGTTGAACAGCAGGATGTCGGCGGCCATCAGCACCGGATACATGAACAACCCGGCGGTCACCCCGGCGTCGTCGTCCTCGCCGTCCTCGCGGTTGCGGTCCACCGCGGCCTTGTAGGCGTGGGCGCGGTTGAGCAGCCCCTTGCCGGCCACGCAGGTCAGCAGCCAGGTCAACTCGGTGGTCTCGGGGATATCGGACTGGCGGTAGAACGCCACCCGCTTCGGATCCAGGCCGCAGGCCAGCCAGCTGGCAGCCACCTCCAGGGTGGAACGCTGTACGCGGACCGGATCGTGGGTGCTGATCAGGGCGTGATAGTCGGCGAGGAAGAAGAAGCTCTCCACGCCTGGGGCTTCACTGGCAACGATCGCGGGGCGGATGGCGCCCACGTAGTTGCCCAGGTGCGGCACGCCAGTGGGCTTGATACCGGTAAGGACGCGAAGCGGACGTTGGCTCATTGCAGGCAGGATGACGGTGGGCCCAGCAGTTTACCCGGACACAACGAGGGCCGGCATGGCCGGCCCCCGTGGTTCACTGAGAACCCGTCGTGAGCGCCTATGTGCTCACCGCGGGCGGCAGAATCAGAGCGAGCGCTCGAAGTCCTTGACTTCCTTCTCGGCGCGGTCGCGACCCCAGCCGTACTGTTCCTGCAGCTTGCCGGCCAGGTACTCGCTGTTGCCTTCGGCCACGTCGAACACGTCGTCGGTCAGGTCGCCCCACTTGGCCTGCGCCTTGCCTTTGACCTGGGACCACTTGCCGGAAATGATGTCTTTGTTCATGAGTGTTACCTCGCTTGTGGGGATGACGCGGTTGTTGCCGCGCACCTGCACTTTGCAGTGACCGGCTTGAAGGCCGGGTCAAGATTTCGTTGGGTGGCGTTGACATGCATGAACGAAGGGATTGCGAGCAAAAAGAAAGCCGGCTTGCGCCGGCTTTCCAGTCTTTCCGCGCCAGGGGCGCGGCAGGTGCTGTGATCAGAGCGGGTCGGTGCCGCCGGTTTCCTCGGCCTTTTCTTCCACCTTCTCACCAACCTTCTGCACATCCTGACCCGCACCGCGAACGGTGTTGCAGGCCGTGAACGTGCCGGCAGTGAACAGGGCGAGCAGCAGCAGTGCAGTCAAACGCTTCATGGATCTCTCCTTGGTAAGGGGTTGGGCAGCGCATCCGGATATGGCATCCGGACATGGCATCCAGATATAGATGCGCGGCCCGTGGGATCCATGAAACCCAGCTTGGCGTGAAGCCCGTGCGAACCACGGGCGGGCCCCGTTCAGTCGCGCATGAGCGTGGACTTGCCGAACAGGCTTTCCACCATCTCAACGGCCAGCTCCGCCGTGGTGTTGCGGATATCCAGCGTGGGACTGACTTCCACGACGTCGAGCGAGGCCATGCGGCCGGTGTCGGCGATCATTTCCATTACCAGCTGCGCTTCGCGGTAATTCAGCCCGCCCGGCACGCGGGTACCGGTGCCCGGGGCGATGGACGGATCCAGCATGTCCACGTCGAAGCTCACGTGCAGGTGCACATTGTCGTCCAGGTCCGCCAGCGCCTGCTGCATGGTGCGCTTCATCCCGACCTCATCGATGAAGCGCATGTCGTAGATATCCAGGCCGTATTCCTTGACCAGGCGCTTTTCCTCCTGGTCCACGGAGCGGATACCGATCTGTTTGATCTGGGCGGGCGAAATGGCCGGCACGTGATCGCCAATCCCGGTCAGCACGTCCGGGCCGAGGCCGCACAGGCAGGCCACCGGCATGCCGTGCACGTTGCCCGACGGGGTGACATCGCTGGTGTTGAAGTCGGAGTGCGCGTCCAGCCACAGGATGCGCAGCTCGCGACCCTGCTCCCGGCAGTGGTCGGCCACCGCCGAGATCGATCCGATGGCCAGGCAGTGATCGCCGCCGAGCATGACCGGCATCCGTCCCGCGCGCAGTTCGGCAAGCGATGCCGCGCGCACCGCGCGGTTCCAGGCCACCACTTCATCCAGATGGCGATAGCCCTCCACCGGAGGCTGCCACGGGTTGGCCGGGCCATCGAGATTGCCGCGGTCCACCACATCCACGCCGCGCCCGCGCAGCGCCTCGGCCAGTCCGGCAATCCGCAGGGCTTCGGGCCCCATGCGCGTGCCCTGGTGCCCGGCGCCTACATCGGTAGGCACGCCAAAGATCGAAACGGGGGGATGTTTCCTGTTCATCGGTATCTGCCTGGGTCTGGTGCCGCTTGTCCGACTCGAACGGACGACCTACCGCTTACAAGGCGGTTGCTCTACCAGCTGAGCTAAAGCGGCTTGGATCCGGCAGGCATTCTAGCGCGCCATGGGCCCGGCTTCACTGCAGGGGGCCGCAATTGATTTCGGTGGCCTGCCCGGCCTGCGCCGCGGCGCGCGCGGACTCGGCATCCAGCTGCACTGCAGCCACGTCCAACCACAGCACCGGGTCACCTCCGCCCAGCGGCTCCACGCTGACCTCGAAGCCAGCCGCGCCCAGCGCCGCCTGGTGACGCCGGGCCCTGTCCTCGGCGGTGAACCGGCCCAGGGCGATCGCATTGGCGTTGTCACCTTGGCCCACGATGAAGTGATCATTGAAGCCAGCTTCTTCCAGACGGGCCACCATTGCCTGCGCCTGGTCGCGACCGGCCAGCGGCGGCAGCATCACCCGCCAGCCGGATGGATCAACCGGCACCTCGCGCCGCAGGATCCGCTGGACGCGTGGCTGCAGCACGGACCGGGCCGCTGCCAGCTGTTCCTCCTGCTGCCACGGCCCCAGCCTGAAGCAGGCCAGCCCCGGAGCGTCGGAGGCCTGCGAATTATCGGCATCTGCCCTGGCGTTATTGGCCGCGCCGTCATCCTCACCGGCTGGCATCCCATCAACCACTGCCTCTGCGGACGGCGATTGGCTGTCAAACACCCCGGCTGCACCCAGCGCCGCCGCCTCCAGCACATCGGGCTCGGCCTCCGACGCCAGCAGCAGGCGCGGCACATCGGCCGGCAGCTCCGGCAGGGGCGGGGGTTCCGGCGTCGGGCGCGCGGCCCACCACAGGGCCACCCCCAGGTTCATCACCGCCAACAGGACAATCAGTGCGCGCAGATGCATGACCGGATTCTAGGCGTTCAGGCCGACTCTTCCATCCCCAGCCACCGTGCCAGCCCTTCCAGCACCAGCTGGGGGGCGGGCACGGCGCCTTCGAGGCCCGCCGCCAGCGGTCCGGCACCACCGCCATGCATCAGCAGCGTGGGCGTCTGGCCCAGCTGGCGCGTGGCCACGCTGCGGCTGCGCTCAATGAGGGCCAGGGCGGCCCCTTCGCAACCGGAAGCCAGGGCGTCATCGGTGTCGGCAGCAAACTCCATGTAGGCGCCGCCCTCCCCGGGCAGCTGGGCAGCGCGCGCGTGCAGGGCCTGGCGCATCAGCGCCGGCGAGGGGGCAATGCGGCCGCCATGGTGGACGCCCTGGTCATCGAGCAGATCGATGGTCAGCGCCGTGCCCACGCCCACCAGCAGCCATGGCCCCGGCCCCCGGGCGTGCGCGCCGAGCAAAGTGAGAAACCGGTCCACGCCCAGCCGCGCCGGACGCGGGTAGGCAATCCGCACGCCGTCGCAGCGGGCCAGCGTGCTGGCCAGCGAAATCCTGCCGCTGCGCGCACACAACGCGTCCAGCAGGCGGGTACGCAGCGGCGCGGCGACCACGCTGGACACCGCGGCGGACCCGATCCGCTCCGGCAGCAGCGCCTGCCAACCTGGCGCGAACGCGCTGCCGTCATGCCCGATCGCCTGCACTTCGCCAATCCGCCCCTGCGCATCTACCGGAGCCAGCTTCAACCGGGTGTTCCCCAGATCAAACAGCCAGCGGCTCACGGGCGCACCCCGCCCGGCCGGATGCTGACTTCGCCTGCATGCACCGCCTGCTCGCCATCGTCCATCTGCACCCTCAGCGCCCCGTCGGCGGCAATGCCCAGGGCGATGCCCTCGCGGATGCCGTTGAAACCGTGCACCTGCACCTGCTGCCCTGCCAGCACGTCCAGCGCGGCGTAGCGCTGCAGGAACGGCGCCAGTCCTTCGCGATCGAACTCGGCCAGCGCCGGCAGCAGCCGCGCCAGGCAGCCGGCGGCCAGATGGTTGCGGGACGGGAGCCGGTCGCCTGCCAGCGCGTGCAGGTCGGTCCAGGGCTGATCAATGCCCGCTGCGGTCTGGGCGGGCATGCGCACGTTCAGGCCAATGCCGATGACGGCGCGGACCGGCCCGGCGTTTTCTCCGCCGCCCTCGGCCAGCAGGCCGCCCAGCTTGAGCAGCCCGCCCGTGGGCGCGGCCACCACCAGATCGTTGGGCCACTTCAGCCCCACCTGGTCGATCCCGAAGGCGTGCAGCGCTTCAGCCACGGCCAGCCCGGCCACCAGCCCCAGCCCGCCCAGCCGCGCCAGCCCGGCATCGAAGCGCCGCGCTACCGACAGGTACAGGTTGGCGGCAAGCGGTGACTCCCAGTTGCGACCGCGCCGACCGCGGCCCCCGCTCTGGCGTTCGGCCAACAGCACCTGCGCGCCGTTCGCCGCTGCCGGCCGGCGCAGCAGTTCGGAATTGGTCGAATCGATCAGCCAGGCCACATCGAGGTCCGCCACCCCGGCCCGTACCGTGTCCGGCAGCTGCCCAAGGATCACCTGCGCGTCCAGCAGCTCCAGCGGCCGCGACAGCGCATAGCCGCGGCCGGGACTGGCCTCGATCTCCACGCCGGCGGCGCGCAGTGCTTCAATCCGCTTCCACACCGCGGCGCGCGTCTGCCCGCTGGCCTGGGCCAGAACATCGCCGGACACCGGGCCGGCCTGCAGTCGCTCCAGCAGCGCGCGATCGGACAGGGGTTCGGCGGCGGAGCCGGAATGGGATGAAGGCATGGCAGGCGCTGCAGCGGATTCCAGGGCATGTGGATTATCACTCACTCTTTTCGCTCACTCCGAGGGAGCCACCGGCCCACCAAATGGTGTTGCAATGCAACACGAAACATGTATGCAGAGCGACTGGGTTGACTGTTATAGTCCGGGACATGATCTATCGCATCGCCATTGTGTTGCTGCTCTCAAGCGCAAGCCTGCCGCTGCTTGCGAGCGAAGAGAGCGTGGCCAGCTTGGACAACGGCGGAGACTGTGATTCCGTCCTGGCTCCCGAGGCACCCGGCGACAGCTCGCATATCGCGGGCACTTCGGGCGATGTCGAGGCCGCCTCCCATGGCAAGGCTTCTTCCGGAAACCGCGGTGGCAACGCCGAGAACAGCGTCCGCACGCCGCGCACGCACAGCCTGCTGCCGGGCATGTTCCGCTGAGCCTGGCCCCGGGCGCGTGTTCGGCCTGATCCGGCGCCTGCGCCGCGAACCCCCACCCCCCGATCCATCCCTGTGGCACGTCGTCCGTGCGCGCACGCCATGGGTCGCCCGCCTGGACAGTGAGCGCGCTGCCCGCCTGCAGCAGCTGGCAGCGCGGTTTCTGGCGGAAAAAACCATCACCCCGATCAACGACCTGCAGCTGGATGCAAGCCAGCGGATGCAGCTGGCCGCGCTGTGCTGCCTGCCGCTGCTGGAGTTCGGCGTTGGCGGCCTGCAGGGCTGGCGCGAACTGATCGTCTACCCGGACGCGTTCCGGGTGAACCGCACCCACATCGACGCCGCCGGCGTGATGCATGAGTGGGACGACGAGCTGATTGGCGAAGCCTGGGAATCCGGCCCGCTGATCCTGTCGTGGGCCGATGTGGAATCGGACCTGGCGACTCCGCGCGCCGGTTTCTGCGTGGCGGTCCACGAAATGGCCCACAAGATCGACGCCCTGGACGGTGTGCTCGACGGAACGCCTCCACTGCCGCGCGCCTGGCAGCAGCAGTGGGCGCGCGACTTCCAGCGCAGCTACGACGCCTTCGTTGCCCAGGTGGAGGGCGAAGCGGAAACCGCCATCGACCCCTACGCCGCAGAAGCGCCGGAGGAGTTCTTCGCGGTGTGCAGCGAATACCACTTCAGCGATCCGGCCACCCTCAAGCGCGAAATGCCCGACGTGGCCGCGCACCTGGAACGCTTCTACGGCCCCTCCCCCTTCACAAAGTAGGAGCGCGTATGGCGCGCTCCTACAGCCCCGGCGGCAGGACGACTTCGAAGCGGGCGCCGCCGAGTTCTTCCGAGATTCCCACGTTCAACTCGCCGCGGTAGCTGGCAATGATGTCCTGCACGATCGACAGGCCGATGCCGTGGCCGTGCACGCGCTCGTCGCCGCGCACACCGCGCTGCAGCACCGCCGCGATCCGGTCGGCGGGAATGCCTGCGCCGTTGTCTTCCACCGCCAGGATCACGCCCGGTCGGCGATTGGCCGCTGACGCACCGGGCTTCACGGTCAGCAGCACCCGGGATTGCGCCCACTTGAAGGCGTTCTCAAGCAGGTTGCCCAGCAGCTCCTGCAGGTCGCCGGGCTCGCCGTGGAAGCGGGCGTCCGGATCGATCTCGAACTCGCACAGCACGCCCTTGCTGGCGTAGATCTTCTCCAGCCCGCGCACGATCTGCTCGGCATGCGGCTCGATCTCGACCGGCGCGGCAAACAGCTTGTGGCCGCGTGAGGACGCGCGCCCCAGCTGGTAGCCGACCAGGTCATTCATGCGCCGCAGCTGGATTTCCAGATCCTCGCGCAGTTCCGCATCGCTGGCATCCGAATCCAGGCGGGTATGCAGCACCGCCAGCGGCGTCTTCAGGCTGTGGGCCAGGTCGGCCATGGTGTTGCGCTGGTGCTCGAGGTTCTGGCGCTCGCTCTCGATCAGCGCGTTGATGCTCTCGGTCAACGGCTGCAGCTCGCGCGGGTGCAGGTCGCCCATGCGGTTGAGCTGCCCGCGCTGCACCCGGGTCAGCTCGTCGATCACCCGCCGCAGCGGCCACAGGCTCCAGCGCAGCACGCCAGACTGCAGCAGCAGCAGCACTGCCCCGGACACGCCCAGATAGCGCCACAGCGCCTGCCGGAACACCTGCACCTGGCTGGGCAGGGTGCCGGCGTCTTCCATGATGTAGACGCTGAAGGGGGTTTCGATTTCCTGCCCGCCCATCTCGCGCACCAGCACGAAACCGCGCCCGTAGCGGATCACCTCGCCCTGCTGGCCGGCGCTGTCGGTCATCGACAGCGGCCCGTCGATCCGTTCCTGGCCGCCATCCAGCAGCGGCATGTCCGGCAGCTGCGGGCCCTGGGATGACCCCGACAGCCAGTGCGAGTCGGCCATCACCACCGCGGCATACAGGTCGCCACCCGGGCGCTCGAAGCGCTCGTCGGGGGGATATTCGGGTGGGATCAGGGTGTCGTCGCGAGCGAACTCGATGGTGCCCGCATAGAACTCGGCAAACACCCGCAGGCGCTCGCGCTGGCCCTGACTGGCCACATCCATGAACGCACGATCCAGGGCGAAACCGGCCAACGCCAGGAATGCCACCAGGCCAACGCTGGCGGCCAGCAACTGGCGCACCTGCAGCGAGCGCGGCCGCCATGACATGCGATAACCCCGGACATTCCCCATGGCTTCAGCCTACTCCGGCCGGACCGCATGCGCGGCGCCCGGCCATCAGGCGCCCGCTCAGCTTTCGGCGTTGCGCGGGATCGCGAAACGGTAGCCGCGACCGCGCACGGTCTCGATCGGCTTGAGCGTGCCTTCCGGGTCCAGCTTCTTGCGCAGCCGGCCGATGAACACTTCCAGCACGTTGGAATCGCGGTCGAAATCCTGCTGGTAGATGTGCTCGGTCAGGTCCGCCTTGGAGACCAGATCGCCGGCATGCATCATCAGGTATTCGAGCACCTTGTATTCGTAGCTGGTGAGGTCGACGTTCTTGTCGTCCACCGTCACCGTCTGCGCGGCAAGATCAAGGATGACCGGGCCGCATTCAAGCTGCGGCTTGCTCCAGCCGGCCGCACGCCGCACCAGCGCGTTGATCCGTGCCAGCAGCTCCTCGACATGGAAGGGCTTGACCAGGTAATCGTCGGCGCCCTGCTTGAGGCCGTCCACCTTGTCCTGCCAGCTCGACCGCGCGGTCAGGATCAGCACGGGAAACTGCTTGCCCTCGTCGCGCAGGGCCCTGATCAGCTCCATGCCGGACATCTTCGGCAGGCCCAGATCGATGATGCCCACGTCAAACGGCATCTCGCGGCCCATGTACAGGCCTTCCTCTCCGTCCTGGGCGGCGTCCACCGCGAACCCCTCGCGCTTCAAGCGCGCGGCCAACGTCTCGCGCAGTGGGGCTTCGTCCTCGACGAGCAGAATCCGCATTCCTATCTCCAGTCACAGAGGCCTTGCGGCCGTTTGTTCAAGTATCTGAACTCAATCGTCATCGCCGCGTGAGCGCTGGCTGCGGCGCTGCTGCGGATCGTCTTCGAATACCCGCACCCGGCCCCGGTCATCGACCATCTTGATGCGGTTGATCTCACGCCCGCCCGAGTGCATGCGCTCCGCGCTCAGGATCTGGCCGCGATTGGCCCGGCGCACATGGCGGATCGAATCGGCCATCGAATCCTGTCGCTCCGCCTGGCGCCGCGGGGCCTGCTGCTGCCGTTGCTGCTGGGGCTGTTGCTGACGGACGCGCTCTTCTGCCATCCGCTCCACCCGCTGCTCGTGCAGGCGCTGTGCATGCGCAGGCGAGCACAGCACCAGGACCGCGGCAATCGGCAGCATCCACAGCAATTTTTTTGAAAGCAAGGGCATGGGCAGCGGAATTGTTGTGATGGTTTGATGAAGCAAGCGACACGTGCCTGAATCCAATCAGGCCCGGAGCCGCTAAATTGTTGATTTTTCGGGGTGAATCCGTCCTTAATCCCTGCAGGCACCGGGTCCGTCCCGTTCAGGTAGGACGCCGTCCGATTCTGCCCGATCAGGCGCTTTGCGCAACATGTCCGCGGTCCAGCTCCGCCGGGTGACCTCCAGGGCCTCTTCCACCAGCGCCCAGCCGGCATCCGGCAGGTGCGACCCTTCGCTGAGCACCCTGCGGAATGCACGGCCTCCGGGCTGGCCCTGGAACAGGCCGAGCACGTGGCGGACGATGTGCTTGAGGGCAAGACCACCGGCCAGCTGCGCCTCCACATGCGGACGCAGCGCGCGCAGCAGGTCTTCCCGGGACTGCAGCGGACTGCCGGTCCAGGCCGCGTGCAGGCGGTGCAGCAGGTAGGGGTCGTGATAGGCCGCGCGGCCCAGCATCACCCCATCCACGTGCGCCAGGTGTGCGGTTGCGGACTCCACATCGGCGATGCCACCGTTCAGCCAGATGGTCAGCTCCGGCCGCTCGCGCTTGAGCCGGTAGGCCCATTCCGGGCGCAGCGGCGGGACCTCGCGATTTTCCTTCGGGCTCAGGCCCTTCAGCCACGCGTTGCGGGCGTGCACCACGAACGTATCGCAGCCGGCCGCAGCCACGGTCTCGATGAAACCGGCAAAACGCTCCCACTCGTTGTCATCATCCACACCCAGTCGGCACTTCACCGACACCGGCACCGGGGTGGGCAGGTCCGCGAGCGCTTCGCGCATGGCCGCCACGCATTCGGCCACCAGCGCCGGCTCACGCATGAGGCATGCGCCAAAGCGCCCCGCCTGCACACGGTCGGACGGGCAGCCGCAGTTGAGGTTGATCTCGTCGAAGCCGTGTTCGGCACTGATCCGCGCCGCCTTGGCCAGCAGCGCTGGATCGCTGCCGCCCAGCTGCAGGGCGACCGGATGTTCGCCGGGATCCATCGCCAGCAGGCGCTCGCGATTGCCGTGGATCACCGCATTGGCGTGCACCATTTCGGTGTACAGCAGCGCCCTGGGCGCCAGGATCCTGTGGAACACGCGGCAATGGGTATCCGTCCACTCCATCATTGGCGCGATGGACAGCGGAAAGGCGGAGCCGGGCTGGATCGGGAAGGAAGCGGTCACGGTGCGCGGGCTTGAATGGCCGGATCAGCCCGCCATTGTCCGCGCTGGCGGGCGCGAGGTCCAAGCCCGCCCGCTTGCGTGGTTCAGCAAAGCGGCTGCGGTCGCGATGCGCTCAGCCCGCCTTGCGCGCGGGTGCCTTTCCGGCGGTCTTCCTGCTGCCGGACCTGGAGGCCTTTTTCGCAGCTTTCTTCGTGGCTTTCTTCGCCGCCTTCTTTGTTGTCTTCTTCGCCGCTTTCTTTGACGCCCTGGCCCCGCCACTGGCTGCGCTTGCACCGCGCTTGCCGCCCTTCTTCTCCAGGCTGCGCTTGAGCAGCTCGGCGAAATCGATGACGTTGGTGGCCGAACCTTCCGGCGGCGTCTCCTGCTCGGGATCGTCGTCCTGCACCACTTTCTTCGAGCGCACCCGCTGCTCGATCACTTCCTGCAAGCGGATCCGGAAGTCATCCTTGAACTGTTCCGGCTCCCAGTCTCCGGCCATCGAGGAGATCAGCTGCTCGGCCATCTCCACTTCGCGCGGAGTAATTTTCCACTTGTCGGACTTCCCGTCGGGCAGGCGATATTCCTCCGGATCCACCAGCTCCTGGGCAAAGCGCAGCACCATCATCACCAGCGCGTCGCCGCGCGGCAGGACCGCCGCCAGGTATTCGCGGGTGCGGATCACCACCCGGCCAATGCCCGCCTTGCCGGTGCGGGTCAGCACATCGCGCAGCAGCACATAGCCCTTTTCCGCTTTCGCGGCAGGCTCGAGTACGTAGGGTTTATCGAAATACTCCGGCTCGATCGCGGCAACGTCGACAAAGGTGTCGATATCGATCGTTTCCTTGCGGTCGGGTGCCGCCGCGGCGAGGTCCTCTTCCTCGATCACCACGTAGGCGCCCTTGTCGTACTCGAACGCCTTGACGATCTCCTTCCAGGGCACTTCCTCACCGGTTTCCTCGTTCACCCGCTCGTAGCGCACACGGGCGTTGTTGCGGCTGTCGAGCATGCGGAAACTCAGGTCCACGCGGCGCTCGCCGGCCATCAGCCGCACGGGGATGTTGAGCAATCCAAACGACAGCGTGCCAGTCCAGATCGGCCGGGCCATGGTGCGCTCCTCAGGTCAGTGAATGGGATTGCCCGACTCAGGCGCTGATATGGCCACCGCCGTTGATGTGGATGATCTGGCCGGTGATGAAGGACGCCTCCTCGCTGGCCAGGAATACGTACGCCGGGCCCAGTTCACTCGGCTGGCCAGCGCGCTTGAGCAGCGTGTTGGCACCGAACGCGGCCACTTCCTCGGCGCTGAAGCTGGCCGGGATCAGCGGCGTCCACACCGGGCCGGGCGCGACCGCGTTGACCCGGATGCCGCGCTCGGCGAGCGACTGGGCCAGGGAGAACGTGAGTGCGTGGATCGCGCCCTTGGTAGACGCATAGTCGATCAGCTTCTCGTGGCCGCGCGCGCCGGTCACCGAGCCGGTATTGATGATGCAGCCACCATCTTCCAGGTGCGGGATGGCCGCCGTGGAGGCATGGATGAAAGAGAACACGTTGGTGCGGAAGGTGCGCTCCACCTGGTCGGAATCCAGCTCCTCCGGTTCTTCCACGGTGTGTTGTTCACCCGCGTTGTTGACCAGGATGTCGAGCCGGCCGAACTTGTCGAGCACTTCCTTCACCAGGCGCCTGCATACCGCCGGGTCGCCGACGTCACCCGCAAGGGCCAGGCATTCGGCGCCCTCTTCGCGGAGGAGGCGCGCGGTTTCTTCGGCATCCTCCGCTTCGTCCAGGTAGCCGAACGCCACCCTGGCTCCCTCGCGGGCGAAGTGCAATGCGACCGATCGGCCGATGCCGCTGTCGCCGCCAGTGATCAGTGCCACCTTGCCGTCCAGCCGTCCGGACCCCCGGTAGCTGTCGCGGATGCTTTCAGGCTCCGGGCGCATTTCATCCTGCAGGCCGGGCTGCCGGTCCTGCTGCTGGGGAGGCTGGTTGTTCTGCTCCTGTTCGCTCACGGGCTGCTCGCGGGTATGGGGGGACAGGAACGATGGCAGGGCCCGCGTAGAAGCCGCGTCACGGCCGCGCAGGGCGTGCTTCCGAAGGGCGTGCCCGCAAATGCATGGTCACACCATCACAACATCGACCGGCCGACCATTTGCCTTCCCAAGTCAGCGAGGTGTTTCCCATGGGCCACGATCGCAAGGACCTGCCGGCTGAACACGGCGCACGCGGCACTGCCGAAACCGGCAGCGAGCGCCGCGCACGCCAGAGTCACGCCGACAGCAACCAGGACGAGGCGCTGGAGGAGACCTTCCCCGCCAGCGATCCGGTGTCGCCGTTCGTTCCGGCCAAGCCGCGCAAGTAATTCGTCAGCAAGCAATCAGTCAGCGCGCTTCCCCGCCACCGGATGGTGGCTGGGTGGGCGCCTGATCGTGCTCCGGGAAGGCCCGCGACAGCTCCTCATCCAGCTCCAGCGGCCTGCCCCAGCGTCGGTAGCTGTGAACCACGCCGTGCCTGAGGCGGGTAAAGGCTTCGCTCCCCGGGCCGGCGCCCAAGCCGCTGGCCAGCGTGCTCCAGCTGGCTGCCGGCTGCTGCTCGCGCAGGTCAACGATCAGCCGACATGAGCGGCCGGTCACCCGGGCCAGCGAGCAGGCGAAATACACATCGCCCGGCTCCCACTCCGTCCCGTCCATCAGCGCCGTCAGCGGCCCGCGGGCAGCGCCGAGATAGCGCACCATCTCGTCAACGAACGCGTCAGGGTGGCGGCTGGCATAGCGGCCGATATCGGTCAGGCGGGCGTCAAGCCATGCGTCACCGGTGGCCGACGGGTCTTCCGGCAACACCTCTTCCAATGCCAGGTCTTCCTGCCCGTCTTCCTCACCTGCATCAGCCAGCTCGCTGTCCTGCGGCTCGGCCGCTGCGGTGTCCTGCGCACTCAGGTTGGTCGTGAATGCCAAGCCCAGGCCCAGGCCAATCACCAGGGCATATCTGCAATGACTGTCCATCATTTCTCCGATCTCCGGCGACTGGCCCTGGAGCGACCCGCGCGCGGCGGCGGCACCCGGGTTTCGCGTTGGGCGATTGTGCCGCAACAGCGCTGGAGGCGCCGTGGATCAGCGCTCGGAAATGATGAACGAGCCGAACGCCACGCCTACGTCCCAGCCATCCCCGGTGCCAGCCAGGGCCAGGCTGACCGGCCCCTTGGTCACTACGCGGGCGTTGGCTGATCGCACTGCGCCGGCGTGCGCTTCGGCCGAGGCATAGCCGCCCAGCACTTCACGCATGCTTTTAACCCCGGAAAACGTGCCGCTGCCATTGTCGATCCGCGACTTGCCGAAGCTCAGCCCGCCGCCGCGGGCCTCGATCGTCACCGGCATGCTCTGCCCGTTGCTGCAGCTCACCGTTCCGCTGCCGCTGGCGGTTTTGTAGAACACCGACCAGCCGCTCATGCTGAAACTGAGCCGGCAATCCAGCTCCGACTGGGCCTGCGCCTGGCTTGCCGGCAATACGGCAAGCAAGGCCGCGACGCCCGCAGCCGCAAGCATCTGCAGCGCGCTGCGCCCGCTCACCAGCGGTTGCCCCGGCTGTTGCCCTTGCCGCGCTGATCGCGGTCAAAGCGCGGATCGTAATAGCGCACGGTGCAGCGGCCATTGCGGTCACAGTTGCTGCGGTTGTTGGCCTGACCGCGGTTATTGGCATGACCGCGGGCACGGGCGTGGGGCGGCGGGCCACGGAACTGCGACGGGTGGTAACCGGCCCGGTAGTTGCGCGGCACCTGGCGGTAATACACCGGCCGACCGTGACGGTCGCGCGCCATCACCAGTCGGTCGTTATGGCCATAGCTGCCGTGGCGGTAATAGGGCGAACCACCGCGAAGCACCACGTCGGCCACATCGACGATCACGCGGACCAGGTCGTCACTGGCGTGGACCGGAGCTGGCGCCAGGGCGGCAGCGCCGAAACCGGCGGACAGGATCAAGGGAGCAAGCCAACGGAAGGACATGGACATGTGCGGACTCCTCGCAGGTTCCCCGGCGGCGGCGGGGCGATGGATCCACCATGCCCCGGCCATCGTGAACCGGCTTTTAACCCGCCGGCGCCGTTGAGGCCGACTCAGACTGCAGCGGCGCTGGCTGCAACGGCGATTTCTTCCACCACGGCAGGCAGGGAAGCAGGATCGGGCGCTTCGCGCATGCGCGAAACGTGCCCGCCCAGGTCGGCCTCCATCTCGTGCTCCCAGGTCACGTGATAGGGCATGTGCACCGCCCAGCCGCCAAGCGCCAGCACCGGCGCCACGTCCGAGCGCAGCGAGTTGCCGATCATCAGGAAGCGCTGCGGGGCAAGGTCGAATTCCTCCAGCACCCGGGCGTAGGTCTCGGGATCCTTTTCACTGACGATCTCGATCCGCGGAAACAGGTCCTGCAGGCCGGATTCGCGCACCTTGGCTTCCTGATGAAACAGATCGCCCTTGGTGATCAACACCACCTCGTAGCGGGCGGCCACCGCCTCTACCGCCTCGCGAATGCCTGGCAGCAGCTCCACCGGGTGCTGCAGCATGTCTTTGGCCAGGCGCAGGATGCGGCCGATGTCGGCGGCTTCGATGCGCGCCCCGGTGATATCGATCGCCGCCTCGATCATCGACAGCGACATGCCTTTTACGCCATAGCCGAACAGCGCGATGTTGCCCTTCTCCACCGCGTACAGGCGCTGGCGCGCGCGGCTGTCATCCAGGTCCACGTAGCGGCCGAGGATGTGCTCGAACTCCAGCTGCGCCTGATCGAAGAAGTCCTGGCTGCGCCAGAGGGTGTCATCGGCGTCGAAGCCGACCAGGCCGATGCCGGTGTCGTGTTGTTCTGTCATCCGGCCAGTTTACGGGACACAAAAAAAGCGGGGCGACCAGATGGCCGCCCCGCCTTCATCAAACCGGTGCGTAAGCCGCTGGATCAGTCCTGCGGCGGCGGGGCACCTGCGCCCTGCGATGCGGCCCAGGCCTGGTACTCCTGCGGCGTCAGCACGCCGTCGCCGTCGGCATCGGCCTGATCGAAGACCTGGGCCAGCTGCGGCAGGCCCGCGGCTTCGGCACGGCTCAGGTTGCCATCACCATCGGTGTCCAGGTCGGTCCAGCTCACCTGGCCCTGGGGGGCAGACTGCGCGGTGGGCGTCGCCGGCTCCTGGCCGAAATCGTCTGCTTCCTGGGCGAACGCCATCGGCATGGCCATGGCGAAACCAAGGGCGAGAAGGCCAGTCAGGGGCTTGCGTACGTTGTTCATACAGTCTCTCCAATTGAAATCAAAAAGTGCGGACCGTGTTGCTCCGCACGGCACCGAGACTGGAGGCCTGCAGGTGAACCGCACGGGGGTCGGCGTCGCCGTTCTCCACGCGTTTTTAACCAATAGCGGACTGTCAGCGGCTAGGGGCCGGCGTGACCGGCTTGGCAGTGGGGCCGCCAGAGCCCGCCACTGCGCGCCCACAGCGGCCCGCCCCACTGCGGGGACCCGGGCCCGGGGGGCTGAACACAACACAACCTTTACTTGCCGGTATCTTATGTCTCCTGCCGTTTTACCCCGGCCCTTACGGAGAGCACCATGACCCGACACCTGCTGGCGGCCGTCTGCGCCGCATTCCTGGTCAGCGCCTGCAGTGGCAACCAGGGGGCGCCGCCCGTCAACATGGAAGGGCCCGCTGCCCAGGCGGCGGAGCGCGCCGCGGCCGAAACCGAGCAGCCTTTTGCGGTAGATGAGGTCAGCGGCTTCGATGAGCCATGGGCGATGACCTTCCTGCCCGATGGCCGCCTGCTGGTGACCGAGAAGCCGGGCACGCTGCGTCTTTATGATCCGCAGCGCGATGTGACCGGCCAGATCAGCGGCGTGCCTGAAGTCGTGCACGGCGGCCAGGGCGGTCTGGGCGACGTGGTGCTGCATCCCGGGTTCGGGAGCAACTCGCTGGTCTACATCAGCTATGCCGAAGCCGGCGACGGCGATACCGCCGGTGCCGCGGTGGCCCGCGCGCGGCTGATGCTGGACGGCAGCGGCGGCGGCTCGCTGGAAGACCTGGAGGTGGTGTGGCGCCAGGTGCCCAAGGTCAGCGGCCAGGGCCATTACGCGCACCGCATCGCTTTCCATGACGACATGCTGTGGATCAGTTCCGGCGACCGGCAGAAATTCGACCCGGCCCAGGACATGCAGTCGAACATGGGCAAGATCCTGCGCCTGCATGAAGACGGCTCGACTCCCGATGACAACCCCTTTGCCGACCAGGGCGGTGTGGCCGCCGAAGTCTGGTCGCTGGGTCACCGCAATCCGCTCGGCTTCGTGTTCGATGCCCAGGGCCGGCTGTGGAACCACGAAATGGGCCCCAAGGGCGGCGACGAGTTGAACCTGGTGGAGCGCGGCGCGAACTTCGGCTACCCCACAGTGTCCAACGGCGACCACTATGACGGCCGCCCGATTCCCAACCATGACACCCGCCCCGAGTTCCGCGCCCCTGCGATCACCTGGACCCCGGTGATTTCCCCGGCCGGCTTCATCATCTATGACGGCAGCATGTTTCCGGACTGGAACGGCAGTGGCTTCATCGGTGGCCTGTCCTCCGAGTCGCTGGTGCGGATCGAGTTCGACGGCGAGTCAGCGCGCGAAGCCGAGCGCTTTGACATGGGTACCCGCATCCGCGAAGTGGAGCAGGGCCCGGACGGCGCGATCTGGCTGTTGGAAGACGGCGGACGGGGTGCCAACGGCAAGCTGTTGAAACTCACGCCTGCGACCGGCGCCTGATGACCCTGGCTGTGAGGTAGGCATGCACGTGATGGGACGGGCCGATACGGTCCTGCTGATTGACGACACGCGCAGCGATGCCGCGCTGTATTCGGCCCTGTTGCGTCGCGCCTCCAATCCCCCGCGCGAAGTGGAGCACGCGCAGTCGCTGGAAGCAGCGCTGCGCATGCTTGAGGGCGGCAGCTACAGCGCCGTCCTGCTCGACCTCGGGCTGCCCGACTGCGAGGATCTGCAGGGTCTGGAAACGATCGTGCGCCGCTACCCGGAGTTGCCGGTCGTGGTATTGACCGGGCGCGACGAGGACCTTGGCGAACGCGCCATCGCCGCAGGCGCCCAGGATTACCTGCGTAAATCCGATGCCAAGCCGGCCGTGATCGACCGCGCACTGCGCCTGGCCCAGGCCCGCCAACAGCTGGAAAACCGCGAACGCCAGGCCCGCGAGCAGCTGCTGCAATCACGCCGCCAGCTGGCGGAAAGCGAGCGTCGCTATCGCGACATCTTCAATCACAGCATGGGCCTGATCTGCACCCATTCGCTGGGCGGCGTGCTGCAGTCGGTGAATCCGGCGGCGGCGGCGGCGTTCAACACTTCCCCGGAAGCAATGGTGGGGCGGCGGCTGCATGGGTTCGTGCCCGCGGCCGCCCATGACCAGGTCGACGCCTACCTCAGCCGCATCCATACCCGGGGCGCGGACCAGGGCTTGGTGCCGGTGCTGATCGGCGATGAGCTGCGGATCTGGCGCTATCACAATCGCCTGATCGACCGCGACGGGGAACAGGTGGTACTGGGGCTGGCCCATGATGTGACCGACCGGCAGCGGATCGAACGCGAGCTGCGCGCCAAGACCGCCGAACTGGAGGCGGTGAACGACGCCGCCCCGCTGGGCCTGATGCGCACCGATGCCCGCGGTCGCTGCACCTACGCCAACCGGACCCTGCAGCAGCTGGCCGGGCTTTCCTTCGATCAGATTCTGGGCGATGGCTGGCTGCAGGCGGTCCACCCCGACGATCGCGAGCGGGTGGCCACGCAATGGGAGCGCACCTGGCGTGCCGGCGAAAAGTTTTCCGACCGCCATCGCTTCATGCATATCGACGGGCGCACCATCTGGTGCTCGGTGCACGCCTCACCGATGATCATCGGTGGTCGGATCAGCGGCTATTTCGCCACCATCCAGGACATCACCCGCGAACAGGTGGCCGAGTCGGCCCGGCGTCGCGGCGACCGCCGTCTGGCCACGTTGGCCGATGCGCTGCCGCTGCTGCTGATGTTCGTGGATCGCGACATGCGGGTGGAGTTCATCAACTCCGGCTGGGCCGAAGAGCTGCGCCGGCCCGTCGAGCAGATCATGGGCCAGCCGCTGCTTGAGCTGCTCAACCCCTCGACCGGAAAGCACTTCGCCCAGGGCCTGGAAAGTGCCCGCGCGGGGGTCGAACACAGCGTCGACTTCGACGATCCGGGCGATACGGTCATCCGCACCTGGAACGCGGTGTTCATTCCCCAGCGCGACCAGGACGGCTACGTGGATGGCGTGCACGTGATGCTGCGCGACGTGACCCTGGAGAAGGCCCACCGCCAGGAACTGGTGCGCCGCGCCGAGCAGGATCCGCTCACCGGCACCCTCAACCGTGCCGGGTTCGAAGCCCATGCTGGCCATGCCTGGAAGGAAGCTGCCCGCCAGGGACGCCCGCTGGGCGTGTTCTTCTTCGACCTGGACGGCCTCAAGGAAATCAACGACAGCCTGGGCCACGCCTCCGGCGACGGGCTGCTGCAGGAAGTGGCTGCCCGGGTTCGCGAGAGCGTGCGGGCAGACGACATCATCGGCCGCCTGGGCGGCGATGAGTTCGCCCTGATCGCGCGGCACGTCTCCGGTACGGAAGCTGCTGAAGCCGTGGCCGCGAAGCTGATCGAGGCGGTCGCCGCCTCAACCCGGCAGAAGGTCGCCGGCACCGACGCACAGATCCTGCACGCCTCGTGCAGCCTGGGCTATTGCATTGCCGATGCGGCGGATGTGTCGCTGGCCCAGGCGCTGCAGCGCGCGGACCAGGCCCAGTACGCGGCCAAACGGGCCGGCAAGGGTCGCGCGGTGCAGTGGCAACCGCACGGCCTGCCGCACGCACCAGGCCGCAGCTGATCCGGATCGCGAGCGGCGCGGTTGCCGCCGGTCAGTCTTCCCAGCCCCAGGGTGCCTCGGGTGCGGGCACGGCCCGGGACAGATCGAAATCCACCTGGAACCCGCGATCGGTGCCGACCCGGTTTCCGGCATAGACAAAGCGCCCGTCCGGATGAATTTCCATCAGCCACACGCTGCGCTGGCCGCTGCCGGAAATGACCTCGCGGGTCTGGTCATCGGCGGCGAACATCTGGGTGTCGGCGCTACCGGCGTTGGTGGTGATGCCGCCGTACATGGTGACCGTGTCCGGGCTGCCGTCCGCCTGGCGATGGTCATGGCGCAGCTCGATCCCGTCGGCGCTGCGGCTCAGCACCCAGGTGCGCGAACGGTCATCGTCGATCACCAGCGGGATCCGCACCCGGTCGCTGCTGCAGTCGCGCACGTGGATGACCACGCTGCGATCGCGGAAGGTGTCATCGCCCTCCGGCGCCCGCACCAGCTGCCCGGCATAGGCCTGGCCGCACAGCGCCTGCAGCCGGTCCCACCACTGGTCCTGCGGATCGCCGGCGCTGGCACTGCCGGCCACCACCAGGGAAAGTGCCAACGCCAGGGGCGGCATCGCCCGGCCCGGCTTCCCGCCGCATACGGCCACCGGCATCAGGACAGCACCCGGACGATGTCCGGGATTGGCGCGTTGGTGAGATTCTTGGGAATCTCGGTCAGCAGGCGCTCGCTGACCTCCTTGTGCAGGCTGGGGCGGATCTGGCCCAGGGTCTGCGGATCGGCGATCAGCACGGCCGCTTCAAACCCGTTCTTCAGCGCCAGCGCGTTGAGGTGATGGGCCAGCTGCTTGGCGAAAGTGGCCTCGTCGATCTCCTCGCCGCGGGTCTCGGTCGGCATCGAGCCCGCCGGGCCGTCGTCATTCAGGTTCTGCGGAGTCAGGGTGTCCACTTGGACAAGCTCGGGCTCAAACACGCCGCCCACGTTGCGCAGCAGCCGGGCGCCAGCGCCGTCGGCGACGATGATCAGGGTGTCCTTGGGAATCCTCATTCGGTTGAAATCTCCTTGCGGGTCGATCTTCAGGTATGGGCGGATGTGGCTACAGCCGTCCCAGCTCGTGTTCGATGTCGTCAGGCGTCGGCCGCACCAGACGGGCCACGATCGCGCCGTCGCGCAGCACCACCAGCGTGGGCCACAGCTTGACCTGGAACGAGCGACCCAGAGGCCGCCCGCTGCCGTCTTCGATCTTCAGATGGGCCAGCTCGTCGCGCCCGGCAAGGGCGCGTTCCAGCGCCGGCTGCGCTGCCTGGCAGTGTCCGCACCAGGGCGCGCCGAACTCCAGCACGGTGACGCCATCGAGCGCGTCGACGTGGGATCGGCTGGGTTCTTCTGCTGCGTAATCACGGGTGTAGGCCATGCAGTGATCCTGCCAGCGCCCAGGTGAAGCTGCAGCAAACGGCTGGGCCGGCCATCCGCCGGCCGGCAACCACTGGCATCAGCGGATGTCGAGCAGTTCGACCTCGAACACCAGCGACGCGTTGGGCGGAATCACCCCACCCGCACCGCGGCGGCCATAAGCCATTTCGGCGGGAATGTGCAGCTCGCGCTGACCACCCACACGCATGCCGGCCACGCCTTCGTCCCAGCCCTGGATCACGCGGCCTGCACCGAGTGGAAACACGAACGGCTGGTCGCGCTCGCGCGAGCTGTCAAACGGCTCCCCGCGCAGATCATCCGCGCGCTCGTCGTAGACCCAGCCGCTGTAATGCACGCTGACCTCGTCGCCGGCTTCGGCCATCTCGCCCTGCCCTTCGCGGATTTCGATCTGCTTCATCTGCGCCACCGTGCCGCCGGGCGGCGGGCCGGGATCGGCGCAGCCGCTGACAAGGGCAACGGCACACAGGCTGGCGAGCAGGATCCGGACGGGCGCGAATGACATGGCTGTCTCCATAACAGGGGACCGAAGATTACACCGCCTGCCCCGCTGCATGACCCGAGGCCCAGGCCCACTGGAAGTTGTAGCCGCCCAGCCAGCCGGTGACATCCAGCACCTCGCCGACAAAGTGCAGCCCCGGCACCTGCCTGGATTCCAGGGTGGAAGACGACACGCCATCGGTATCCACCCCGCCCAGGGTGACCTCCGCGGTGCGGTAGCCTTCGGTGCCGCTGGCCACCAGTGGCCAGGCCGACAGCGTGCGGGCCATGTCATCCAGCTGCGCGGGGGTGTAGCGGCGCATGGGCTGGCTGTCCAGCCAGTGCTCGCACAGGCGCTGGGCAAAGCGGCGCGGCATGGCTTCACCCAGCAGGGTTTTCAGTTCGGCATCCGGGCGCTTGGCCTGCCAGTGCTGCAGCAGTTCGAGCGCGTCGGTGCCGGGCAACAGGTCCAGCTGCAGCGCATCGCCGGGCTGCCAGTAGGAGGAAATCTGCAGGATCGAAGGGCCGCTGACGCCGCGATGGGTCAGCAGCATGGCGTTGCGGAAAGCCATGCCGTTGCAGCGGGCTTCCACCGGCAGCGCCACCCCGGCCAGCTCGGCCAGCCGCTCCTGGTGGCGGCCGCTCAGGGTCAGCGGCACCAGCCCGGCACGGGTGGGCAGCACCTCGTGACCGAACTGCCTGGCCAGCTCATAGCCGAACCCGCTGGCGCCCATGCTGGGAATGGAAAGCCCGCCGCTGGCCACTACCACGCGGTTGGCCAGCGTGGTGCCCAGCCGGCTTTGAATGCTGAAGCGGCCGTCGTCCTGCACGTTGACCGCAGTAATCGCGCTTCTGGTCTCGATGCGCACGCCCACACGCTCGCACTCGTCCAGCAGCATCTTCACGATCAGCTTGGACGACTCGTCGCAGAACAGCTGGCCCAGCTCCTTCTCGTGCCAGGCAATGCCGTGCCGCTCAACCATCTCGAGGAAATGCCACGGCGAATAGCGCGCCAGGGCCGACTTGCAGAAATGCGGATTGGCGGAGATGAAATTCTCCGGCCCGGTGCCCGTATTGGTGAAGTTGCAGCGCCCACCGCCCGACATCAGGATTTTCTTGCCGACCCGGTTGGAGCCTTCCAACAACAGCACCCGCAGGCCGCGTGCGGCAGCCACCTGCGCGCACATCAGCCCGGCGGCGCCGCCACCGATCACCGCTACGTCTATGTGCTCGTTTTGCATCGGCGCATTCTATCGGGCTGGGCGGCGTTCACCCGCAGCGCGTCGGGGACGTAGCCCCGACCTACGGGGCACAAACGTCGTCCGAACCCGAGGGCGTCGGGGGGCGTAGCCCCGACCTACGGGGCACAAACGTCGTCCGAACCCGAGGGCGTCGGGGGGCGTAGCCCCGACCTACGGGGCACAAACGTCGTCCGAACCCGAGGGCGTCGGGGGCGTAGCCCCGACCTACGGGGCACAAACGTCGTCCAAACCAATACGTAGGTCGGCCCTACGCGGCCGACGCCCGACGCACGCTCCCATGCCTCAGCATCCGGCCGGCGGCCGCAATGCGCTCGCCGTCCTCGAACGCCGGGACGCCGTTCACCACCACCAGGTCGAAGCCTTCGGCCTGTGCGGTCGGCTCGACGTAATCGGCCCGCGCCCGCACCCGTGCCGGGTCGAACAGCACCAGGTCCGCCACCGCGCCCTCGCGCACCACGCCGCGGTCGGCCAGGCGCAGGATCGACGCCGGCAGGCCGGTGCACTTGCGCACCGCCTCTTCCAGCGTCACCAGCCCATCGCGCACCGCGAATTCCTCGATCCACTTGGCGAACGTGCCCGCGCCGCGCGGATGGCTGCCGCGGGGAGAGCCGTCGCTGGCAATGGCCACGTGCGGATCCAGCATCAGCCGCGCCTGCAGCGCCTCGTCCATCACGAAGTGCGCCGCGCTGCCGCCGCGCGGACCAATTTCCAGCAGCACATCCGGGAACGGCTGGCCGGCGGCTTCGGCCACCTGGGCCAGCGTCCGGCCCGCATGAGGGCCGCTGCCGAACAGCAGCGCTTCCGGCCCGCCGCGGCGGATCATGCGCGCCTCCAGCGCCGCGCGCAGCTCGTCGCGGCGCGATGCCAGTACTTCGCTGTAGTCGGTAGGCGGCATGGCCCACTCGGGAAACAGGATGCCCACGCCCGTGTAGCTGGCCGTATACGGGTAGGCATCGGAAGTCAGCTCCACGCCCGCGCGGCGGTATTCCTCCAGCGTCTCCAGCAGGCGCTCGGCGCGGCCGGTGCCCTGCCCGTACACCACCTTCAGGTGCGAAATATGGGTGCGGGCCGGGCGGCTGGCCTCGATGTGCTCGCGGATGGATTCGTCCACCCGGTCATCGTCTTCCGAGCGCATGTGGCTCATGGCCACGCCGCGGTGGCGCGCCACCGCCTGGCCCAGCGCGGCGATTTCCGTCTGTTCGGCGTACATGCCGGGCACGTATTCCAGCCCGGTGGACAGGCCGAACGAGCCGGCCGCCATGTCTTCTTCCAGCAGCGCTACCAGCCGCGCCAGTTCGGCGGCGGACGGCACCCGGGTGTCGTCGCCAATGCGTGCCTGGCGGCGCAGGGTGCCGTGCCCGGAACAGGTGGCCACGTTGATGTCAGGCCCGGCGGCTTCGACTGCCGCCATCCAGTCCGGCAGCCGGCGCATGCCATCGTCACCGGCGCCCGGGCTGCCACCATCCTGGCCCAGCACCACCGTGGTCACGCCCATGGCGAGGAACGGCTGGTAGGAGCGCTGCAGCGGATCGCCGTGTGTATGCAGATCGATGAAGCCCGGTGCCAGCACCCGGCCGCCGCCTGCGATTACGCGCGCGCCGTGGGATTCACTGCGCCCGACGCGGCCGATCTGGACGATCCGCCCGTCCACCACCAGCACGTCGGCGTGGCGCGCCGGTGCACCGGTGCCGTCGACCACCATCACGTCGCGCACCAGCAGCGGGGTCGCGCCCTGTGCATTCGCACGAGCACCCCACGGCAACACTCCGGCAACGGTTCCCGCCGCCATCGCCGCCAGTACTTCGCGCCTCGACCAGCCCCCATTCGACATCGCGTCACCTCCCACAAAAACCGCCCCCGAGTATGCCCACCCCCAGTAGGAGCGCGCCATGCGCGCGAAGCCGCGTGACATTAATTGTGGTCCCGCTACATCGTCCGGAAGTTATTTCCGGAGCCTCGCCGGCGGACCGGCGGGCCCATCCCCGGTCAGGACCCGCTGTGAATACGTCCATGTACGCTTGCCGGCGCCGTTCATGGCGCCGACAGTCCTGACCGGGGATGGGCCCACCGCTCCCTGGTGTTCGCGCCTATCTGCCGGAGCCGGATTCACGCGGCTTCGCGCGCATGGCGCGCTCCTACGCGGGGGTGGGTTTGCGCAGGCGCTGGAGGCCTTCGACGGCGGCCAGCACCACCACGCCCACCAGGATGCCGACCACGGCATTGCCTGCGATGCCAAGCAGTGCGCCGCCCATGCCGTCAGGCGATATCCGGTCGATGAACGCCTGCAGCGCGCCGATGCCGTGCACGAAGATTCCGCCGCCCACCAGGAACATGGCCGCCGTGCCCACCACGCCCAGGGTCTTCATCAGCCACGGCGCCGAAGCCACGATGCCGCGGCCCAGCCCTGCCAGCGCGCCGCCGCGGCGGCACAGCCACAGGCCGAAATCATCCAGCCTCACGATCCCGGCCACCAGTCCGTACACGCCCACGGTCATGCCCAGCGCGATCACCACCAGGGTCATCGCCTGCTGCGGAAACGACGCGCCACCCACCACGCCCAGCGACAGCACGATGATCTCGGCCGAAAGGATGAAGTCGGTGCGGATGGCGCCGCGGATCTTCTCCTTCTCCGCGGTCACCCGGTCCACGCTGGGATCGGCATTGCGTGCGGCGTGGGTCGCCTTGCGCTCGGCGTCCTGCTGCGGATGCAGAAAGCGGTGCGCCAGCTTCTCCGCACCTTCGTAACAGAGGAAAGCGCCGCCCAGCATCATCAGCGGGGTGACCGCCCAGGGCAGCCACACGCTGATTGCCAGCGCCGCCGGCACCAGGATCGCCTTGTTGAGCAGCGAGCCCTTGGCCACCGCCCACACCACCGGCAGCTCGCGGTCAGCGCGCACCCCGGTCACCTGCTGGGCATTGAGGGCCAGATCGTCGCCGAGCACCCCCGCCGTCTTTTTGGTCGCCGCTTTGGTCAGCACCGACACGTCGTCGAGAATCGAAGCGATATCGTCGAGCAGGGTAAGCAGGCTGGCACCGGCCATGGCGTCCGATCCTTCACGGAAAACGCGAGTGTGCCGCAACCCTTGTCAACGCCCGCACACGGCCCGCGTAAACTGGGGCAATGACCAATAACGACCCCATTCCCGATCTCGGTGCCGATCTCGGCGCCAACCTGGCCGCGATCCGCACCCGCATCGAAGCCGCCTGCCGCAGCGCCGGCCGTGACCCGTCCGAAGTTCGCCTGCTGCCGGTCAGCAAGACTGTTGACGAAGCCCGCCTGCGTGCGGCCTACGGTCTGGGCATCCGCGAGATGGGCGAAAACAAGGTGCAGGAAGCCCAGGACAAGTGGGAGGCCATGGGCGATCTGGCCGACCTGCGCTGGGTGCTGATCGGCCACCTGCAGACCAACAAGGCCAAGCACGCGGCCCGCTTCATCAGCGAGTTCCAGGGCCTGCACAGCACCCGCCTGGCCGAAACGCTGGACCGCCGCCTGCAAATGGAAGGCCGCGCCATCGACGTGCTGGTGCAGGTGAACACCTCGGGCGAGGACTCCAAGTTTGGCCTGCCGCCCGAGGAAGCTGAGGCCTTCGTGCGCACCCTGCCGGCGTATTCCTCGCTGCGGGTGCGCGGGCTGATGACGCTGGCCATGTTCTCGGATGACGAGGCACTGGTGCGCCCGTGCTTCGTGCGCCTGCGCGAACTGCGCGAGCGCCTGCGCCAGAGTGCGCCGGACGGCATCGTCATGGACGAGCTGTCGATGGGCATGTCGGGCGACTTCGAAATGGCCATCGAGGAAGGCGCCACTACGGTGCGCGTAGGGACCGCGATCTTCGGCGCACGCCCCACGGCCGACAGCGAGTACTGGCCCGGCTTTGCCGGAAAGAAGGACGACCCGTGAGTCAGCCCCCTACCCCGCCCCCTGCAGTGGGTGAGCGCATCGTCGACGTGGTCTCGGTGCAGTCGCAGGTGGCCTACGGCAACGTCGGCAACAACATTGCCGTGCCCGTGCTGCAGGCGCTCGGCCTGCACGTGGCCCCGGTGCCGACGGTGGTGTTCGGCAACACCCCGCACTACCCGACCATGCATGGCGGACCGCTGCCGCTGGACTGGTTCCAGGGGTTGCTGGATGACCTGGAAGCACGCGAAGTCGCCACCCGCGCACGCCGCGTGCTGGTCGGTTACCTCGGCTCACCCGAACAGGGCATGGCCCTGGCCGCGTGGATCCGGCGCATGCAGCGGATCAACCCGGAGCTGCGGGTGCAGATCGACCCGGTGATCGGTGACCACGATTACGGCACCTACACCGACCCGGCCCTGCTGCCGGTGTGGCGCGATCATCTGCTGCCGCTGGCCGAGGGCCTGTGCCCGAACCATTTCGAACTGGGCAAGCTGGCCGGTCGCAGCCCACACACGCTCGATGAGTGCCTGGATGCGGCCGAAGCCCTGCTCAGCGACACCACCCGCTGGGTGGTGGTGACCAGCGCCGCGCCGGAGCTGTGTCCACCGGACCGGATCCAGCTGGCCATCCTCGGCGACGGCGTACGCGAAGTGCTGGAGCATCCGCAGATCCCGCACCCGGTGAAGGGCGTGGGCGACATGTTTGCTGCACTGATTGCCGGCCGCCTGCACAAGGGCGCTGCCCTGGTCGATGCCGTGGACCGCACCTGCAACGATGTGGTCGACGTGCTGCGCCATGTCCAGGCACAGGGTTGGCAGGAGCTTGCCCTGCCGCGTCACATTGCCCGGCGGTTTGAATAACGGACGCGGACATCTTGATGCAGGTCATGGCAGCAAATACGCGCTGCGGGCATCGTATCCACACTCGAATTTCCACCTTTCCGCCATGTCCCTGCACCTCGATCTGCGTCATCTTCCCCCGCCCGAGCCCATGGAACGCATCCTCGACGCGGTGACGGCGCTTGCGCCCGGCGAATCCATCGACGCCCTCACCCCCTGCTGGCCCGCACCGCTGCTGCCGATCCTGGAAGCCCAGGGCTGCGCCTGGCGACGCGAACCCGCTGCTGACGGCCACGCCCGAATCCTCATCTTCCTGCGTGAAGACGCGGAGCGCTTTTCCGCCGCCGCATGAGCGGTCTCGACTTCGCCCAGGCACCACCGCCACAGCGCCCCCTGCGCTGGCTGCTGAGCGTCCCGGTGTGGGGAATCGTGGCCGGCGCCTTCCTTATCGCCCATGGCGAAAGCGCGCTGCTCAGCCGCTGGTCGCCGCACACCGTGGCGCTGGTGCACCTGTTTACCCTGGGCGTGCTGGGCAACGCCATGCTCGGCAGCCTGCTGCAGTTCCTGCCCGTGGCCGCCGGTACGCCCCTGCCGCTGGGCCGCTCGGCCGCGTGGCTGCACGCCGCGTTCAATCTGGGCCTGGCGGTGTTCACCCTGGCCATGCTGCAGATGCATCGCACTGGCTTGGGCGTGGCCAGCGTGCTGCTGGCCGTGCCGATCCTGGCGTTTGCCGCGGCCGCCTTGCCCGGCCTGCTGAAGCGCGGCGCCCAGCAGGTATTGCGCTCCGGACTGGCGATGGCGGTCCTGGCGCTGGCCGTGACCGCGGTGGCCGGCGCCGTGCTGGTGGCCATCCTGCGCGGCGATGTGCCTCTGCCGCTGGAATCGATCACCGATGCGCACGCCACCATCGGCCTGCTCGGCGCGGTGCTGGGGCTGATGGCTGCGGTGGGCAGCGTCACCCTGCCTATGTTCCAGGGCACCGAAAAGATCCCCGATCGCTGGCTCGGCGGCTGGATTGCCCTGACCGTGGTGTCGCTCGCCATCGGCACGACGCTGCGCATCTACACCGGCCTGCAACAGCCGCTGGTCGTCTCCGCCCTGCTGCCGGCGCTGCTGTTCGTCGGCACCTCGCTGTGGCTGCCGCTTCGCCGCCTCTACCAGCGCAACCCCACCCTGGTGTGGACGTGGCGATTGGGCACGCTGGCCGTCGGCGCCGCCTGCGTGATCACCCTGGCCGGCACCACCGCGCCGCTGTCATCGCAGGCTGTGTTTCTCGCCGGCACGCTGGCCATCGCCATCGGCCTGCCGATGATGCTTACCGGCATGATGCTGGAAATCATCGGCTTCCTCGCCTGGATCCACCTGCGCCGCGACTGCCCTCGCGGCATGCGCGTACCCGGCGTCGGCACCCTGGTGCCGGACCGCGACAAATGGATCGTGCTGGCGATGCAGCTGCTCACAGCTGCCGTGCTGATTGGCGCCGTGCTGGAGCCTGCGCTGCTCGCCCGTTCGGCCGGACTGATGCTGGTGCTGTCGTGGGCGACCGTGCTGACTGTGCAGCTGCGCGGGATGGGTCGGGCGCGGGCATTCCGGCGGGAGAACTTCCCGGCCACTGACGCAACGTCCGGCCCCTGATCAGCCTGGCCAATCAGGCCGACTTCCCAGCCTCATTGCCGTTCTCCGCAGCCGATCCTTTTCATCGACGCCAGGATCGCATCCGTACTTTCAGGGCTATCTGTCAACGCGAACTTCAGCTCCCCGCACATCCTGTTCCTGCTCATCCGCTGCATGGTCCCTCCAAGCGACCGATCCATGAATGTAAAGCGTGCGCGAGGCTCAGGCGCCAAGGTCTGAGAGGGACCAGGCGCGTAGATTCGTCGGCTGGGAAAACCCACTTCACCACTTGGCAGCGAAAGATCCAGCGCTGGGGTGCCTTTCCCCGGCCCTGCCTCCACTGTCGGGAGTGGCTTGTCTAGCGCTGGAATCGATTGCTCAACTTCCCTTGCACTGTGGTTTGGTTGCTGCGGGACGGTCACCGCCGTGGATGGAGGCGGTGCATCCGGGGCCTCTTCGATCCAGACCAACTGGATGACGGCATCTGCCGGAGCGCCGAGAGGGGCAAGTGGCCGCACACTGGCGTTCAGAAGCCATAGCAGCGCCACGTTGAACGACACGGACACCAAGACTGCCGCGATGCGGTCAATCCGCTGCCATTCTCCAAGACGTTCCATCGTCTTACGTCCCATGGTGCGATACCGATCTGTAAAAGCGAACCCGGCTTAGGTCAGCCCTTTCACAGCAGCCTATCCCGTAAGCCGATCACGCTCCACCCGCAGGCTTGCCATCCTGCGGCCAAGCAGCCAGGTCCGGACCATGACATAAGGAACGTAGCCGGCGGCAACAATCAGCAGCCCGGCCGGCAGGCGCTGGAAATTGACGGCCGGAAGCGTCAGGAATGCCAGCGGGATCATCAGCGCACCGCCGACCAGACCGAACCAGAGCGCTGCCACCTGGAACTTTGCCCGGCGCACTTCCGCGTCAATCATTCCCACGATCCCGCCAGCAGGAATGCCGAACAGCCGATAGCGCTGGCGGATCAGCAGGTAGCCCGCCTGCCATGCCACCACGACGGTGCAGGCGACTACCAGCCAGGTTCGTAGCTCGGGCTGCCGGGGCCAGGCCCAGGCCGACAGCACCAGCACCGCCAACATGCCGAAGAGTTCACCCATCAGGCCGATCCGGTTGCACCACCGGTAGCGCCGCATGCGCGAGCGCAATGCAGCCGTGTCGGGCGCGTCAGATGCACTCCACTGCGCAGCAAGATCACCCCAATCGTCATTTCCCATTTCGGCCTCCAAGCATGCCGCGCAATTGCTGCCGTGCCCGACTCAGGCGCTGGTCCACGGTGTTGTGGGCCACGCCCAGGATTTCAGCGATCTCGCGGTGGCCGAATCCTTCCAGCACAAGCAGCACGCACTCCCTTTGCCCACCTGGCAGTCCGCGTACCGCCTCCCGCAGCCGATCGCGCTCCTGCATCCCGTCGGCGTACTGCTCGGGACGCGGCGCAGTGGATTCCAGGTGCTCGTCCAGGCTGGCGCTGTCGGTGCGGTTGACCCGGCGCCTGACGTGATCGAGCGCGGTGAACTGCGCGATCCGGGCAACGAAGGCCTTCAACGGACCATCGCCGCGGTACGCCGGCAACGCCTTCCACAGCGCGACCGACATGTCCTGCACCAGGTCCTCGCGTGCGGCACTGGTCCGCGTGTATCCCGTTGCGATGCGGAACAGCATCGCGCCGTGGTCACGTAGAACCGCATCGATGTCAGTCGGCGACTTCAAGCTTCAGGCGTCCAGTACAGGCGCGAAAACGTCCCGATACGCTGCATAGCCGATGCAAAAGCCCGCAGGCAGAAACACCAGCAGCAGCAAGGGCATCCAGACCAGCGCGGCCAGCATCAGCACCATGGCCAGCGAATAGAACACCATTGGCTGCCAGCAGCGCTTGAGCAGCCGGGCGTTCTCCAGGATGGCCTGCCACAGCCCCAGTCCATCCAACATCATCCGGGGTCCGACAAAGAACAGGAACAGCATGGGGATAGCTCCTGAAGCAAGAACGGCGCCCATCTCCGCCCGGGAAAACCCGAGCCCGGCCACGTCTCCAACAGCCAGCGCGACCGCCTGCGCCGGGCTTCCAATCAAGGCGGCCATCGCTACCTGGATCGAGAACACCACGAAGCTGGCCAGCGCCAACCCCACCACCTGACGCCAGCGCAATGCAGTCTGCCGGGCGGTCGCACCTGGAGCGAACCTCTGGCGGCGCAGCTTGTGGTCAAGCATCACCAGCGCCCATGCCGAAACGGCCGGCGTCAGGAACTTGGACAGCACAATGCCCGCCCCCGGCGTCAGCTGGACAAGCGCTTCAAACACGATTGGCGCCAACACCAGCAACAGAATCCGCACCGGCGCAACGCGAAAGATCCGCCAGCCCTGTGCGCACCACGTGCCAACCCGCGTCCACCGCAGTCCCTTCCGCCCGGAAGCGAACAGGTCGCCGCGGTCGCCTGCCATTTCGATATTCATTTCCATATCCGTCCCCTTCCCAGTCAAGTTACGACTACAGACGAGTGGTCCGGGAAAAACCTGACAAGCCCGGGGCCCCATGACCCCACGCGTGCTATCTGCCAGACTTCTCTACCCTCCTGATTTCCGGTAACGCCCGCTCCATGCGCCTGAACAAATACATCAGCAACACCGGCGCCTGCTCGCGCCGCGAGGCCGACCGCCTCATCAGCGAGGGTCGGGTGACGGTCAACGGTCAGCGTGGGCGGGTGGGCTCGGAAGTAGGCGAAGGCGACACCGTCGCGATCGACGGCCAGCCGCTGCAGACCCGCACCGCCGCGCCCGGCAAGCGCCGCCACGTCTATATCGCGCTCAACAAGCCGGTTGGCATCACCTGCACCACCGAATCGTCGGTGAAGGGCAACATCGTCGACTTTGTCGGCCACCAGGAGCGCATCTTCCCGATCGGCCGGCTCGACAAGGATTCAGAAGGCCTGATCCTGCTCACCAGCAACGGCGACATCGTCAACGCCATCCTGCGCGCCGAGAACAAGCTGGAGAAGGAATACCTGGTGGGCGTGAACAACGCGGTCACCCAGGAAGCGCTGCGCGGCATGGCCCGCGGCGTGCCCGTGCACGGCCAGATGACCCTGCCGTGCCGGACCAGCCCGCTGGGCAAGTTCGGCTTCCGGATCGTTCTGGTCCAGGGCCTCAACCGTCAGGTCCGCCTGATGGCGGCCCACTTCAAACTGCGGGTCAAACAGCTGATCCGGGTGCGGATTGGACCGGTCAAACTGGCCCATCTCAAGACCGGCCAATGGCGCAATCTCACCGAAGCCGAACTGCGTGCGCTGCTGCCGGGGCAAACTGAATTCTGATGCGCGATCAATCAACCATCGCCGTCGGCGAGCTCTACCAGGGCATCCGCCACCAGCACTGGCAGGGCAAGACCTACCGGCAGTTCTGGACGTGGTTCAACGAACGCTGCATCCAGATCGTCGGAGCAGCGCAGGCGGATGAACTCGACGCCCTGGGCGCTGAACTGATGCAGGTGCGGGATGCGGTCGAGGCTGGCGGCTACATGGTGCCGTCGGACCGGCTGGACGAGCGCATCGAATCGGAGCTGTGAGCCGCTGAATTCCGTGCCTCGGAAAACCCCTACCCGGGCCTCGCGCAAACCCTGACCAATTCCCCCGCCCGTCCCCGACTGGCTGCCGGGCAGAAGCACTGCACACTTGCCAATTCCGGGCCAGTCGCGCCCACGGAACGTGGCGCCAACACCTGCGCCATTCATCAAGGAGGAGAATGATGCGAACTTTCAGGATTTTTCAGCACCCCACGAATGGGCATGAAGCCGTAAAGGTGGGCTTCTCATGGCCCTGCTTTTTCTTTGGTCTGCTATGGACCCTGGTCAAGCGGCTCTGGGTGCTATTCGCCGCGCTGCTCGGCGCTGTGGTCTTGATCAGCGTGG
Organism: Luteimonas qiangzhengi; assembly: GCF_039548515.1. Lineage (NCBI taxonomy): Bacteria > Pseudomonadati > Pseudomonadota > Gammaproteobacteria > Lysobacterales > Lysobacteraceae > Luteimonas > Luteimonas qiangzhengi. The sequence goes on along the minus strand of NZ_JBCLVE010000006.1, from coordinate 134,134 downwards.
TGGAATTCGCCATCACCTCCAACATGAGCAACGAAGGCGCCTTGATGGTGTCCCTCATGTTGAACCTGCTCTTCATGGTTGGTTGGATCGTCCTTGCTGCCAAGGGCAATGAACTTCGCGAAGACAACCTGCGCGAGCGCGGATACCGCCTTGTAGGCGAACGTCAGGCCGAGAGCCCCGCAGACGCCATCGCTGCCGCAAGCCAGCCCGTCCAACCCGACAACATTGCGCCCCCGGCCACCCACGTGGAAGCGAACGCGTAGTCCAAGTGCCGCGGCTCTGGAGAGGAACAGGCCCGTCCAATGGCGGGCTTCTTCTTTGCCTGGAACTGACCGACTCGTCCGCCGGAGCCCCCCAGGATTTCACGGCCCGGCCAAATAGAACTCCACCTTCCCACAAGCGGGGCAGGCATAGATATCAAAACTCTCTCGATTGGTCAGAAGCCTGCCAGCGTCAAGCAGGACGCCTGGGCGCAGGCTGCCTTCATGAAACTTCATGCGGCGAACGAATTCCAGTTGCATGCTGCAACGTAGGCAATCCAGGATGCGCAGCATGTCCTTGGGCGGCCCTGCATCTGGGACGAATTCTGCAGCTGGCGGACTTCCATCAACGCCGGTGCCGCACTTCCAGCAGGTGGCGTAACCCTCTTCGATGGGCTCGCCGCAGGCCTTGCATATTTCAACAGCCATGTACGCTCCGTGTGGGACAACGACCTGAACCGAGCCGAATTGTCAGGGGCGAGCCGTTACTTGGCCAGCTCGCCGAGCACTATGGAACCCGCGTGCTACTGGTCCGCTCAAGAATGCATTGCCCTGAGCCTCGACATGCTCGTCCCGAAAGGTGAGCGGCACGGGAACGTCCGCAACGACGGTTGCGCTGAGGTCCGTGCAAATGATCTCGATGACGGTGCCGGCCCCAAAATCCGGAGATCCGCTCGTGAGGCGGAGAGTCCTCGGTAGAAGCTGCTTATCGAAAATGTCAATCAAACACGTGGCTGGAATCATGTTTGTTCAACGCACACTCTAATGAAGGCCCTATTAACACCTGATTTAAGCAGTTTTGGCTTGAGCGAATTGTTAGACGTGTCTCGAATGAACTAGCTTGCAAGGCGCACGAAGAAGTGGAAAATAAAATATCCGATTGCAGCAACGATGGCTGAGGAAATTGCAGTGAATATTGTCCAATAGATGGCGCCACCCGCAATAAACCATGCGGGGATCGCGACTGCCAAGCCAACGAGCATTGGACCGACAACAGCCCCGACCAGACGCTAGCACCGCCCTTCCCTTCGGGCAAATCACCCCCAATGAAAAGGCTTTTCTCCCAATCAAGGGAAAGTGTGCCCCGAAGCCGCGCCCCGTCGTGGCCGGGAGGCCTTTGCGCGTAAGTAAAGGAGGAGGCCGTAGCCGTAGGCGCAGGCCGGGGGACATGGAGCGCAAAGGCCTCCCGGCCGCGGCGGGGCCCCTCAGGTCACGGCGAGGAAAATCGAAGAAGCAGCCCCGGACTCGGGAGAATATCCATGAAAAAGCCCGCCAATTGGCGGGCTTTCTCCTGACAGGGTAGGTAGCTCAGAGGATATACCGGCTCAAATCCGGATCCTCTACCAGCCCACCCAGGTGCTCATCCACGTAGGCGCGGTCGATCACCACCTTTCCTGTCTTATCCGGCGCCTCATAGCTCAGGCTATCGAGCAGCCGCTCAAGCACCGTATGCAGACGCCGTGCACCGATGTTTTCCTGGCGCTCGTTCACCTGGGCGGCGATCTCGGCCAGGCGATCGATGGCGTCGTCACCAAACTCCAGCTCCACACCCTCGGTCTTCAGCAGCTCCACATACTGGGTGGTCAGGGCGGCCTTGGGCTCGGTGAGGATGCGCACGAAATCATCCTTGGTCAGGGCGTCCAGCTCCACGCGGATCGGGAAGCGGCCCTGCAGCTCCGGCACCAGGTCGCTGGGCTTGGCCATGTGGAACGCGCCCGAAGCGATGAACAGGATGTGGTCGGTCTTGACCGGGCCGTACTTGGTGCTGACGGTGGAGCCTTCCACCAGCGGCAGCAGATCGCGCTGCACGCCTTCGCGGCTGACGTCGGCACCGCTGCCGCCGCCTTCGCTGCGACGGGCGACCTTGTCGATCTCGTCCAGGAACACGATGCCGTGCTGCTCGGCGGCCTCGATGGCGGCCTCGCGCACTTCATCTTCGTTGACCAGCTTGCCGGCCTCTTCCTCAATCAGCAGCGGACGCGCGGCGCGGATGGTCATCTTGCGCTTCTGGGTCTTGGCGCCGCCGAGGTTGGAGAACATCTGCCGCAGCTGCTGGCCCATTTCCTCCATGCCCGGCGGGGTCATGATGTCGACGCCGCCGCCCATGCTGAGGTCCAGTTCGATCTCGCGGTCGTCCAGTTCGCCGGCGGCCAGGCGCTGGCGCAGCTTGCGGCGGGTTTCCGAATCCTGGCTGGAAGGCTCGGCGCCGATATCCACGGTGGCGCTCTGCTGCGAGGGACCGAAGCCGAAGCCCGGGGCCGGGGTTTCACGGCGCGGCAGCAGAGCGTCGAGGATGCGGTCCTCGGCGTTTTCTTCCGCCCGGGTACGCATGCGCTGCTTGGCCTGCTGGCGGAACATCTTGACCGCGGTGTCGGCCAGGTCGCGGATGATCTGCTCCACGTCCTTGCCCACGTAGCCGACCTCGGTGAAGCGGGTGGCTTCCACCTTCACGAACGGGGCGTTGGCCAGGGTGGCCAGGCGCCGCGCGATCTCGGTCTTGCCCACGCCGGTGGGGCCGATCATGAGGATGTTCTTGGGCATGACCTCGTTGCGCAGATCTTCGGCCAGCTGCATGCGGCGCCAGCGGTTGCGCAGCGCAATGGCCACGGCGCGCTTGGCGTCGGTCTGGCCGATGATGTGGCGGTCCAGCTCCTGCACGATCTCGCGCGGGGTCATGGTGGACGAGTTGTTGTCAGCCATCAGAGTTCCTCCACCACGACGTTGCCATTGGTGTAGATGCACACCTCGCCGGCGATCTTGATCGCCTCCACGGCAATGGTCCTGGGGTCCAGGTCGGTATGGGCGGCCAGCGCGCGGGCGGCCGAAAGTGCGTAGGGGCCGCCGGAGCCGATGGCGACCACGCCGTCATCGGGCTCGATCACATCGCCCGTGCCGCTGATGACCAGCGAGGTTTCCTTGTCGGCCACGGCCAGCAGGGCTTCGAGCTTTCCGAAGCGGCGCTCGGTGCGCCAGTCCTTCGCGAATTCCACCGCGGCGCGCAGCAGCTGGCCGTGCTTTTCGAGCTTGGATTCGAACAGTTCGAACAGGGTGAAGGCGTCGGCGGCGGCGCCGGCGAAACCGGCCAGCACCTGGCCGTTGCTGCCGAGGCGGCGCACCTTGCGCGCGTTGGCCTTCATCACGGTGTTGCCAAGGGTCACCTGGCCGTCGCCGGCGATGGCGACTTTGTCACCACGGCGCACCGACACGATGGTGGTGGCGTGGAAGACGTGGGGGTTCTGTCTGGGGTCCATGCGGCCTCCGGGGGTTGAACCCCCTGTTTGGGGGTCGGGCCCGGCTGATACAAGGGTGCGGAGCTACGTGGGATCGGGTTTGCGGCGGGCGCGGGGGTGGGCGGCGTCGTAGACGCGGGCCAGGTGGCCGAAGTCCAGGTGGGTGTAGATCTGGGTGGTGGCGATGTCGGAGTGGCCGAGCAGCTCCTGTACGCCGCGCAGGTCGCCGGAGGATTCCAGCACGTGGCTGGCGAAGGTATGCCGCAGCAGATGCGGATGCACGCGCTTGAACAGACCCTGGCGCTGGGCCAGCAGGCGCATGCGGGCCTGCACGCTGCGCGGGCTGATCGGCCCGCCGCCGCGACCGGGAAACACCGGCGAATCATTGCTGCCGCCGCTTTCCGCGCGCCAGTCTTCCAGCGCGCGCCGGGCATGCGAGCCCACCGGCACCATGCGCTGGCGGTTGCCCTTGCCGAGCACGGTGACCAGGCCGTCATCCAACTGCAGGTCGCGCCAGCGCAGCTGGCACAGCTCGCTTACGCGCAGGCCGGATGAATACAGCAGCTCCAGCATGGCGCGGTCACGCCGGCCCAGCGGCACATCGGTGGGCACTTCCACCAGGGCCTTGGCTTCGTCGGGGTCCAGCACCTGTGGCAGCTTGCGGTTGGCCTTGGGCGCGCGGATACCTGCGGTGGGATCAGCGGTGATCCGGCCGTTGCGCAGCAGCCAGCCGTACCAGCCGCGACAGGCCGAGAGCCTGCGCTGCAGACTGGCCGGCGACAGGCCGCGACGGTGTTCGGCGGCGATGAAGGCGCGGATGGCGGCGCCATCCAGTGACTCCACCTCCGCGCCCTGCTTTGCCGCCCAGGTGCACAGGGTGGTGAGGTCGCGGCGGTAGGCATCCAGCGTGTGTGTGGAGGCACGGCGCTCGAACTGCAGGTGGTCGAGGAAAGGCTGCGCCGGCGCGATGAGGTCGGTGGGCGCGGTCATCTCACGCGGCTTCGCGCGCATGGCGCGCTCCTACGAGTGCGAGGCTGGCCTTCAGGCATCGAAACGTTGGAGGGCGGCGACCAGGGCATCGCCCATCATGCGCAGGAACAGGGTGCCCATGCCGGGGTAGAAGCGGTTGGGATCGTGGGTGCCGATGGCCACCAGGCCCCAGCCCTCCAGCGGCAGGAGCGCACTGGAATTGACCTCTTCCACCCGCTCGCCATACAGCACCGCCTGCTTGTCCGGATGCAGACGCCCACACAGCGGTTCGCCTTCCTTGAGGAAATCGGTGAACGGCTGCAGCAGCCGGTCATCACGGGTGATCACCTGCAGCCAGTCGGTGTTCTCCAGCCCCGGCAGCGGCTGGAACAGCACGATCCGCACCAGATCCCCGGCAAAGTCCTCGGCCAGCGAGGCGGCCATGGCGCGCACGGTGTCGGCGGCGGTGGCCTGGCGCATCAGCGACAGGGTCAGCTGGTGGGTGCGCACGGCCAGGCGCTCGTTTTCCTGCGAGATCGCGAACAGGTCCTGCAGCCGGCGTGAGAGCTCGCGGTTCTTGTCGCGCAGCACTTCCAGCTGGTAGCTGGCCAGCGAGGCCGCCGGGCCGTCATCGCGCGGCACGATCATGCTCAGCGCCAGGTCCGGGAATTGCTGCAGGAACTTCGGGTGCCGGCGCAGCCAGGCGGCCACTTCGTGGGCGCCGATCTTTTCGACGGTCTCGGTCATGCGATCCACTCTCCTTCAAATACAAATGCGGCCGGTCCGGCCATCATGATGGGTTCGCCATCGCCGGGCCAGGCAATGTGCAGGGTACCGCCAGGGAGCTGCACCGCGATGTTCCGCCCCACCCGCCCGCGCCGCATCAGCACCGCCGCAGCCGCGCAGGCGCCGCTGCCGCAGGCCAGTGTTTCGCCTGCGCCACGCTCGTAAACGCGAAGGCGCACTGTGTCCGCATCCATCACCTGGGCAAAGCCGACGTTGACCGAATCAGGGAAGCTGCGCGACTGCTGCAGTGCAGGCCCCAGCCGGGCCACCGGTGCGGTATCGACATCGTCGACTTCAATCACCGCGTGCGGGTTGCCCATTGAGACCGCACCAAATTCGACCGTGGCGTCATCGATCTGCAGGCGATAGGCGTCTTCGGGGCTATCGAATCCAGCCAGCGGAATCGCGGCCGGGGCGAAATCGGGAACGCCCATGGCCACCTGCAGCTGGCCGTCCGCCAGCACGGTGACTTCATGCAGGCCTGCGGGACTGTCCACAGAGAACGCCGGCGCCTGGGCAGCGCCGTCCTGCAGCAGCCACGCGGCCACGCAGCGCGCGCCATTGCCGCACTGCCCGGCCGGCTGGCCGTCGGAATTCCAGATGCGGTAGGCAGCCACGGCGCCGGGCGAGCGCGCCGGCTCGATGGTCAGGATCTGGTCGCAGCCGACGCCGGTATGGCGGTGGGCCAGCGCCCGGCACAGCTGCGGCGTGGGCGGCGGGCGGCCGTCACGCAGGTCCAGCACGACAAAGTCGTTGCCGGCGCCGTGCATCTTGGTGAAGCGCATATGCGTGGAGCCGGGAAGGCCTGGAGCCTCAGTCGTCACCGGTCGGTACGGGCAGCGGCAATTCCGGCTCCCCGTCGTCCATATCGGGCTCGTCCACCGGGTCAGGATCAATCAGCGGTGCGGGTTCGTCCTGCAGGTCCTCGTCGCCGAAGTCGTCGATCATTTCGTCGTCATCGGGCGGGGGCGGCATGAACAGGTCGTGCTTGTTGCCACAGCCGGCGAGGGCCAGCGCGGCCAGGAGCAGCAGGAGTGCGGACAGGCGGGTCGGTTTCATTCCGGCAGTGTAGCGGCAGGACAGGCGGCACGGAATCCAGCAGCCTTCATTTCCGCCCCGCTCCGCTGGCGGAAACAGGCGCCGGTGGTTCGGGCCGCCGCCACAGCCACACCGCCACGATGGCCATCACTCCGGTACCGGCCATCGCCGCCCAGAGCACGGGGGAAAAAACGAACAGCACCACCGCGCACAGCACCATCGAGCCGAGGGCGAGCACCTTGGAGCGGCGGGTGACAGCGCCATGCGCCTGCCAGTTATGGATCATCGGCCCGAAGGAGCGGTGCGCCAGCAGCCAGGCGTGCAGCCTGGGTGATCCACGCATGGCTGCCCAGGCGGCGGCGAGGATGAACGGCACGGTCGGCAGCCCCGGCAGCACCACGCCCAGCAGGCCAAGGCCGAGCATGGCGTAGGCCAGCAGCAGCCAGGCCCAGCGGAAGCGGACGGGCGGATTCATGGGCCGCATGATACCGAGGCCGATGGATGGTTCCGTAGGTCGGCCCTACGCGGCCGACGCGGGGGATACAGGGCTCAGTCGACGTCGAGCTGGTTGAGCAGGAAGGCGTACATTTCCGACAGTTCCTCGTAGCGACGGAAGCGGCCGGATTTGCCGCCGTGGCCGGCGTCCATGTTGGTGCGGAACACGACCGGCTGGTCGCTGGTGTTCAGCACCCGCAGGCGGGCCACGTACTTGGCCGGCTCCCAGTACTGCACCTGCGAATCCCACAGGCCGGTGCCGACGAACATGGCCGGGTAGGCCTTTTCTTCCAGATTGTCATAGGGCGAGTAGCTGAGCATGTAGCGGTAGGCCTCGGGCTGCTCCGGGTTGCCCCACTCGTCGTACTCGTTGGTGGTCAGCGGGATGCCGCGGTCGAGCATGGTGGTGACCACGTCAACAAACGGCACCTGCGACAGGATCACCCGGTACTTGTCCGGCGCCATGTTGGCCACCGCACCCACCAGCAGGCCGCCGGCGCTGCCGCCGTAGGCCGCCACCCGGTCAGGGGACGCATAGCCCTTGGCCACCAGGTGATCGGTGACGTCGATGAAATCGGTGAAAGTGTTGATCTTGTTGAACAGCTTGCCCTGGTCGTACCACTTGCGACCCATCTCCTGGCCGCCGCGGATGTGGGCGATGGCGTACACCACGCCGCGATCCAGCAGGCTGACCACCGGCAGGTTGAAGCCCGGGTCCATCGACATGCCGTAGCTGCCGTAGCCGTACTGCAGCAGCGGGGCGGTGCCGTCGCGCTCGAAGCCGTTGCGGTACACCAGCGACACCGGCACCTGCGTGCCGTCGCGGGCGGTCGCCCACAGGCGCTCGGTGGTGTACTGCTCCGGGTCGTAGCCGATCACCGGCTGCTGCTTGAGCTCGCGGCGCTCGCCGGTCACCACGTTCATCTCGTAGGTGGTCGCCGGGGTGGTGAGCGAGGTGTAGCCGTAGCGCAGCCACTCGGTATCCGGCTCGGAGTTGGTGCTCAGGCCCATCGAGTACGCCGGCTCATCGGCCTTTACGTATTCCTCGTCGCCGTCGGCGCGGATCACCCGCACGCGCTCCAGCCCTTCCGAGCGCTCGCCGATGGCGGTGAAGCCGTCGAACAGTTCGACATCCTCGATGAACACTTCTTCGCTGTGGGCCAGCCAGTCCTGCCACTGCTGGCGCGAGGTGGCGTCACTGGGGGCGGTCATGACGCGGAAGTTGGGCGCATCCCAGTTGGTGCGGATCACCCAGCGGCCGCCGTGATGGTCGGCGTCGTATTCCACGTCGCGCTCGCGATCGGCCAGCACGGTGAAGCTGGCCGGGTCGGCGGCCGGAGCACAGCGCATTTCCGAAGCCACGGTGCTCTGCACGTAGATGCAGATGAATTCATCGTCGCGGGTGCGGCCGATGCCCATGTAGAAGCTGTCGTCCTTCTCTTCGTAGACCAGCACGTCCTCGGAAGCGGGCGTGCCCAGCACGTGCTTCCGGACCCGCACGGTGAGCAGGGTCTCGGGATCGTTCTCGACGTAGAACAGGGTGCGGTTGTCGTCGGCCCACACCAGGCCGGCGGACACGCCGCGGATCTCGTCTTCAAAGGTCTCGCCGGTCTCCAGGTCCTTGAAGCGGATCACGTACTGGCGGCGGCCTACGTCATCCTCGGCCCAGGCCAGGATGCGGTTGTCGGGGCTGGCTTCGTAGTTGGCGACGGAGAAGTAGTCCTTGCCCTCCGCCATGGTGTTTACGTCCAGCAGCACCTGCTCGGCGGCGAAATCGCCGGCGTCGTTGGTCTGCTGGATGGAGCGCGCGTCGATGCCTTCCGCATCCGCACGGCGCGCGTAGATCGGGTAGTCCTTGCCGGTCTCGAAGCGCGAGTAGTACCAGTAACCCCGCTCGCGAAACGGCACCGAGCTGTCGTCCTGGCGGATGCGGCCCACGATCTCCTCGTACAGCTTGCCCTGCAGCGGCTTGCTGGAAGCCATCACCGAATCGGCGTAGGCGTTCTCGGCGTTGACGTAGGCCAGCATGTCCGCGTCTTCGCGGGTGTCATCGCGCAGCCAGTAGTACTCGTCATCGCGCACCGCGCCGTGCGGTGAGGTGACCTGGTGCGGACGCAGCGCGGCGATTGGCGGCTCCGGCACGGTGGCGGAGTCGGTGGCGGCAGCGGTGGAAGCTTCCGCGTCATTGGCGGAAGGAGTGCAGGCGGTAGTCATCAGCAAAGCCAGGGCGAAGGACAGGGGAAGCTTCATGGATGGGGGTTTTCCGTCAGATAACAACGTCAACATGGGTAGGAGCGCGCCATGCGCGCGAAGCCGCGTGACCTCTGGCGTCGGGCGGGGCTTCGGACAGTACGAAGTGTACGAAGCCGTTCCGCACGACAGGATTAACGCGGCTTCGCGCCTGTGAGGCGCTCCTACCGGGGGTTACGGACACCAGGTTACTGGTTGCCCAGCTGCTGCCACAGGAAGGTGTAGAACAGCGCATCCATATGCGCGGCCTGGCGGTTATTGGCCGCGCCGCCGTGACCACCTTCGATGTTTTCGTAGTAGCGCACGTCCGCATCCGCATCGCTCATCAGCGCGTGCATCTTGCGGGCGTGGCCCGGGTGCACGCGGTCATCGCGGGTGGAGGTGAGCAGAATGGTGGGCGGGTAGTCCTTCTTCGCCGGGTCGAACAGGTGGTACGGCGAGAAGGTCTGGATGTACTCCCACTCTTCGGCGATATCCGGGTTGCCGTACTCGGCCATCCACGAGGCGCCAGCCAGCAGCTTGTGATAGCGCTGCATATCCAGCAGCGGCACCTGGATCACCACCGCGCCGAACAGCTCCGGGTACTGGGTGAGCATGTTGCCGGTGAGCAGGCCGCCGTTGCTGCCGCCGCGTACGCCCAGGTGTTCGGGCGAGGTGATGCCGCGCTCGATCATGTCCTTCGCAACCGCGGCGAAGTCCTCGTAGGCCTTGTGGCGGTTCTGCTTCAGCGCCGCCTGGTGCCAGCGCGGACCGTACTCGCCGCCGCCACGGATGTTGGCCACCGCGTACACGCCGCCGTTTTCCAGCCAGGCCTTGCCCACGCCCGCGGCATAGCCCGGGGTCAGCGAGATTTCAAAGCCGCCGTAACCGTAGAGCAGGGTCGGGTTGGTGCCGTCGGCCTGCATGCCCTTCGGACGCACCAGGAAGTACGGCACGCGGGTGCCGTCCTCGGAGGTGGCGAAGTGCTGCTCGGCCACGTGGGTGGAGCCGTCGAAGAACTCCGGCATCGACTTCAGCTCTTCCGGCGCGCCGCCGGTAGCCAGGTCGGCCAGCATCAGGGTGCTGGGGGTGAGGTAGTCGGTGACGGTCAGCCACACCGCATCGGATTCATTGCTGTCCACCGCACCCACGCCCACGGTGCCCAGTTCCGGCGCACCAGCAAACGGCGCACGCGCCCAGCCATCCTCACCCGGGGTGAGCACGGTCAGCCGGTTCTTGACGTCATCCAGCACGTTGATGACCACGTGGTTCTGCGTGATCGTCAGCCCGGCCAGCGAGGTGGTGTCGCTGGGCTCGAACAGCACATCGAACTCGCGCCCGCCGGCCATGTAGCCGTCGAAGTCCGAGACCAGCAGCGAGCCGGCCGCATACGTCTTGCCGCCCACTTCCCACGGCTCGCGCAGCTCGAAACCGATCCAGTTGCGCACCGCGAACTTGTTGGCCGAATTCGGGGCATCGATCTTGGTCAGCGATCCGTCATCGCCGCGCAGGTACAGCTCGTCGTTGTAGAACGCCAGGGTGCGGCTGACGAACTCGCGTTCGAAGCCCGGGGTCAGGTCGCGTCGGGCGCTGATGTACATGTCGTCCGGCTGGCCTTCGTAGACCACCTCGGCCGATTCCATCGGCGTGCCGCGCTTCCACTCCTTGACGATCCGCGGGTAGCCGGACTCGGTCATGCTGCCGTCGCCGAAATCGGTGTAGACGAACACCGTGTCGCGGTCGATCCAGGCCAGACCGCCCTTGGCCTCTTCACGGAAGAAGCCGTCTTCCACCCAGGTTTTGTTGGCCAGGTCGAACTCGCGGGTCACGTCGGCGTCGGCGCCGCCGCGCGAAAGCGCGATCAGGCAGCGGTCGTAGTCAGGACGCAGGCAGTTGGCGCCGTGCCAGACCCAGTTCTCGTCTTCGGCGGCGTTGAGCGCGTCCAGGTCCAGCAGCAGTTCCCACTGCGGCTGGTCCTTGCGGTATTCCTCCAGCGTGGTGCGACGCCAGATGCCGCGCTCGTTGTTCTGGTCGCGCCAGAAGTTGTAGTAGTAATCGCCCATCTTCGACACGCCGGGAATCCGGTCGTCGGAGTCGTAGATGGCCAGCAGCTCGGCCTCGAGCCGGCGGAATTCATCGGTATCGGCCAGTTCGGCCTCGGCGACGGCGTTCTGCTCGCGCACCCAGGCCAGGGCGTCGTCCCCGGTCACATCTTCCAGCCACTGGTGGGGATCTGCTGCCACGTTGGTTTCTCCCTGGTTGGCCTCGCCTGCTCCGGCGGAACAGCTGGCCAGCCCAACGGCAATCGCCGCGGCGAGGCAGAATCGTGAAATCGGGGACATGCGGCCAACTCCGGTCTGATATCAAACCGGAAACGCTAGCACAGCCCGGGGCAGGCGGGACCTGTCTTAAGTTGCCGATCCCGACTGCCGCGAGCGATTTCGCAGCGCCAGCGTGCCCAGCGCGCACAGAGGCATGCCCAGCAGCCACAGCGGCATCCACCCGATTGGCCCGGCCCCACGTGCCGCGGGCAGCGATATCACTGCCACCACGCCGAGGAACGCCGCACCCAGCAGCACCTGGCGCAGAAAGCGGCTGGAATTCACATCAGCAGGGCAACGGGAATTGATGACACTGTGCATGGCGGGCTCCGGAAAGTGGTTGATGGCCACACCTTCGCCCTCCCCGGTCGCACAGTCTGCGACCCTCGATCCGCGCTCCGGCCGGGGCCATGCCCCCGACGCTATTGCTCGTAGTTGGACAGCGCCAGGGCCAGCAACGCCCGGGCCTGCTCGCGCAGCGACTGCGGCTCGATGATGGTCGCGTCGGCACCGTAGTGCAGCACGTCCATCAGCAGTTCGCGCGGTGAGCTGTAGGGCACCTTCAGCTCATAGCTGCCGTCGGCCAGCATCCGGCCCTGCTGCTGCGAGTGCCAGTGCTCGTCGGCCACCCAGCGCGCGGCGCGCCGGTTGAACAGGATGGTGGCCCAGCCGCGCGGCTCGCCCGAGAAAATCCCGTAGCTGCCGGCGAGGTGGCGATCCAGCTCCTGCTCGTCGATATCGCGCGCAGGCGCATCCAGCATCCGGGGCTTGCTGATGCGATCCACCGAAAAACTGCGCAGCCCTTCGCGCTCCTGGTCCCAGGCGTCCAGATACCAGTTGCCGCGGTAATGGGTGACGCGCTGGGGCGATACGGTGCGCCGGGTTTTCTGATCGGTGGAGCGGGCCTCGTACTCGAACGCCAGCTGCCTGCGCTCCAGCACCGCCGAGCACACGAAGCGGAACGCCTGCTCGTCCATCCGCCGGCTGTGATGGGGGATCACCCGCACGCGCTCCACCGGCCACTCCTTGCCGCTGGAATGGGTGTTGAGCAGGGTCTCGATGCGCTGCTGCAAAGGCGCCAGCGCGCTGGACAGCACCCCACCCGCGCTGCGTGAGAGCAATTGCTGGGCGGCGAGCAGGGCGTGCAACTCGTCCGAGCTCAGCCACAGCCCCGGCAACTCGAAACGCCCACCTTCCTCGGGTTCGTAGCGAAAGCCCGCTTCGCCGTCACCGGTGATCGGCGCCATCAGCGCATCACGCAGGAAGGCCAGGTCGCGGTAGACCGTGGCCCGCGAGCAGCCCAGATCGTCCTGCAGCCAGGCCACGGTGACCGGGGTGCGGGCGTTCTTGAGCGTGCGGTGCAGCGAAAGGATGCGTTCGTATCTGTCCATGCGCCGATTATGGGCAGATTCCGGCGCTGACTGGGCGCGATGTCCCCAACGTGGCCCCAACCCCGTAAACAAGAACAACCCTTCCAGACGGAGTCTGTTCCATGCGCCAGCTCTTCACTTTTGCCGGCGTTGCCGCGCTGCTGTTTGCCGCCACGGCCACGGCATCACCCCGCGACGACGTGACCCGCGCCGTGGCAAAGCTTGCCGACGCCAGCAGCTACGTCATCCATATTGATGCCCCGCAATCGGGCGCAGCCGGCCAGATCGAGATGCAGCACGTGGCCCCCGACCGCTACCGGATGATGATTCCGGGCGCCCCGGCGCAGACCATCATCGGCAACCAGGTCTACATGGAGATGGGCGGGCGGGTGATGCGCGTGCCGCTGCCGGCCGGCACCCTGGACCAGATGCGCGACCAGGCGCACATCCGCGAAACCCAGGACAACGCCCGGATCGAGGCCGCCGGCAGCGATGTGCTCGACGGCACCCCGGCCAACAAGTACCGGATCATCCATCCCGACCAGCCAGACACCGAAGTCATGCTGTGGGTCGACAGCAACGGCTGGCCGCGGCAGATGCAGGTGGACGGTGGCGAAGGCTCCGCCACGATGCGTTATTCGCGCTTCAACGATCCGTCGCTGACCATCCAGGCGCCGGACTGAGCGACCGCTCAGCGGCCGCGCAGATGATCCTGCACGGCCTTTGCCACGGCCTGCGCCTGGCCGCGCAGGTCGGGCATGGCGATGGTTTCCCACAGATCGCCGATGCGCAGCACGCCCAGCGTCCACAGCCCGGGCACTGCCTCGCCGTTGGCGCCAAGCACCGCACCGTCGCCGCGGGTGGCGGCGCCCATGTGGTGCGGGCCAGGCTGCATCAGCCCCCGCGCCTGCAGGCTCGCCAGCAGGCCGGTACCGCCCGCGATCCGCTTGTCCATGCCCAGCGCGTTGACCAGCACATCGGCCTTGAACTGGCGCACCTGATCCCCGCCGCGCGGACGCCAGCAGATCTGCATTGGCGACCCGGCTTCCACCGCCACCAGGCGGCCGGCCACACGCTGCAGCCGCCCGGCCGCAGTCGCGGCCTGCAGCCGGCTGGCCACCTCCGGCGCGATCCGATGGCGGTGCACATCCCAAAAGCGCACCAGATGGCGCAGGAAGCGGCGCTGCCCGGCCTCATCCAGGCTGGTCCACAGGGACTGCACGTGCGGGCGCAGCGCATCCATCACTCCGTGCCAGGGCCGCCCCTGCACCACTTCGCTGGCGGCCAGGGTGCGCAGCGCGCGGGTGCGGGCGCGCAGATCCATCGCCAGCAGCGCCGGCAGATCGAGCGCGGCAGCTGGCGCCGGCGCCGCGTGGGCCAGCGGTATCAGCCCACTGCGCGATATTGAGGTGATCCGGCCACGGTGGCCGTTGGCTTCCAGGCTCAGCACCACGTCCACCATGCTCAGGCCGGCGCCAAGGATGCATACGTCGGCATCGGCGGGAATCGCGGCCACCGCCGGATAATCCCAAGCCTGGATGGACGGCACCCCGGCGTCGCCGGACCCCTTCCCCAGCGGCAGGCGCGCCGGCCGGTTGCCGACCGCCAGCACCACCGCCGCGGCATGCAGCTGCCCGCCGGAAGCCAGCTCAACCGCGAACCCGCCCTCCACCGGCGCCACGTCCACGGCGGCATCGGTGATGCGACTCAGCCGCTCCTGGTCCGGACGGCCGCTGAGCACTGCCTGCAGATAGCGCGCATAGGTCATGCGCGGCATGAAGCGGGTTGCCAGGGCGGCCGGGGCCTCATTGGCGTGATCTCCACCGGCGTGCTCCGGCAGGCCGCGCAGAAAGTCCACGAAATCCGAGGGCGCCTCGTCAAATGCGCTCATTCCGCCGGCGCGCACGTTCAGCAGGTGCTCGCTCCGGCGGGTCGAATACGCCACGCCTTCGGCCACCTCCGGCCGGGCTTCCACCAGCGCCACGCGGCCGCCGGCAGGTCCGGCCTCCAGCAGCCGGGCCGCAACCAGGGCGCCGCTGGCGCCGCCGCCAATGATGACGACATCGAAACGCGAAGACTCCGGACTGGCCAAGCCATCCCCTTTTTGCAGCGCAGGAAAGGGCGGAGTATCCCACCGGCCCGCGGCGCGGATCCACATCCGGCACGGCTGCGGATATCCTTGCCCCTGTTTGCCGGGGGCCCGCAAGGGCGGAAAGGCATGTTTCCGGATATAGACGAATGGATCTGCCATTTAGCCTGTTGATCACGATCGCCGTCATGCTGGTGGCGGTTTACCTGTTCATCACCGAAAAGCTGCGCGTGGACGTGGTGGCGCTGCTGGTGATGACCGCGCTGCTGGTGCTGGGCGTGCTGAGCGTGCCCGAAGCCCTGTCGGGCTTCAGCAACCAGGCCACGGTGATGGTGGCCTGCATGTTCGTGCTCAGCGGCGCGCTGAAGGCCAACGGCGCGCTGGTGGCGATCGGCGATCTGCTCTCGCGGATCCGCTACCGCTGGCTGTTCCTGCTGGTGATGTTGGGGCTGGTGGTCAGCGTTGCGGCATTCATCAACAACACCGCCACCGTGGCGGTGTTCCTGCCGCTGGTGCTGGTGGCTACGACGGCCAACGGCTGGGCCCCATCCAAGTTCCTGATCCCGCTGTCCTACATTTCCCAGACCGCGGGCGTGTGCACGCTGATCGGCACTTCGACCAACCTGCTGGTCGATTCGATGGCCCGCGATGCGGCCGGGGTCGGCTTCACGATCTTTGAATTTGCCCCGCTGGGCATCATTTTCGTCGGCATCTGCGCGGTGTACCTGGTCACTGTGGGCTGGTGGATCCTGCCCAATCGCGGCACCGCCAAACCCGGCGAAACCGAGCACGTGGGGCGCTTCATCGCCGAACTGGTGGTGCCTCCGGAAACACCCATCATCGGCGCCTCGCCGCGCACCGCACTGCCCGACAGCATCGATGACGTGGAGCTGCTGGAAGTGCTGCGCCACGGCGTGGCCCAGCGCGACCCGGACGTCACCATCCAGGCCGGCGACCGCCTGCTGCTGCGCGGACACTGGCCGCGGATCGAGTCCACGCGCAAGGCGATGAAGTGCAAGTTCGACCGCGTTCCCAAGGCGCCTGACCGGGCGCCGCCGCCCGTGCCCGACACCCCTGAAGGCGAAAAACCGAAGGAAACCGAGGCCACGCGCCAGGAGCGGCTGCACGTGGAGGCCATGGTGGCACCCGGCTCGCACCTGATCGGGCGCACCCTGCACGGCATGCGCTTTGCCCATACCTACCGCGCCCGCGTGCAGGGCATCCACCGCCGCCAGCTGGCCATCCGCGTGCCGCTGGACCGGGTGCCGCTGTCGGTGGGCGATGTGCTGATGCTCGACGCCCCGGCCGACGCGCTCGACGCGCTGCGCTCGGACCCCGGCATGATCGTGCTGGGCGAGCGTGCGCAGCAGCGCGTCGCACCGCGGCGGGCCATCATTTCGGCACTGATCATGTTCGCCGCGATCGGAGTGGCGGCGCTGGGCTGGCTGCCGATCGTGGCGTCCGCCCTGGTCGGCTGCCTGGCGCTGGTGGCACTGCAGTTGATGACCCCGGATGAAGCCTACGAATCAATCGACTGGCAGGTGATCCTGCTGCTGGCGGGCATCATCCCGCTGGGGATCGCCCTGCAGAAAACCGGCGGCGCCACCATGGTGGCCGACCTGCTGCTGGACGTGCTGGGGCCGTATGGCCCGCTGGCCACGCTGGCGGCCATTTACCTGATGACATCGGTACTGACCGAGGTGATGAGCAACAACGCCTCGGCGGTTCTGGTGGTACCGATCGCGCTGGCCACCGCCGAATCGATGGGCGTGGACCCCAAGCCGCTGCTGATCGCCGTCGCCTTTGCCGCATCCACCAGCTTTGCCACGCCAATCAGCTACCAGACCAACACCATGGTCTACACCGCCGGCGGCTACCGCTTCAGCGACTTCGTGAAGGTGGGCATGCCGCTGAACGTGATCTTCTGGATCTCGGCGATCATCCTGATCCCGCGCTTCTTCCCGTTCTATCCGTGAGGGTGTTCCCTGAAGCGACGCCGGCTGCCGACCATGACTTCTGTGAGTTGGGGCTGCCAGCCAGAGCACGCATAATGACCTGTTCGCACGTGATCACACCGGGTGTTTCCGCCGCCATGCGCCAACGCTTCCTGCTTGCCTCCCTTGCCCTCGCCCTGACGGCCCCCGTTGTCGCCCCTGTGTTTGCCCAGGACGCGCCCTATCCCGGCGCCGAGCCTCCGGTCTGGTCCGCGACCGGCGAGCTGGGCTTCGCCATGACCCGCGGCAACCGGCAGTCGGAGAACCTCAACACCCGCCTGCTGCTGGTGCAGGAGGATTCACGCAGCAAGCATCAGCTCACCGTATCGGCGCTGCGCGCCAAGGCGGATGTGACCGTGGTGGACGCCGACGGCACCTCGCAGACCCTCTACCAGACCAGCGCCAACCGCTACCAGATCGGCGGCAGCACATCGATCAAGGTCGATCAGGTCCACAACTGGTTCGGTGCCGCGCGTTACGAGCGCGACGACTACGCGACCAACGATTACCAGGGCACGTTCTCGTTCGGCTACGGCCACCATTTCTTCAACGATGACGCCACCTTCCTGCTGGTCGAAATGGGCCCCGGCTACCGGCGCGCACGCGAGGCCAGCACGCAGGACGTGAACAGCGACTACATCGTGCGCGGGCTGATGGATTTCGGCCGCAACCTGACCGACAACACCCGCCTGACCAATACCCTGCTGGTGGAAGCGGGCAGCGACAACACCTTCGCCCAGAACGACCTGGGCCTGACGGTGGCGATGAACGAGGCACTGGCGCTGAAGGCCGGACTGCAGTTCCGCCACAACAGCGACGTGGACGAGAGTGCCGGCATCAAGCGCACCGACACGCTCAGCACGATCAACCTGGTCTATACGTTCAAGTAAGCGCTCACGGCGCCGGCGGCAGCAGCTCGCCGGCACCCTGCGCCAGCAGCATTTGCGCCACTTCAGCACCGAGCGCCTCCGGAGCGCCCGCGGTGCCGACGGCTTCGGCGCGGATCAGGCGGCCGGTTTCCGCATCGCCCACCATGCCGACCAGCGTCAGACGCTCCCCTTCCAGGGTGGCCATGGCCGCTACCGGCACGTGGCAGCTGCCGTGCAGGGCACGGTTCATGGCCCGCTCGGCCTCCACGCAGGTGCGGGTATGGGCATCGTCCAGGGCGGCAAACAGCTCCGCCAGCTCGGGCGTGTCGTCGCGGCACTCGATCGTGATCGCGCCCTGTGCCGGCGCCGGCAGCCACGCCGGCATGTCCAGGCGGCCGCGGATGCGGGCATCCAGATCCAGCCGCTGCAGGCCGGCGCAGGCCAGGATGATGGCGTCGAACTCGCCGGCGTCCAGCTTGGCCAGGCGGGTGTTGACGTTGCCGCGCAGGTCGCCGAGCTGAATGTCGGGCCGCAGCGCGCGCACCTGGGCCTGGCGGCGCAGCGACGAGGTGCCCACCCGCGCGCCCTGGGGCAGGTCCTGCAGCGATTCGTACTTCGGGCTGATGAAGCCATCCGCATGGTCGGCGCGCGCCAGGATCGCCGGCAGGGCGAAGCCCGGCTCCAGCTCCATCGGCACGTCCTTGAGCGAATGCACGGCGCAATCGGCCTCGCCGCGCAGCATGGCGATTTCCAGCTCCTTCAGGAACAGCCCCTTGCCGCCAATCGCCGCCAGCGGGCGGTCCAGGATCTCGTCGCCACGGGTGGACAGTGGCACCAGCTCCACTTCCAGACCGGGATGCGCCTCGCGCAGGCGGTCGGCGACGTATTCGCTCTGCCAGAGGGCAAGCGGGCTTTTTCGGGTAGCGATGCGGATGGTTTTCATCCGCCCATTATCCCTGTCGCCACCGGCCGGGGCCATTCTGCTCCTACAGAAGCTGAATCGCGTCGCGGACCTGGGCGGCGCAGCGGCGGCTGACTTCCAGCGGGGCGGCCACATTCCGCAGCAGGACCACTGACTGGCCATCGGGCTCGCGGCGCAGTTCCATCAGGTACTGGCGGGACACCAGGCAGTTGCGGTGGATGCGCAGGAAACGCTCGCCGAACTCGGTCTCCAGCGAGCGCAGGGATTCCTCAATCAGATCCTCACCGTTGGCGTGATGGACCACCACGTACTTCTCGTCGGCCTGCAGGTAGTGGATGTCCTGGATCGGGATCAGTCGCAGGCTGCCGCGCAGCCGGGCGCACAGATGGGTTCGCTCGCGCGCCTGTTCCGACAGTCCGGCCGCCTGGTCACGGCCAAGGTTGAAGGTGCGGGCGCGCTCGATCGCCGCCTCCAGCCGCTCCAGGCGCACGGGCTTGACCAGGTAGTCCACCGCCGCGGCCTCGAAGGCCTTCAGCGCGTGGGCATCGTAGGCCGTGCAGAACACCACCGCCGGGCGCGGCTCGAACGCCGCCAGGTGACGGGCCACCTCCAGCCCGTCAATGCCCGGCATGGCGATATCCAGCAGCACCAGTTCGGGCCCATGTTCGGCACTGGCGTGCAGGGCAGCCTGTCCGTCACCGACTTCAGCCACCACCTCCACGCCTGGAAGCCTGGACAGCAGCCCGCGCAGGCGCTCGCGCGCCAGCGGCTCGTCATCGACGATCACGACTTTCATTTCCCCTCCCCTGCGCCGCGAGCCCCCTCCAGCGGCAATTCGATTTCACACGCATAGTAGCCAGCGGACCAGCCGCCCGTCATCCGCGTCCGCGGCCCGAACGCATACGCCAGGCGGTGGCCGATGCTGCGCTGCGCATGCCCGGCCCCGCGGCCAGCCCGGTCGGGAGGCGGCGAAGGGTTGCGCACGCGCACGAGCAGCAGGGAAAACGATGCCTCGATGCTGATTTCAACCAGCCCGCCCTGGGGCAGGCGGGAAATGCCGTGCAGCACGGCGTTTTCCAGCAGCGGCTGCAACACCAGCCGCGGCATGACCAGGTCCCATGGCAACTGGCCGGTCCGCTGCCAGCGCACCTGCAGCCTGTCGCCCATGCGCAGCTGCTCGATGGCCAGATATTGCTCGGCCAGCTGTACTTCCCCGGCCAGGGTGGAATCCACTTCACCGGCCTCAAGCGCTGCACGGAACAGGTCCGACAGATCCAGCACCGCGCGTTCGGCCAACTCCGGATCGCGCGGCAACAGTCCGGCAATCATGTTCATGCTGTTGAACAGGAAATGCGGCTTGATCCGCGCCTGCAGCGCATCGGCCTCGGCGCGGGCGCTCGCACTGACCTGGGCCTGCCAGCGATCGGTGACATAGAAATAGCGCAGCGCCAGCGCAGTGATCAGCGCTACAACGCCGCTCGAGCCCATGACGAATCGCCGCAGCGACGGCCAGGCCCAGTCCTCCGCGCCGCTGCCTACGCTGACGAACAGGCCATGCACCACCGCGGCCGCGATGCCTGCCACCAGTGCGGCCAGCGCCACCGCAGCCACGGCGCCGATGCGGCGCGGGAAGCGCGACAGGACCCGTCGCGACAGGCACAGCAGCACCGATACGGCCAGCGCCAGCCACAGCGCGTAGCCGCTGGCCGAGAGGAAGCGGCCCAGCGTCCAGCCCGGCGCGCCGTCGGGCATCATCGCCACCACCACGACCACCAGCTGGGCCAATCCCAGCATGGCCGCCAGCCGTGGCAGCCGACACAGGTCCGGCAGCCACGACGGGCCGGCGCCGATCTCGAATTCCGTCCCGCCTTCTGCCGGCGCTTTTTCCCTGCGCCGATCCATGATTCAGCCCTGCGCCAGGCGCGCGTTGAACCAGTTGCCGAGGTCGCGGATTTCCTCGCCGCATACCGAGTGCTGCATCGGGTACACGTGCCAGTCCACTTCGAAGCCCAGCCGCCGCAGCAATGCCGAACTCTGTTTGCCGGCCAGGTAGGGCACCACCGGATCCTCGCTGCCGTGGGCCATGAACACCGGCTGGCGCTGCGCGCCGTCCACCAGCGCCGCCTGTGCACCCTGCGCGGTCGGCATGTAGGTGGACAGGCCCACCAGCCCGCCCAGCGACTCGCTGCGCCGCAGCCCGACGGCCAGGGTCACCGCCCCGCCCTGGGAAAACCCGGCCAGGATGATCCGCGACGCGGGAATGCCGCGCGCCTGCTCGCGCGCAATCAGCGCTTCCACCTGGGTGACCGACTCGGCCACCCCCTGCTCATCGGCCCGATTGGCCAGATCGAGCTCGCGGATGTCGTACCAGGCGCGCATCGGTGCGCCGCCGTTGATGGTGACCGGACGGACCGGCGCATGCGGGAACACGAACCGGATCGCGGGCCATTCCGGGCGCACCAGCTCCGGTATCAGCGGCACGAAATCATTGCCGTCGGCACCCAGCCCGTGCAGCCAGATCACCGCCCAGCGCGGGTCCGGGCCGGTTTCACGCTCGATGGTTTCAAGCAGCGTACTCGCGTCCAATCCACTCTCCTCAGCCGATCGGGCACCGTCGCCCGTGATCGTGCCGATTATGACACCCGGTCCCCGGCGACTTTGTCCCGCAACAATGGGTCAGCACACTTGTGGGCCATTCCCACAGGAGTTCCCAATGGGCCATCGCTCATTTCCACGGCTGCGTGCAGCCCTGCTGATTGCTGCCACCTGCGCCTTTGCCAATGTATATGCCGCCGATGCAGACACCGCCGCGAGCCAGGAGCCGCGCGCAAAGAACGTCATCGTGTTCCTCGCCGACGCGGCGGGCGTGCCGACCGTGCATGCGGCGAGCCTGCACGGGTATGGCGAGCCGCTCAGCCTGCATGTGCAGCAGTGGCCGCATCTGGGCCTGAGCGAAATGTCACCGGTGGACCAGTGGAAGTCCGACTCGGCCAACGGCATGTCGTCGATCATGACCGGGGTGAAGACGCGCAACGGCGTGATCAGCCAGGGGCCGGACGCCGTGCGCGGCGAGCGCGACGGCACGCCGATGAAGACGGTGCTCGAATATGCCGAAGAGCGCGGGCTGCGCACCGGCGTGATCAGCACACAGTCGATCGCCGACGCCACTCCGGGCGCCACCTACGCCCACTCCAACGACCGCGGCAAGCAGGGCGAGATCTTCATGCAGGCCTTCACTCCGCGCTATGGCGACGGCGTGGACGTACTGATGGGGGCGGGCCGTGAGCGGATCGGCGGCCTGCTGGCCGAGGCTGGTACCGGCTTCGATGAACTGGCCAGCCGCCACGACCGGCCGATCTACGCGTCCCTGGACGAAGTGGATGCCTCCAATCCACGCCCGGTGGTAGTCGCCGACAGCATCGACGTGCACGCCGCCACCCTGCGCGCCCTGGAGCTGCTGCAGGATTCGCCGGAAGGGTATTTCCTGATGGTCGAATGGGATGCGCACACCGACGACGTACGCAAGGGCCTGCAGAACGTGGTTGATCTCGACCGTCTGATGGCCGAAGTCGAGCAGCGCGTGGACCTGGCAGACACCCTGCTGCTGTTCACCGCCGACCACTCATTCGGCCTGCAGGTGGATGGCGGCCAGCGCGGCGAGCCGCTGCTGGCTGGTTACGAAGAATGGAAGCAGTCCGGCGCCCGCGACGATGTCGTCCGGCTGAAGAACGTGATGATCAACCGCACCCATACCGCCGAAGAGGTGATGGTTCTGGCCACCGGCGCTGGCGCCCATCGGGTGCGCGGTTACTTCCCCGGCACGCAGCTGTTCAACGTGATGCTGGATGCGTGGGGATGGACCCCCGATGTGCGGACGGTACAGACGGCAGACTGACTGCAGACGGTAAGCCTGCGGCCGCCAGAGTAATCAATGCCGGCGTGCGAAAGCACGCTGGCATTTTGCGTGCCCGTAATAATGCATTGATAAGCAGGCAAGCCTCTGGCTGTTAATAAACTGTAATACCGCTGGAATATTCGCCCAATAACGTAGCACTCCTGCCGGGATGGTCCGGTTCAATCAGGGGTGCAGTCGTGGTTCGTAACAATGCAAGGTCGGTGCTGTTCTGCGCCGTGATGTTGGCCTTGGGCGTGTCCGCGCCTGTAGGCACTGCACACGCGGACGCGGATGCGCAGCTGCGCGGTATCAGCGTGGAGCAGGCCGGCGAGATAACCGGCGTGGTGCGCGATGCCCAGGGTGGATTCCTGCGCGGTGCCGAAGTCCGCGTCCAGGGCATGGACGTGGTGGCCGTGACCGATTCGGAAGGACGCTTTCTGCTGCGCCGGATACCCGAGGGCGCCCACACGATTGAACTCAGCTACGTCGGTCGACCAACCAGGCGCGAGAGCGTCACGGTGGTGGCCGGCGCGCTGACTACCGCCAACGTGGTGGTCGGCGAGACGGGCCTGGAAAGCGACCTGGCGACCCTCGACGGCATCCAGGTGCGGGCCTCCCGCCCGCAGGCCGAATCCGAGGCCATGGCGCTGCAAATCCAGCGCTCCTCCAATGCGCTGGTGAACGTGGTCGCGGCCGACTCCATCGGCCACTTCCCCGACCAGAACATCGCCGCCGCGCTGGGCCGACTGCCCGGCGTCGCGGTCGAGCGCGACCAGGGCCAGGAGCGTTCCATCAGTTTGCGTGGCGCGCCCTCGCGCTGGAGCACGATCTCGTTTGACGGCGTCAACGTGATCGCTCCCGGCGGCAAGAGCGCACGCACCGATACCATCCCCTCGGGTCTGGCCAACTCGGTGATCGTGCGCAAGGCGGTGACCGCCGACATGTCCGGCGAGACCCTGGCCGGCAACGTCGACATCATCACCCGCGGCGCGTTCGACTACGACGGACTGCAGACCTCGCTCAACACCGGCATCGGCTACAACGACCTGGGTGGCGGACGCCAGTACGACGTCAGCGGGTTCATCTCCAACACGTTCGCCGACGGTCTGTTCGGCGTTGCGCTGACCGCCTCGGCCTACGAGCGCGAGATGATCACCGACAACTTCGAGACCGACTGGGAGATGGCGTCGGAGGACCGCGAGCCGGGCAACGACAGCCGCGCATGGGCCGACGCGCACCAGAACAAGCTGTACCGCCTGACCCGCGGCAACACCGCGCTCGCCAGCCGGTTCGACTTCCGGCCCTCGCAGGACCACCGGTTCTTCCTGAGCACGGTGCATACCGAGTTCACCGACGACGAACTGCGCAACGCAATGGAATTCGACTTCGACGACAGCGCCCAGCGCACCAACCAGGCTGCAGTGACCCGCGGTTACGCGGACGTGCGCAGCGGCAACACCCCGCTTGAGGGCAACATTTATGGCGTCGAACTGGACAGCAGCCTCAACGCCAACAGCACCGCCCAGAGCATCTTCACCAATACGCTCGGCGGCGACCAGCGGCTTGGCGAATGGGATGCCTCGTGGCGGCTGAACTACACCCAGTCCAAGTCAGAACACGGACCATCCTTCAACTCCTCCTGGCGCAGCCCGCGGCCCGGGGGCTTGGTGGACTACAGCCAGCGGCCCACGGTGGAGTACGACTTCACCGACCGCGAGCGTCACGGTGTGCGCCTGTACGACACCATCGTCAATCCGGACGGGAGCTTCTCTCGGGGCAATTACAAGCGCTCGCTCGATCCGCAGGACTACGAGTTCGTGTACCTGCGTTCAACCAGCCGCCTGCAGGACAGCCGCTCACGCAGCGGCCGACTCGACCTGACCCGGGCACTGGACCTGTTCGGGCAGGCGTCCGACATCCAGTTCGGCGTGCAGTACGACAAGCGCAGCAAGGAGGACACCCGCCACGTGCTGGAAATCCTGCCCGGCACGCTG
This sequence comes from Luteimonas qiangzhengi, assembly GCF_039548515.1. Classification (NCBI taxonomy): domain Bacteria; kingdom Pseudomonadati; phylum Pseudomonadota; class Gammaproteobacteria; order Lysobacterales; family Lysobacteraceae; genus Luteimonas; species Luteimonas qiangzhengi. The sequence continues at coordinate 109,673 of NZ_JBCLVE010000006.1, read as the reverse complement.
ACCGCTGCAGGGGTGCAGCTGCCGTCGCCGTCTGATTTTTCGATCGATCGCCCCTACAAGGGCAAGCTGCCGCTGGGGTACGCGTTTCGCTATTTTTCCGAGGCCGAGGCGAGGAAGCTGTGGTCGGGCCTGCATGGGCAGGGCTTGAGCAACGTGCGTGCCGGGGATGCGGAAACCAATAATTACCGGGTCACCGAGGAAGTCCTGGCCGCCTACGCGATGGCCACCACCTGGTTTGACTGGGGGAACATCGTGGCCGGCGTGCGCGTGGAGTCGGTCGACAACACCGGCGAGGCGCTGGTGCAGTACGACAGCGGGTTCGAGCCGGTGCGCGTGTCCGGCAGCGACACCGTGGTGCTGCCGAGCGTGCACCTGAACTGGGATATCAACGACGAGCTCAAGCTGCGCCTGTCCGCCAACACCGGCGCCGCGCGTCCGGACTTCACCCTGCTGCGTCCGAACTTCAGCGTTGATGACGAAGAGCAGGTGGTCAGCGGCGGCAACCCGGACCTGGGAGCGGAGAAGGCCGCGGGCCTGGACGCCTACCTGGAGTGGTATCTGCCGTCCGGCGCGTTCTTCTCGGTCGGCGCGTACTACAAGTGGCTGGACGACGTGCTGTTCGACATGGAGTTTTCGCGCTTTGGCAGTGACGTGCTGGACCGGCCCGGCCTGGATCGCTCGGAGTACATCTACGAGACGACTGCCAACGGCAGCAAGGGCCACCTGGCCGGCATTGAAGTGGCCTTCTCGCAGACCCTGGAGCCGTTCGTCGAGCGCTGGGGGCTGCCCGAGTGGGCGGCGGGTTTCGGTATCCGCGGCAACATGACCTTCAACGACAGCGAGACCGAAACCCCCGATGGCCGCAAGGTGGCCCTGCCGGGTTCGTCGGACTTCATCTACAACCTGGCGCTGTCCTACGAGCGTTACGGCCTGTCGACCCGCCTGAGCTGGCAGCACCGCAGCGAGTGGATCGACGGTATCGGCGACGGCGACTATCTGGGTGACACCTACTGGGACAAGGTGGGACGGCTGGACTTCAAGACCAGCTACCGCTTCAACCCCAATACCGAGGTTTTCCTGGAAGCCAACAACCTGCTCAAGGAGCCGGGCATCCGCTACGACGGCGCCCGCCACCGGGTGTCCGAGTACGAAGCCTTCGGCGCACGCTACATGGTGGGGCTGCGGCTGAACTTCTGAGGCGTGAAGCGTGACTGATCGTCTGTCACCCTAGGCGGCATCTGATCAGGAGCGCGCATGCACACTTCAGCGATCGAACTTGTCATCCCCCAGCGCAAGCGCGATCTGGGGGCCTTCGAAGTCGGCCGGGTGCTGCCGTTCGGCAGACGCCGCATGGTCGGGCCCTACATCTTCTTCGACCGCATGGGCCCCAAGGACCTGGCGCCCGGCCTGCCCGTGGAAGCCGATGTGCTTCCGCACCCGCACATCGGCCTGACCACGATCACCTACCTCTACGAAGGCGAGATCATGCACCGCGACAGCCTCGGCTCCGCGCAGCCGGTGCGGCCGGGTGAGGTCAACTGGATGACCGCCGGCCGCGGCATCACCCACTCCGAGCGCTTCGACCGGCTGCGGGTGGAAGGCGGACCGATCGATGGCGTGCAGCTGTGGGTCGCGCTGCCCGACGAGCGCGAGGAAATGGACCCCGGGTTCTGGCATTACGGCAGCGAGGCGCTGCCGGTATTCGGTGAGGACGGCGTCACCGGCCGCCTGATCGCCGGGCGGCTGGCGGGCGTGGAGTCGCCGGTGCAGATCGACTCGCCGCAGTTCTACGTGCACTGGCAGCTGCGCGCCGGCGCGCGCGCCTCGCTGCCAGCCGAATACACCGAGCGTGCGATCTATGTCACCAGCGGCGACGTCGAGGTGGACGGCCAGCGCGTGGAGGTGGGCAACATGGCAGTGCTCGCAGTCGGCAAAGTGGCCACGGTCACCGCGCTCAGCGACGCCGTGGTCATGGCCCTGGGCGGCGAGCCGGTGGGGCATCGCTACATCGACTGGAACTTCGTGTCTTCGTCGAAGGAGCGCATCGAACAGGCCCGCGCCGACTGGGCCGCCGGCAGGATGAAGCTGCCCGACCTGGACAACGAGGAGTTCATTCCACTGCCACCCCGGATCGGCCGGATGGTGGAACCGGAGCCGATGTCCTGACCAGCGGGAGCACGCGCGTGCTCCCGGTGCGGTTGATGCGGATTGGCAAATGGTGGGCCCAGCAGGACTCGAACCTGCAACCAAAGGATTCACTTAACCCGGGCGTTTCCGCCCGGCGCGGACTATCTCATCACCCTCAGCCTGCGCTGGTGGGGTGCGGGACGCTCCAGCCTGTTATCAAGGACGCTCAAGTCCCCAGGTAGTCTCTGCACCTTCCGACGGTGTACCGCCGGCTTGGCTCAGGATTGCCACCGTCCGGCATCGCTGCCGCCGCTGAGGTTCCCCTGAATTCATCCCGTTTTTCCACCGGCCCTTACGGTGCCGGGGTCACCTTCCGATGAGTCCTCTGCTCTAACCATTGAGCTATAGGCCCGTTGCACCGGGAATCTTACCTGCTCCGGCATCGCAGATGCTCATCCGCGCGCCCGTAACGGCAGGCTGTTATGGGCATGGGTCGCCGCCACCGCGGCCTGGCCTACGGCCACGGCAATCTGGTTGAGACCGCTGACCACGTCGCCGATGGCATACAGGCCGGGGCGGCTGGTCTGCTGGTGACTGTCCACCTGCAGTTCGCCTTCCTCGCCCGCCTGCAGGCCCCAGTCGGCCACCAGCGCGTTGCGGTCCTCGTAGCCGAGATAGGGATAGACGGTATCGAAGGCGGTCGCGGTGCCGTCGAGCGCATGCCAGATGCAGCGGGTGCCGTCGTAGGCGAGACTTCCGCCCGGAGCGAATATCTCTACTCCCATTTCCCGCAACTCCGCCGCGGATTCGGGATCAAGCTCGCCGTCCTCCGGCAACAAAGAAAGCCGGCTGGCATAGCTGCGCAGGAAGCGGGCGTGTGCGGGCAGGGTTCTGGCAGGGCCGTAGACAGCGATGTGGGTGTCGCGGGCCTCGTAGGCGTCGCAGACGGCGCACAGGCGCAGGGCGCCGCTGGCGATGGCTTCTTCCGCCCAGTCGCCGTCGGGCAGGCGATCGGCCAGCCCGGTGGCCAGGATCACCTTCGCCGCGTGCCAGTTCTGATTGCCGGCCAGTACGGTGTATCCGTCTTCGGTCCGCTGCAGGCCATCGGCCCGCGCCCGGATGATTTGCGCGCCCACTCCTTCCGCCTGCTCACGCATGCGCTGCAGCAGCTCGGTGCCGGCCACCCCCTGCGGGAAGCCGGGGCAGTTGTGGCTCTCGGGAATGTAGCGGGCGCGGCTGTCGCCAGCGTCCAGCACCACCACGCTGCGCAGGAAGCGGCGCAGGTAGGTTGCGGCGGTCAGTCCCGCAGGGCCACCGCCGATGATTGCCACGTCCACCCGTTCCGCCATGTTCGACCTCCTACCCGGTTGAGGGCCGGAGCATCGCAGGGAGGTCATGGTTGGGGTGTGCAGGAGGGGGCGACGGGGTGGTCAAGGTCACGCGGCTTCGCGCGCATGGCGCGCTCCTACAGAGAAGCGCCGCCATCGTCTCTGGGGTGAGCCGGGCACCAAAAAAAGAAGCCCGCACAAGGCGGGCTTCTCCAACGTATTACGGCAGCGCCTGGAATCAGTCGATATCCAGGAAGCTCCGCAGCTGCTCCGACCGGCTCGGATGGCGCAGCTTGCGCAGGGCCTTGGCCTCAATCTGGCGGATGCGCTCACGGGTGACGTCAAACTGCTTGCCGACCTCTTCCAGCGTGTGGTCGGTATTCATGTCGATACCGAAGCGCATGCGCAGCACCTTGGCCTCGCGCGGCGTCAGCCCGGCGAGCACGTCGTGCACGGTCTCGGACAGGTTGATGTTGGTGGTGTTGTCCATCGGAGACTCCACGTTGGTGTCCTCGATGAAATCGCCCAGGTGCGAGTCCTCGTCGTCGCCGATCGGGGTCTCCATGGAGATCGGTTCCTTGGCGATCTTCATCACCTTGCGAACCTTGTCCTCGGGCATCTCCATTTCCTTGGCCAGCTCTTCCGGCGTGGCCTCGCGGCCGTACAGCTGGAGCATCTGGCGGGAAATGCGGTTCAGTTTGTTTATGGTCTCGATCATGTGCACCGGGATACGGATGGTGCGCGCCTGGTCGGCGATCGAGCGGGTGATCGCCTGGCGGATCCACCAGGTGGCGTAGGTCGAGAACTTGAAGCCACGGCGGTACTCGAACTTGTCCACCGCCTTCATCAGGCCGATGTTGCCCTCCTGGATCAGGTCCAGGAACTGCAGCCCGCGGTTGGTGTATTTCTTGGCGATCGAGATGACCAGGCGCAGGTTGGCCTCCACCATCTCCTTCTTCGCCTTGCTGGCCTTGGCTTCGCCATAGGCCATGGTCCGGTTGATTTCCTTCAGCTCCGGCAGGGTGACGCGTATTTCCTTCTCGAGCGCGATCATCGATTCCTGCTCGGCGATGACCTGATCCCTCACCTCACGCAGCCCGGATGCCCACTTCTGCTTGCGCTTGAGCATCTCGTCCACCCAGTCCAGGTTGGTCTGGTTGCCGTCCCACACGCGCAGGAAGTCACGGCGCGGCATCTTCGCCACGCGGGTGGTGAGGTGCAGCACCTGGCGCTCATGGCTGCGCACACCGTTGGCGGCCTCGCGCAGGCGCTTGACCAGCACGTCGACAAACGGCAGCGGCAGCTTGAAGATCACGAACGCGGCGGCCATCTCCTCGCGCAGCTTGATCACCGAGGCGTGCTCGGAGCCGTGCTTGGCGTGGGCACGCTCGAACTTGGCGTAGACGTCGGCCAGCTCGCCGATGCAGCGCGCGATCTCTTCGGGATCGGGACCGGTGGGAGCGGCTTCCTTCTCCTCCTCCTCGTCCTCGGCTTCGACCTCCACGTCGTCCGCGTCTTCGGCAACCTCTTCCTCAACGCCCTCTTCTTCGGCTTCTTCCTCGGCGGCTGCTTCGGCTTCGGCAGCCAGCTCCTCGAGCACGTAGTCGTTGAAGCCGGCAATGATCTCGGGCAGGCGCTTCTTGCCTTCCTTGTGAAGCTCGTAGTCTTCCAGCAGCTGCTGGACGGTCAGCGGGAAGGTGCCCAGCGAGGCCAGCATCTGGTTGAGGCCTTCCTCGATGCGCTTGGCGATTTCGATCTCGCCCTCGCGGGTCAGCAACTCGACCGTCCCCATCTCGCGCATGTACATGCGCACCGGGTCGGTGGTGCGACCGCCTTCAGCGTCCAGCGCGGTCAGCGTGGCCGCGGCTTCTTCGGCAGCGGTATCGTCAACGTCGCGGTTGCCGCCGGACTCGCCGGCCAGCAGCAGCGTTTCAGCATCGGGCGCAGTCTCATGGACCGCGATGCCCATGCCGTTGATCATGCCGATGATGTCTTCCAGCTGCTCCGGATCAACCAGATCGTCGGGCAGGTGGTCGTTGACCTCGGCATAGGTCAGGTAGCCCTGCTCCAGACCTTTGCTGATGAGCTGTTTGATGTCGGACTGTGGCGCCTGACGGTCGATGGCCATAGGGGAGTGCTACCAAATTAGGAGTTGAAAAAAACAGAACCCGTAATTATACCAGCCGGGTCGGTATCCTGCCGGATCCGGACGGCTTACGGGACGATTGCCCGCGCCCTGTTCAGGCGCGAAGCAGGAACGTTACCGGGCCGTCGTTGGCCAGGCTTACCACCATATGGGCACCGAAGCGGCCCATTTCCACCCCTGCGGGGTGATTGTCCCGGCAGTGGACGGCCAGGCGATCAAAAATCCGCTCGGCCTCCTCGGGCGCGGCGGCCGTGCTGAAGCCCGGACGCATCCCCGAGCGGGTATCGGCAGCCAGGGTGAACTGGCTCACCAGCAACAATCCGCCACCGGTATCGGTGAGCGAGCGGTTCATCCGCCCGGCTTCGTCAGCAAACACCCGGTAACCCAGCAGCCGGGTGGTCATGCGCTCTATCTGGGGGTCACCATCCCCGGGTTCAATCCCCACCAGGGCCAGCAGACCGGGCCCGATCGCGCCGACAGTCTCGCCGTCGACGCTGACGCTGGCATGGGTGACGCGCTGGATCAGGGCAAGCATGGCGAAAGCAGTCTCATGGAAGCGCCGCATCTTACCGCTGTATAGACTTGGCCGATGGCCCGCTTCGTTTCCGCCCTGCTGTACTTTTTCGCCGCCGCCCTCGGGCGCCTGCCGTGGTCGCTGCTGTACCGGCTTGGCGACAGCATCGCCGTGCTCGCGAGCCGCCTGGACACGCGCGAAAGCCACGTGGCCCGGGTCAACCTGCAGATCGCCTATCCGCAGATGCTGGAATCGGAGCGCGAGGAATGGCATCGCGCGATCCTGCGCACCACCGCGCGCCAGTTTCTGGAAACCATGCGCTTCTGGACCCGTCCGCACGCGGACAACCTGGCCCTGATCCGCCAGACCCAGGGGGTGGAGCTGTTCGATGCTGCGCTGGCGTCCGGCAAGGGGCTGATCGTGGCCGCGCCGCATTACGGCAACTGGGAGCTGCTGAACCAGTGGCTGGCATCGCGCACCCCGATCTCGGTGCTGTACCGGCCGCCGGAGGCCGAGGTGGGCGAAGCCTTCCTGCGCCGGGTCCGTGCCGACGCCGGTGACCAGGTGACCCAGATCCGCGCGGATGGCCCCGCCGCCGTGCGCCATCTGCTCAAGCTGCTGCGCGCCGGCGGCGTCACCGGCATCCTCCCCGACCAGCAGCCCAAGGCCGGTGACGGCGAATACGTGCCGTTCTTCGGCATGACCGCGCTCACCATGACCCTGCTGGGCCGGCTCGCCTCGCGCACCGGAGCCACGGTGCTGTTCGCCTATTGCGAGCGGGTGGGCCCGGGGCCGGAGTTCGCCCTGCGGATCGAACCCGCTCCGACCGACATCGCCGATCCCGACCCGCAGGTGGCCACCGCCGCGCTCAACGCAGCGGTCGAGCGCATCGCCCGCCGCGATCCGGCCCAGTACCAGTGGACCTACAAGCGCTGGCGCTGGCGCCCGGCCGGCAGCAACGAACCCAATCCCTACGAGCGCGAGCGCACATGATCGAATTGGACGACCTGGGCCTGCCCGGCCTGGCGGACGCAGCACAGGGCCCGGAAGAAGCCGACTGGCAGCCGCTGCCGGCGCGGGCGCGGCCACTGTTCATGCTCTCCGGCGCGCTGGGCTGGGGCATTCCGACCCTGATCGCCCTGGCCATCGCAGGCACGGCGCTGGTGGCGACCGGTCGCCCCACCCTGGTGGCCGCGGCAGCCCTGCTGTGGATCATCCTGGTCGCCATGGGCGCATGGATGGGCCTGCGCCGCTTCCGCTACACCTGGTGGCTGCTGGACGAAGACGGGTTCGCCCTGCGTCGCGGGCGCATGTGGCGCAGCGAGACCCGGGTGCCGGCCTCGCGGGTGCAGCACCTGGATATCCGCCGCGGCCCGCTGGAGCGTCGCTTCCGCCTGTCGACCCTGCTGGTGCATACCGCCGGCACCCGCCAGCACGCCGTGGCCGTGCCGGGGCTGGACGAGGACGACGCCGAGCGCCTGCGCGACCACCTCGCCCGCCAGGTGGAAAACGATGACGACGACGCCTGATTCCGACCCGGCCGCAGACGCGGATACGGGCGCGGCCACGCTGCCCACCCAGCAGGAACGGCGCCTGCATCCGGCATCGTGGCTGTTCGTGCTGGTCGGCAACATCAAGCAGTTCATGGTGCCGCTGCTGGCCCTGCTGATCTTCGGCGGACGCGGCGAGGACAGCTGGCAGCTGATGGCCGCGGGTGTGGCCGCCGTGGTGCTGGTGACCGCCGCCGTGTGGCGCTATTTCACCTGGCGCTACCGGATCGGTGAAGACAGCCTGTTTGTGCGCAGCGGCCTGCTGGAGCGCAGCCTGCGCCAGATCCCGTTCAGCCGCATCCATGACGTGGCCGTGCACCAGACCCTGCTGCACCGGGTGTTCCAGGTGGCAGAAGTACGGCTGGAATCAGCCAGCGGCGACAAGCCCGAAGCGGTGATGCAGGTCCTGCAGCTGAACCAGGCGCTGGCACTGGAGCGACTGATCCGGCGACGCGGCGAGGCTGTTTCCACCTCGGACAGCGCGGACCACACGCACCCGGAAGGGGACACCCTGCTCGCCCTGCCCACCGCGGAGGTGGTGCGCCTGGGGCTGATCTCCAACCGCGGCATGGTGGTGGTGGCGGGCGTCATGGCGGTGGCCTGGCAGTTCCTGCCCGACGACGACACCGCCGAGGCCATGGCGCGCTATGGGCGCGAGGCGTTCGGCCATGCTGGCAGCCTCGTGCCGGGATGGACCGGCATGGTCCTCGGCGCGGTGATGATCGGGCTGGCCGCACTCATCGCCCTGCGGGCGCTGTCGGTGCTGCTGGCGCTGGTGCAATACCACGACTTCCGCCTTGAAGAACACGGCCGCCGCCTGACCGTCGGCCGCGGCCTGCTGACCCGGCGTCGCAACAGCGTGCCACGGCGCCGGATCCAGGCCTGGACGCTGGTGGAAACCGTGACCCACCGGCTGTTCCGGCGCCGCAGCCTGCGCATCGACACCGCGGTGGTCCAGCGCGGCAACGAAGAGCGCGGCCTGAACGAGTTGGCGCCGGTGGCCAGCGGCGAACGCTGCGATGCGCTGGTCCGTCATCTACTGCCGCAGCTGCAATGGCCGCCGCAGCAGTGGCAATCGCTTCACCATCACGCCTGGCTGCGGCTGGCTTTGGGCGGCACCGTGTTCGCACTGATCGCCTGCACCGCCCTGTGCTGGCGGTTCGGCCCCTGGGGCCTGCTGGCCCTGCTGTGGATCCCCTGGAGCGTAGTTGTCGCCCGCCAGCACGCGCGCCGTGCCGGCTACTGTCTGCAGGGGGAACTGGTGGCCGTGCGCGAAGGCTGGTGGTCGCGCCACTGGCGGTTCGCCGAGATCGGCAAGCTGCAGGCGCTGCAATTGCGCCAGGGGCCATTGGACCGGCGCCTGGGCATGGCCTCGCTGTGGCTGGACACCGCCGGTGCCGGCGCCCTGTCGCCGCCGCTGCGGATCCGCTACCTGCCCGAAGCCGACGCCCACGCCCTGCTGCAACAACTTGGACCTGAAGTGGCGAGGAGGCCGCTGCGATGGTGAACACGACCCACGCCCCACCCCACGCCCCACCCCACGCCCCACCCCACGCTCCCCCGCTGATCGTGCGCTGCGGCGCGCTCGGCGACATGGTCATGCTGACCACCCTGATGCGCTTGGTGGCAGCGCGCCACGACAGCCCGGTGGACGTGATCAGCTCCGGCGGCTGGACTCCGCCCGTGCTCGCACACGCGCCCGAACTGGGCCACCTGCAGATGGTCACCAGCCGCAAAACCCCCTATCTGCTGTGCCCGAGCCAGTGGGAACTGGTGCGCTGGCTGCGACGTCGCGGCCGCGGCCCGGTGTACCTGTGCGATCCGGACCCGGAGATGCGTCGGCTGATCGAACGCGGCGGCGTGCACCCGGACGACCTCATCGAGCGCACGCCTGAAGAGCTGGCCACGCCGATGCTGTGGCCGGACCGCTGGCTGGCGTTCGGCATGCGCGATCCAGCGCAGCGCTACGCAACAAAGGACGCCGACCCGGCCCCGTTCCGCCTGCCAAAACTGGTGGTGCCCGAAGCCAACCGCGCCGAACTGACGCAGTGGCGCCGGGCGCAGGACCTGGAGGGGCCGCTGGTGCTGTTCCAGCCGGGCAACAAGCGCACCCACAAGCGCGGCAAACGCATGACCGCCGACCATCCCAAACACTGGCCTGCCGAACACTGGGCTGCGGTGGCGGCAGCGGTGCTCGAAGACCAGCCACAGGCGCGGGTGGTGCTGTGCGGCTCGCCTGCCGAGCACGAGGTATTGGAAGACATCCGCAGCGCCGCCGGGAATGACCCGCGCGTTCGCAACCTGGCCAACGACCTGCCGATCCCGCGCCTGTTCGCCCTGCTCGAGCAGGCCCACAGCATGATCTCGGTGGATACGGGCCCGGCCCACGCCGCCGCTGCGCTGGGCTGCCCGCTGGTGGTGCTGTTCGGCGCCGCGCCGCCGTCGCTGTGGCGCCCGATCGGACCCGGCCCGGTCATCACCCTGGGCGGCGAACCGGAAGGCCGCGCCCGGGTCGCCGACATCGCTGTCGCCGACGTTATCAACGCCTGGCGCGGACTGCCCTAGGCGGATCTACACCGCCAGCCCCAGCCGCTGGCGCGCGGCGCGATAGAACACGTCCAACTCGGCTGCCTTCTGCCCTACCCGCAGGTCATCAAGCCGGTACTGCCGGCGCTGGCCGGGCTGCAACGGCATCCGCGCCAGCGCAGCGGCCAGGGCCCCGGCATCATCGGGTGGCACCAGCTCCGTACCGATGCGGGAAGCCAGGTGCCGAGCCCCGCCGCTCGCGGTACTGACCACCGGCAATCCCGCCTGCATCGCTTCCAGCAGGGCCAGTCCGAACGGCTCGCTGCGAGCAGCGCTGACAAAGCAATCGAATGCGGCCAACCAGTCTTCGGGCCGCTCGACGAAGCCCGGCATGACCACTGATTCCGGCGCGCTGGCCCGCAGCGCCTGCCAGCGCTTTCCTCCCCCCACCAGCGCAAGCCGCGCCTTGGGCAAATTCGCCTGGTCGAAGGCCTGCAGCAGGACGTCCATGCCCTTGCAGTCCTCCATCCGCCCCACGCTGCCGAACAGAAATTCGTCGGGAGCCACGCCCATCGAGGCGCGAAGCCGTTCGCGCGCGCCCTGCTCCACCTGCCGCGGCTGCACCCAGTTGTCGATCTGTACGCTGCGCGCGCGCAGCGGTTCGGGAAGATGTTCCAGCTGCCACGGCGCGATGGCGACCACCCCATCCAGATGGCCGTGATGGCTCGGATCAAAGTCGATATGCAGGGTGGCCAGCCGGGGAAACCCGCTCAGTCCGCGCAGCGCGTTCGAGGCGGAGCCCAGGTGGGCGTGCGCGATGTCGGGCGCCAGCGCGCGGACCCGGGCCCGCGCATGCGCCACCGCCGGCCAGCGGGCCAGGAAGTCATGCACCAGCTCAACCCGTACGCGCGGATCCACGCGGTGCGCAATGGCATTGGCGCGCTTGCGCGCAGCCTTGCGCCTCAGAATCAGGGTCACCTCATGCCCGTTGGCCGCCTGCTCGGCGGTGAGTTCCAGCACGTGGCGCTCAGTGCCGGCAAAGCGTGAGGTCAGTAGCACATGGACGATGCGCATGGGCGGAGTTTACTGCCCGGAACGTGAGCTGTCGCCGCGCCGCAGCCTCGCGAAGAAGAACCCGTCCATGCCGTCCTCACCGGGCAGTCGCTGACGACCGGGTCCGTCGGCACGACCGAAACGGTGATCCAGCGGCTCTGCGGTGGCGTCGGCGGTGCGGGCGAGGAACGCTTCCACCTGCGCCGCGTTTTCCGCCCGCAGGATCGAGCAGGTGGCGTAGACCAGAACCCCGCCCGGACGCAGCAGCGGCCACAGCGCGTCCAGCAGCCCGGCCTGTATTTTCCGCAGTGCTTCCAGGTCCGACTCGCGTCGGTGCAGAGGCACGTCGGGCTGGCGTCGGACAATGCCGGTCGCTGAGCAAGGCGCATCCAGCAGGATCGCGTCGAACGGCTTGCCGTCCCACCAGCTTGCGGTGTCAGCGGCGTCGGCGGCCTTCAGTTCGGCCTGGCCGGCCACGCCCAGGCGCTGCAGGGTCTGCTCCACGCGAACCAGCCGCGCGGCGTCGACATCCAGCGCCAGCATGCGCAGGCCGGGGTCACGTTCAAGCAGATGCGCGGCCTTGCCGCCGGGCGCGGCGCAGGCGTCGAGCACCCGCGCGCCGGCAGCCGGTGCCAGCGCGTCGGCCACCAGCTGGGCGGAGCCGTCCTGCACGGACACGGCGCCATCGTCGAAGCCGGGCAGCGCCGCCACCGCCTGCGACCGTGGCAGGCACAGGCCATCGGGCAGCGCATCGATCGCCTGCGCGTCTATCCCGGCTTCGGTCAGGCGTTGAAGATAATCATCCCGCCCGCCCTGCCGCCGGTTGACCCGCAGCCACATCGGCGCAGGCTCGGCGCTGGCGGCAAGGATGCCGTCCAGTTGCAGCGGCCAATCGGCCTTCAGCTGGGCGAGCAGCCACTCGGGCCACAGCCCCGCGGGGTCGGCAGGCGGCAGGCCTTCGCGCTGCGCGCGACGCAGCAGCGCGTTCACCAGCCCGGCCTGGCGTGGGCGGCCCAGCGCGCGGACCGCTTCCACCGTGGCCGCCAAGGCGGCATGGGCCGGCAGGCCAAGTGGATCGAGCTGGGCAAAGCCTGCGTGGATCAGGGCGCGCAGGGGACGGTCGCGGGCGGGCAAGGGCCGCGGCATCCACGCCGCCAGCGCAGCGTCGTAGCGGGAACGGTTGCGCAGCACGGCGAAGCAGATCGCCTCCACCAGGGCGCGGTCACGCGGGTCGGCGAACTGGGGCAGCGTGGCGGCGAGTTCCACACGCAGCGAGCGGCCGCGATGCAGCACCGCATCGAGGATGCGCGCCGCGGCGACGCGCGATTCGGTTCCAGCCGGTCGTTTCATTGCTGCAGATCGCGGCGGGCGTTGAGGTAATCGGCTGCAGCGATCGGCTTGCCGCCCGGCCGCTGCAGCCGGGTGATGCGCAGCGCACCTTCGCCACAGGCCAGGTCAATGCCGTCGAGCGATGCGGCGAGCACCGTGCCCGGGGCCGCCGCATGGTCATGCTGCAGCGCCTGCGCGGCGTGGATCCGGATCCGTTCGCCGGCCAGCTCCGCCTCGGCCACCGGCCAGGGGTGGAAGGCGCGCACGCGGCTGGCCAGCACCGTCGCCGGCTGCGACCAGTCCAGCCGGGCTTCGGCTTTTTCCAGCTTGTGGGCGTAGGTCACGCCCTCTTCCGGCTGCGGCCGCGGCACCGGACGGATCCCTGCGCGCAGCAGGCCAAGCCCGTCGGACAGCACCTGGGCGCCGAGGCGGGCCAGGCGATCATGCAGCTCGCCGGCGGTTTCCTCCGCCGCGATCGGCGTGGACTGCGACAGCAGCACGGGGCCGGTATCCAGGCCCTCGGCCATCCACATCAGGCACACCCCGGTCTCGGCATCGCCGGCCTCGATCGCCCGCTGGATCGGGGCCGCACCGCGCCAGCGCGGCAGCAGCGAGGCGTGCACGTTCCAGCAGCCAAAGCGCGGGATCTCCAGCACCGCCCGCGGCAGGATCAGGCCGTAGGCCACCACCACCAGCAGGTCGGGTTCCAGCGCGCGCAGCTGCTCCTGCGCTTCTTCAGAGCGCAGCGTGGCGGGCTGGTAGACCTCGATCCCACGCGAGAGCGCCTCGATCTTGACCGCCGAAAACGCCACCTGGCGACCGCGGCCGGCGCGCCGGTCGGGCTGGGTATAGACGCCCACCACCTCACCGCCCGCCACAGCCGCGCGCAGCGATGGGACGGCGAACTCCGGGGTCCCCGCAAAGACGATCCTAATCGCTGTTTCTCCTCAGCTTTTCCAGTTTGCGGATGGCCATCGAACGCTTCAGCGCCGACAGGTGGTCGATAAAGAGCTTGCCATCCAGATGGTCGATCTCGTGCTGGATGCAGGTCGCCAGCAGGCCATCGGCACGCAGCACGAACGACTTGCCCTGCCGGTCCAGCGCTTCCACTTCCAAGCCGTCGGCGCGGGTGACATCAGCAAACACGCCGGGGATCGACAGGCAGCCTTCCTGGTGGACGCGCAGTTCCACGGAACGCTCGCGGATCACCGGATTGATCAACACCAGCGGCTGCTCGCCCTCCTCGGTGACGTCAATGACGGTGAACCGCTCCATGATGTCCACCTGCGTCGCGGCCAGACCGATACCGGGCGCTTCGTACATGGTCTCGAGCATGTCATCGAGCAGGCGCTGGAACGCGGCATCGGCAATCCTGCCGGGGTCCACCGGATCGGCGACCACGCGCAGGCGTGGGTTGGGGTATTCAATAATGGGAAGTAGGGACATGGCAGAAGGGGAAAGGGGGGCCTGGATCACAACCGTGGGGTTCAGAAGGCATTGTAACGCCCGCCACACTTGCGCGGATCGCGGGCATGTAGGCATAGTGCCGGCGCTGCAAGGGGAAATCTCCAAGGGGAACAACTAGATGGCCGGCATACTCAATTGCCTTTCCGGTGGACTGCGCACGGCTTGCGCCGCAGCGCTGCTCACCGTTGCAACTTTCGCCGCCGCACAGGGAGTGCGCGGAGACCATCCGGACACCTATGTGGTGGTTCGTGGCGACACATTGTGGGATATCGCGGGCCGGTTCCTGGACCGGCCCTGGCTGTGGCCGGAAATCTGGCAGGCCAACCCGCAGATCCAGAACCCGCACCTGATCTATCCGGGCGACGTGATCAGCCTGGCCTACCTGGACCGGGTGACCGGCGCCCAGGTCCAGCCGGGTCCGCGACTTGATGCCGCACCGATCAACGCGATCGCGCTGTCGGATATCGAGCCGTTCCTCAAGGATCTGCAGATTGTCGACGGCTTCGAGCACCTGCCCCACGTGGTCGGCATGGAAGAAGACCGCCTGCGCGTGGCCGAGGGCGAAGTAGCCTACGTGCGCGGCCTGGCCGCCAACCCCGGCGACCGCTTCACCGTGGTCCGCCCGACTGTCCGTTACCACCACCTGCAGCGCAGCGGCCTGTGCTGCGACCTGTTCCATACCGATGACCTGGATTTCCGCGGTCGCCGGATCATGGACAGCCGCCAGTTCTGGACCAACGTGGTCACGCCTGACAAGGGCAAGGAAGTGCTGGGCTACGAACTGATGCGCGTGGGCGCGGGCACCGTGACCCGCGGCGAAGTCGGCGGCATCCAGGTCTCCACCCTGCTGCTGGATGACGAAGGCTACGAAACCCGCATCGGCGACCGTCTGGTGCCTGTCAACGCCCAGCCTTACGACCTGCAGTTCTTCCCGCATCCGCCCGCGCAGCAGACCGACTATGGCCGCGCCCGCGTGCTGGCGGTGTCCGACATGCTCACCAGCGGTGGGCCGCGTGACGTGATCGCCATCTCCATCGGCGCACGCGAAGGCGTGGACAACGGCACCGTGTTCTCCGTCTGGCGCGAGGGCACCAATACGGTGGACCGTGTGGAAAAGGGTGAATACCGCGATGTGGATACCGTGTTCTACGAGAACAAGGTGCGCCTGCCGGACGAGTTCGCCGGCCATGCCATGGTGTTCCGCACCTACGACAAGGTGGCCTACGCGCTGGTGGTGGACAGCATCAAGCCGACCAAGGTGGGCTATCACCTCAAGCACCCGGACGCGCCTTACTGATGCGCTGACGCGGCAACGCGGCAAATTCCTACGATGAATCGAGACGGCGCCCCAGGGCGCCGTTTTCGTATGTGGCGATAGGGTGGATGGCCCGGTACGCACGGATGCGACGCCCGGCCCCATGACCATGACCCTCATGACCACGCAATCTCCCTCTTCCTCCCCGCAACAGCAGGCCGCGCTGCTGCGCGTACTGGGCGCCGGGGGCGCCTCTGAGCCGCGCCGCAGGCTGCTGGAGGCCTACGCTTGCCCGGAAGCCGCACTGGCGGCAGGCCCCGGCAGCTGGCGGGCCTGCGGCCTGGACCAGAAGCAGATGCATGCGCTGTCCTGCGCCCCGGAAGACAGCCGCAGCCTGGAATGGTTGACCCAGCCCGGTCATCACCTGATCGGCTGGCACGACCCCGACTACCCCGCCCTGCTGCGTACCGCGCCCTCGCCGCCGCTGGCGCTGTTCGTGATCGGCAACCCTGCGCGGCTATGGCATCCGGCGGTGGCGGTGATTGGCAGTCGCTCACCGACGGCCGGCGGGCGCGACACCGCTGCGGCGTTCTCGCGTGCCCTGGCCGGGTCCGGCCTTGCCGTTGTCAGCGGGCTTGCGCTGGGCGTGGATTCCGCCGCGCACAGCGCCACCCTGGATGCCGGCGGGGTCACGGTGGCGGTCCTGGGCTGCGGCATCGACCAGATGTACCCGCGCTCGAACCACGCCCTGTACGAGCGGATCCGCGCCGAGGGCGTCGTGGTCAGCGAATACCCGCCGGGAACCCCCGCCCGCAGCGGTCATTTCCCCAGCCGCAACCGGATCGTGGCCGGGCTTGCCCTGGGCACGCTGGTGATCGAGGCGGCGATGCGGTCCGGCGCCCTGATCACCGCCCGCCTGGCCAGCGATGCCGGGCGCGATGTCTTCGCGGTACCGGGCTCCATCCACAACCCCAAGGCCCGCGGCTGCCATCGCCTGATCCGCAGCGGTGCGGCCCTGGTGGAATCGGCCGAAGAAGTGATCCGCACGCTGGCGCCCATGGCCGCCCATCTGGGCCAGGCCTTGCGCAAGCGCCTGGCCGCCCCCACAACACGGGACACCCCCGCAACCGGGGAGCAGCCCGCCAGCCCGGGCACACCCGATGCCGGCCCGGCCGGCGACCCCGACTACCAGAAATTGTGGGAAGCGCTGGGCCACGACCCAACAGGTATGGATTTGTTGGCCGAGCGCACCGGATTGACGGCAACCCGCCTGTCCTCCATGCTCCCGCTCATGGAGCTGGAGGGGCTGGTGGTTGCCGAGCACGGCCGGTACTCCCGCAAATCCTGAACAAGGCGTCCGCGGACGCAGGCAGAGGCAATGAAAGAAAGCATCCTGGACGTACTGCTCTACCTGTTCGAGCACTACTTCAGCGAAGAGGCGGACCTGATCCGCGACCGGGATTCCCTGCAGGCGGGACTGTTGCAGGCCGGTTTCAGCCCGACTGAGATCAACAAGGCATTCGACTGGCTCGACGATCTGGCCCGGCAGCGCCCGGACCGGGCGGCGCCACGCGCCGGTGGCCCGGTGCGCGTCTATGCCGGCCCGGAGCTGGACAAGCTGGACCTGGATGGCCGCGGCTTTCTGATGTTCCTGGAACAGCAGGGCGTGCTCGATGCCGACCAGCGTGAACTGGTGCTGCACCAGAGCATGGCGCTGGACCAGGACGACGTGGATCTGGACGACCTGAAGTGGGTGGTGCTGATGGTGCTGTTCAACCAGCCCGGTAGCGAGGCCGCCTACGCCTGGATGGAAACCCAGATGTTCATGGACGAGCCGGAACCGGTGCATTGATCCGCCCGGCCTGACCCGCCGGGGCTTTTCGCCCATAATGCGCACCCGTCCCGGGCTCCTGAATGGGGGCCTGTTTGGCTTGATGGCGCCCGTTCGGGTGTGATTCCTGTTACAAGAGCACCCTGAACGCCCCGCAACACCCGGGCGGCTGCTCTTCCCCTTGCCCCCGCGGGCCGCTGCAAATCGCGTCCCGCCCGACCACGGACTCCGATGGCCAAGAACCTTCTCATCGTCGAATCGCCCGCCAAGGCCCGGACGATCAACAAGTATCTGGGCAAGGACTTCCATGTCCTGGCTTCCTACGGCCACGTGCGCGACCTGGTGCCCAAGGAGGGAGCGGTGGATCCGGAACAGGGCTTCCGGATGCGCTATGACCTGATCGACAAGAACGAGAAGCACGTGGAGGCGATCGCCAAGGCCGCGGCCAAGGCCGACGCCATCTACCTGGCCACTGACCCGGACCGCGAAGGCGAGGCGATCAGCTGGCACATCGTGGAGATCCTGCGCGAGCGCGGCCTGCTCGAGGAAAAAGAGCTGCACCGGGTGGTGTTCACCGAGATCACCCCGCGCGCAATCAAGGAGGCCATGGCCTCGCCGCGTGACGTGTCGGGCAGCATGGTGGATGCGCAGCAGGCGCGCCGAGCGCTCGATTACCTGGTCGGTTTCAACCTTTCCCCGGTGCTGTGGCGCAAGGTGCAGCGCGGCCTGTCGGCTGGCCGGGTGCAGTCGCCGGCGCTGCGGATGATCGTTGAGCGCGAAGAGGAGATCGAAGCCTTCGTCTCGCGCGAATACTGGTCGATCGCCGCCGAGTGCGCCCATCCGTCTCAGCCTTTCTCGGCCCGGCTGAACAGGCTGGACGGGGAGAAATTCGAGCAGTTCACCATCACCGACGGTGACACGGCCGAGGCGGCACGCGAGCGCATCACCGCGGCCGCCGCCGGCGCGCTGCACGTCACCGACGTTACCAGCAAGGAGCGCAAGCGCCGTCCGGCGCCGCCGTTCACCACCTCGACCCTGCAGCAGGAGGCCTCGCGCAAGCTCGGCTTCACCACCAGCCGCACCATGCGCGTGGCGCAGAAGCTGTATGAAGGCGTGGCCATCGGCGAGGAAGGCACGGTCGGCCTGATCACCTATATGCGTACCGACTCGGTGAGCCTGTCGGGTGAAGCGCTGGGCGAGATCCGCGACGTGATTGCCCGCGATTTCGGCACTGAATCTGTTCCCGACAAACCCAACTTCTACAAGACCAAGGCCAAGAACGCGCAGGAGGCCCACGAGGCAATCCGCCCCAGCTCGGCCCTGCGCACCCCGGCCCAGGTGGCCAAGTTCCTGGACGATGACGGTCGCCGCCTGTACGAGCTGATCTGGAAGCGCGCCGTGGCCTGCCAGATGGTGCCGGCCACGCTCAACACCGTATCGGTGGATCTGGCCGCCGGCAGTGCGCACAGCTTCCGCGCCAGTGGCACCACCGTGGTGTTCGCCGGATTCCTGGCGGTCTACGAGGAAGGCAAGGACAACAAGAACGCCGACGAAGACGACGAAGGCCGCAAGCTCCCGCTGATGAAGACCGGCGACCGCATTCCGCTGGAGCGCATCCTGGCCAACCAGCACTTCACCGAGCCGCCGCCGCGCTTTACCGAAGCCTCGCTGGTCAAGACTTTGGAGGAATACGGCATCGGCCGCCCTTCCACCTACGCCTCGATCATCCAGACCCTGCAGTACCGCCAGTACGTGGAACTGGAGAGCCGCCGCTTCCGTCCGTCCGATGTGGGCCGCGCGGTGTCCAAGTTCCTGTCCAACCACTTCACCCGCTACGTGGATTACGACTTCACCGCCAGGCTCGAAGACGAGCTGGATGCAGTCAGCCGCGGCGAGGAGGAGTGGGTGCCGCTGCTGGAGAAGTTCTGGACCCCGTTCAAGGAGCTGGTGGACGACAAGATGGAGTCGGTCGACCGCAGCCAGGCGACCGGCGCGCGCGAGCTGGGGACCGACCCCAAGACCGGCAAGCCGGTCAGCGTGCGCCTGGGTCGTTACGGACCCTACGCCGCCATCGGCAGCACCGCCGAGGATGCCGAAGACAAGCCCAAGTTCGCTTCGCTGCGACCGGGCCAGTCGATGCACACCATTTCCCTTGAGCAGGCGCTGGAACTGTTCCTGCTGCCGCGGGTGCTCGGCGAGCACAAGGGCGAGGAAGTCAGCGTGGGCATCGGCCGCTTCGGTCCGTTTGCCAAGCGCGGCACCACCTACGCTTCGCTCAAGAAGGAGGACGATCCCTACACCGTCGACTTCGATCACGCCGTTGCGCTGATCGAGGAGAAGGAAGAGATCATCCGCAACCGGATCATCAAGGAGTTCGAGGGCAGCGACATCCAGGTGCTCAACGGCCGCTACGGGCCGTACATCAGCGATGGCAAGCTCAACGGCAAGATCCCCAAGGATCGCGAGCCAGCCTCGCTCACGCTTGAAGAAGTCATCAAGCTGATGGAGGAAACCGGCAAGCCGGCGCGTCGCGCCTTTGGCAAGAAGGCTGCCAAGAAGGTGGTCAAGAAAGCGGCCAAAAAGGCTGCCAAAAAAGCCACCAAGAAAGCGGTGAAAAAGGCCGCGAAGAAGGCTGCCAAGAAGGCGACGAAGAAGGTCGCCAAAAAGGCCGCCGTCAAGAAAGCCACCAAGAAGGTTGCCAAGAAGGCCGTCGCCGCGGAGCCCGCAGCGGAAAACTCCGGCGACGACGCTCCCTGGTAGCACCGTAGCGCGCGTCCTGCACGCGCAGCCATCGGGTCGGAACCCGCATGCATTCCAGCCAGGCCGCCACTGTCACAGCCCAAGTCGCCGCTGCCGTCCTGCGCCGCGGGGGCATCGTGGCCCATCCCACCGAAGCGGTCTGGGGCCTGGGCTGCGACCCGCTGGATGAAGCGGCCACCCTGCGTCTGCTCGCGCTCAAGCAGCGCGCGGTGGGCAAGGGCCTGATCCTGATTGCCGGAACGCACCAGCAGTTCGACTGCTTCATCGATTGGCAGGCGCTGCCCAGCGCGCGGCGCGATGCCGTCAGCGCCAGCTGGCCCGGCCCGCACACCTGGGTGGTCCCGGCCACCGCCGCGGTTCCGTTGTGGATCCGCGGCGATCACGCCGGCGTCGCCGTCCGGGTCAGCGCGCACCCGCAGGTCATCGCCCTTTGCGCGGCTTTCGGCGGCCCCATCGTCTCGACCAGCGCCAACGTGGCCGGCGCTCCGCCGCCGCAGACGCTGGCCGGACTGTCAGTGGAAATCCGCGCCGGAGTGGACGCCATCCTCAGCGGCAAAACCGGCGATTTGCAAAGGCCCACTGCAATCCGCAACGCGCTGACCGGGACCATTTTGCGCTGATCACCACCCCCCGGCTTTAACCTCGCGCCGCAACAGCGCATGATCGGGACATGCGAATGCCGTTGTTGCCACTGCTGTTGTCACCTCTGTTGCTCCTGGCTGCCCCCTTCGCGATGGCTGTGGACCCGGCGCCGGACGAAGTGCTGATCTACCGCTGCACCGACGCGCAGGGACGACTGGCCCTGCAGGACTTTCCCTGTGCCAGCGGCGAACGGCAGCAGGTGCGATCCATGATCCGGCCCCAGGATCCACCGCCCGCGCCTCCTTCAACCAGTCCGACACCCGCTGCACCGTCCGTGCCCGCAGCTGATGTTTCCGCAACTGATACGGCGCCCGCAACCATCGTGCGCGCCCCGCCGCGCCCCATGTACGAATGCACGACCCCGGACGGCGAGCACTACCTCAGCGACGACGGCAGCGGCAATCCACGCCCGGCACCGGTATCGGGCTGGGGCTGGAATGCTCCCCACGCGGGACCAGCCCCCGGCGTACCCCCCGGTCCGCGCAGCATTGGCGAGCGGCGCGCCGCCGGCATCGCATCGCCCGGCATGAGCACTTCCCCTGGCCCGAGCCTGACAGCGCCTGCGCGTCCGCAAGGTGCTGCGCCGCCTCCGCGCCCACGTCCGCCCCGCGGGGGCCATCCTTACTACGGCCCCGGCGGCGGCGACGGCTGGATCCGTGATACCTGCCACCTGCTGCCGCAGAGCCGGGTGTGCACCGTGCTGACAGATCGCCGCACTGAAATCCGCCGCCGCATCTTCAATGCCCAGCCGACCGAGCGCGCGATGCTGCGCGAAGAGGAACGGGATATCAGCGCACGGCTCCACGACGACTGCGGCGTGCAATGAAGCGGGCAGCGTTGCTGCCGGCGCTGCTGCTGGCCTGGTCCGCGCTTGCCGCCCCGGTCACCATCTACCAGTGCACCGAGGCCGACGGCAGCATTACCGTGCAGAACGACCCGTGCCCGGAAGGCGTGCCACAACGCGCCCGGGTGGTGGACGTGCCGCCGCCGCTGACAATGCGCCCGCCCCAGGTCGAGTCACGGGTCCTGCGGCCGACCGCCCTGCCGCAGTTGCACGCCGGTAGCGCCACGCTGGGGCAGGAGCCGTTGGAGCGCGAGCCTCCACCCGCCCTGTTCCGCTGCAACCGCTACGACAACACCCGCTATCTGCATGAGAGCGCAGAGCCTGACCCACACTGCCGTCCGCTGGAAACCGTCGGCATCGGCGGCGTGCCGGGCATCGGCGCCGGCCTGGCCTGCGAGCGCGTGCGCGACGAATGCGAACCGGTACCCGCGGAAGATCTGTGCCAAGCCTGGGAGACCAGGCTGCGGGAAACCGAATTCCGGTGGCAGTTCGCCACCGACCGGCGCGATTCCCAGACCCTGGGCATCGAGTACGAGCGGCTGTCCACGCTCTACAATTCAAGCAGCTGCGTCGCCGACTGAAGACCTGTGGCCCGCGCCGTGCGTCGGTAGCGCCTCTGTCGTACCCTGAAAGCCTCTGGGGAGGACCTGTTCATGTACACGCATCTTCTGCTGCCCACGGACGGTTCGCCCCTGTCCGACCTGGCGACCGATCAAGGCCTGGCCCTGGCGGCCAGGCTTGGCGCCAGGGTGACCATCCTGACCGTGATTGAACCGTTCCGCACATTCAACCTGTCCGAAGAGCTGATGGCAGACGTGCGGGTGAGCTACGAGCGCAGCGCGCGCGAAAGTGCGGAGCGGCTGCTGCAGGCGGCCGCAGCCAAAGCCAGTGCCGCCGGGGTTGCCGCGACCACGCTGGTCGGCGAGGACGAACATCCGCATACCAGCATCATGCAGACCGCTGACGAAGCCGGCTGCGACCTGATCGTGATGGCCTCGCACGGACGCCGCGGAGTCAGCGCGCTGCTGATGGGCAGCGAGACCCAGAAGGTCCTGACCCATTCCACGATCCCCGTGCTGGTGATCCGGCACAAGCCCGGGACTTCGCCCGCCGCGCCCACTTCGGAGAACTGAATGTATCGCCACCTGCTGCTCCCCACCGATGGCTCACCGCTGTCCGTCCACGCGATCGAACAGGGCCTTGAACTGGCCGCCAGCCTTGGCGCACGGGTCACCATCCTGACCGTGGTGGAGCCGTTCTACAGCTTTGTCGCCGAGCCGGAACACTTCGGTGAGACCCGCGATCGTTACGAGAAGCACGCCAGGCAGGCAGCACACGCCATTCTTGACAGCGCCATGGACAAAGCCCGCGCCAAAGGCGTTGAAGCAGAGATGAAGCTGATCGGCAGCGAACACCCCGACCAGGCCATCATCAGCACCGCCACCTCACTCGGGTGCGACCTGATCGCCATGGCTTCGCATGGCCGGCGCGGGGTCAATGCCCTGCTGCTGGGCAGCGTGACCCAGAAGGTCCTTACCCACTCCCGTCTGCCGGTGCTGGTGCTGCGCCCCGCCAGCTGACATCGGCGCGACGCGGGGCAGCGGCCCCGCACGGGATCAGAACCCGTAGCGCAGGAAACCGCCGTCCACGGCGATGCACTCGCCGGTGACGTAGCTCGATGCCGGCAGGCACAGGAATGCCACCGCGGCGGCCACTTCCTCCGGCTCACCGATCCGGTTCATCGGCGTGCTCAGCAGCACCTCGTCCAGGTAATCGGGATCCGCCAGCGCGCCTGAGGTGCGCCGGGTGCGGATATACCAGGGCGCCACGGCGTTCACCCGCACGCCTTCCGCGGCCCACTCCACCGCCAGGTTGCGGGTCATCTGGTGCAGCGCCGCCTTGCTCATGCCGTAGGGGGCGCCGGTGCGCACATGGGTCAGGCCGGAGACGCTGCCCACGTTGACGATGGCCGAGCCCGGGTGCTGGGTCAGCAGCGGGAAAGCGTAGCGCGACAGCTCGAAGGCGCTGAACAGGTTGACCTCGAAGATCTCCCGCCACTCGTCCTCGGCGTACTCGGTCGCCCGTCGTGGCAGGTTGCCGCCGGCGTTGTTGACCAGGATGTTGAGCCCGTCGCCCTGGTCCTCCACCCAGTCCAGAATCTCGCGGCGCTGCTCATCGTCGGCCACGTCACCGATCAGCGCCTGGACCTCACCTTGGGGGAACTCGTCCAGCAGCTCCTCGCGTGCCACTTCGAGCGCGTCGCCATCGCGCGCCACGATCACCACCCTGGCGCCGAAGCCCAGCAGTTCCCGCGCAATCGCGCGGCCGATGCCGGCGCTGCCGCCGGTGACCAATGCAAGCTGCCCATCCAGGCGCCAGCGCTGCGGATCCATTTCTTCACTACCCCGACTGGAATGAGGTCGTAGGATAACTGCTGACCCGAACATGCTGACCCGGCATGTTGACCAGAACAGGAGCGGATCATGACCCGTACCTTCACCCGGTTGTTGGCCACGGCCGCGGTGCTGCTGGCGGCAGCCTGCTCGCCGCCACCGGAAGCCCCGCCGATCGACGAGCCACCCACGCCGCAGGCCGCGACGCCAGCCGACGCGACCTGAATCAGATCAGCGCATGTCGCAGAAGCAGTACGACATGGTGATGCCCGC
Source organism: Luteimonas qiangzhengi (assembly GCF_039548515.1). Taxonomy (NCBI): domain Bacteria; kingdom Pseudomonadati; phylum Pseudomonadota; class Gammaproteobacteria; order Lysobacterales; family Lysobacteraceae; genus Luteimonas; species Luteimonas qiangzhengi. The sequence goes on along the minus strand of NZ_JBCLVE010000006.1, from coordinate 85,635 downwards.
CGGGCCGCGGCTGTTGTCCAGGGCATTCTCGAACACCTGCACGTGCCGCTCCAGCTCCGGCACCGCCTTCACCATCAACGAGCGTGCCAGCGCACTGTCGCCCAGCAGCATCGCACCCACGCGGGTGGACGACATGCCTTCCAGGAACTGGGCGAAGGCCGACGGCGCCTTCTCCACGTAACGCACCCGGTAGTCACCCTCGTCCAGCTCCGCCAGCCGCGCCGCTTCGGCCAGCGCATCGCCCAAGCTTCCCAGTTCGTCGACCAGGCCGCGATCCAGCGCCTGCGCGCCGCTCCACACCCGGCCACGGGCCACGGCATCGATCGCCTCGGCAGTGGTGTCACGACCGGCCGCCACCTTGCCAACGAAATCGGTGTAGATCTTCTCCACGCTGGACTGGATCAGACGGCCCACGTCGGGCTCCAGCGGACGGGTTGGATCAAACGCACCAGCCAGCGGCGTGGTGCCCACACCATCGGTATGGATGCCGATCCGGTCCAGACTGCGGGTGAAGTTGGGCAGCATGCCGAACACCCCGATGGAACCGGTGATGGTGGACGGATCTGCGTAGATGCGGTCGGCGTTCATGCTGATCCAGTAGCCGCCTGAAGCGGCCACTGAACCCATCGACACCACGACCGGCTTGCCGGCGGCGGTGAGCGCCTGGATCTCGCGGTTGATCTGCTCGGAGGCATAGGCCGAACCGCCGGGAGAGTTGACCCGCAGCACCACCGACTTGATGTGCTCGTCTTCCAGCGCGTCGCGCAGCAGGGCCGCAGTGGATTCACCACCGATGCTGCCCGGCGGACGCTCGCCATCGCTGATGCCACCCTCGGCCACCACCACCGCCACCTGCGACTGGCGCGGGTTGAGGCGCGGCGCATCGCGGTCCACGTGGGCCAGGTACGCGTCCAGTGAGACGTTGCGGAACCCGCCGTGCGCGTCGTCATCAGCCACGCCGCGTTCGGTCAGCAGCTGCTCCACCTGCGGCCGGGTCAGCAATCCGTCCACCAGGCCCTGCTGCTCGGCGTAGCGGGCGAAATCGCCGCCCAGTGCGGCCACCCCGTCAGCCATGCCGTCGATACCCGCTTCCAGCTGGCCTGCGCTGAGTCCGCGCGCTTCGGCAATATCCGCCAGGTGGCGCTGCCACAGGTCGCTGAGCCAGTACAGGTCGGCCTGCTTGGCCTCCGGCGAAGCCGCATTGAGGATGAAGGGCTCCACCGCCGATTTGAATTCGCCCACTTTGAACACGTGGATGTCCACGCTGAGCTTGTCCTGCAGCGCCTCGCCGAAGTACGGGCCGTAGCTGGCGAAGCCTTCCAGCATCACCATGCCGCCCATCGGGTCGGTATAGACCTCGTCGGCCTGCGCGGCCAGCAGGTAGCTGCCCTGACTGTAGGCGGTGCCGTAGGCGATCACCTGCTTGCCCGAGTCACGCAGGCCGCGCAGCGCGGCAGCGACCTCGCGCAGGGTGGCGATACCCGCGCCCTGCAGCCCATCCAGGTCCAGGTACACCCGCTCGATGCGCTCGTCCCCGCGGGCCGCCTCGATCGCCCGCAGCAGGTCGCGCAGCTGCACCTGGACACTGCTGGAATCGCCCATCAGCTTCGCCAGCGCGCGCGACGCCGGATCCACGCTGTACTGCTCCACGATCGCCCCCTGGGGTGCGATCACCAGCGTGGTGCGGTCCATCAGCGGCACGGTCTTGTCGCCGGAAGCCAGGATCGCCAGCACCATGAACAGCAGCGCGAAGAAGATCAGGTTGAAGATCAGGCGCCGGGTGAAATTCATGGCGTCCCAGACGCCCACTAATACGCGCGCGACAGGACCGCGGCGGCGAGGTTCGTTCATATCGTTTGACTCTGGAGGCGACGGAAGCTGGTGACAGCTTAGCCTGCGGCCGGCGCGGAATCATGCGTCGGAGGTAATTCGGGCTGCGGCGGCCGGCTGCGGGGGATGCGTGCGCTGCGGTGCAGGAAGCGGCCCCCGAGCAGCACCGCGGCCATGCTCAGTCCGGCGATCAGGCCGATCCACATGCCGCGCGGCCCCCAGCCCAGGCCCAGACCCAGCCATGCCCCCACCGCCATGCCCACCGCCCAGTAGGAGATCGCTGCCAGCAGCATCGGCACCCGGGTGTCCTTGAGCCCGCGCAGGGCCCCGGCAGAGAGCACCTGGATGCCATCGGGGAACTGGTACACCGCCGCCAGCAGCAGCAGTGAAGCGCCCAGCGCGGCCACGCCGGCGTCATTGGTGTACAGGCCCGCCAGCTGGCTGCTTCCGGTCAGCAGCACGATGGCGCTGAAGGTCTGGGTGATCAGCACCACCAGCAGTCCGGCAAATGCGGCGCGGCGCACCCCCTGCCGTCCAAGTCCCCGCCCGAACGCGTGCCCCACCCGCACGGTGGTGGCTTCGGACACCGCAAACGGAATCATGAAACACAGCCCGGACAGGTTGATCGCAATCTGGTGGGCGGCCGCCTCGATCTGCCCCAGCCGCCCGATCAGCAGCGACGTGGCCACGAACAGCCCGCCCTCCATCGCCACCGTGATCCCGATCGGCAGCCCGACCCGCAGCAGCTCGCCAATGCGCTTGCGGTCCGGCGGGTCGAAGCGCTCGAACAGGCCCAGATCTGCGAACCGGCGCGAGCCCCACAGGTACAGGAAGAAGGCGATGGCCTGCGCCCACAGCACGATCGCCGAGGCCCAGCCAAGTCCGCCCGCGCCCATCTCCGGCACACCCCAGCCACCAAAGGTCAGCAGGAAGCCGAGCGGGATCAACAGCAGCAGCCCACCAAAGCCGAACACCATGGTCGGCAGGGTCCAGTGCAGCCCGTCGCTGAGGTAGCGCATGCAGAAATACAGGGTCAGCGCCGGCACGCCCCAGCGGATCCCGTGCAGGAACGCAGCTGCCCCCGGGCGGATCTCCGCGGCGATGCCCATCGGTTCCAGCGCGTACACCCCCACCGTCAACAGTCCGAACAGCAGTGCGCCCAGGATCACCGACAGCCACAGCGCCTGGCGGAACACCGCGCCGATTTCCCCACGGCGGCCGCTGCCATCCAGCTGCGACACCGTCGGCGGCAGCGCCATCAGCGTGCCCATCGGAATCATCAGCGGCAGCCAGAACATGGCCGTGCCCACCGACACCGCGGCCAGGGTTGCGGTGCCGTGGCGACCGGCGATCAGGCTGTCGACCAGGCCGATCAGGCCCGTGGCGACATGGCCGACCACCAGCGGACCGGCAAGCACCACCGTGGTGCGCAGTTCACGACCGAAGCTTGGCATTTCCGGTCAGGGGCCAACCATCTGCCGCAGCCACGGGCCGCGGTTTTCAGCCGGCGTGGTCAGCAGCACGCGGCGCAGCTCTTCGCGCTCGCCGGGCGGCGTGCGCTGGGCCAGCACGCCCAGATCCTGGCGTTCGCGCTCGTCCATCGACAGCAGCACCGCCAGCAGTTCGTCCTGCTGCGGCAGCGGCACCAGCGCGAACAGCGGATGCAGCGTCGGCCAGTCCGCCCCCACGTCGGGACCCAGTGCCCAGCCGTTGCGCTCAGAGGCGTCCAATGCGGCGAAGGCGTCGGTCAGCGCCTGCTGGCGCTCATCCGGCAGGACCGCATACGCCCCGGCCGCCGCACGCAACTTTGCCTGGGCCGCGGCAGGCAGCCGGGTCCACGCCTGCCAGGCATCGCGTCGCGCCCGGCGCTCGGCCAGCGGCAGCGCGTCCCATTGCTCGGCGCGTTCGCGCAGCGCATCGCGCGCCGCGGGCGACATGGCCTGCAACTGGGCGTGGCGCCGGGCCAGCTGCTCCCGTTCGGGCGCAGGCAGCGCCTGGCCGTATTCCTGCAGAGCGGGCGGCAGCGCCAATGCCGCGGGGATAGCCAGCGATGCGGCCAGCGCGGTGGCCAGCCCCAGCGCGGCCAGCAACCGGGCCGCTGTACGCACTGGCCGGTCAGGGCACATCATCGAACCCCTCTTCGTCGGCGCCTTCAACGTCGCCCGGCGTTTCTTCCCGCTGCCCGCGCATCACATCCTCCGGCGGCAACCCCTCGATCTGGTGCACCAGCCAGGCATGGAAGGCCGGGGTGCGCATGGCGGCGTCCTGCGGCTCTTCGGCCAACAGCTCGAAATCCGGGTGGGTCAGCAGCGCCAGATCCCCTTCCAGGGCCTCTCCGGGCCTGGACCCGGGCGCAAGTTCTTCGCTGAGGATTCGGTCCGGACCGCCATCGGGCCCGCCGACCTGGCCCGCCAGCCGGGGAACCACGGCAACCGCAACCACGGTGGCCAGCACGACCAGCCCCAGCGCCGGCCACAGCCAGCGCGGGCGCTCGTGTTGCGGGTGATCCAGCTGCGAAGCGGACTCACGGGGCGCAGGTGCCGGCACCCACGCCACGCCCTGCATCGCGGCTTCGCGCAGCTGCGCCAGTTCCTCCAGCCGCTGCGGGGAAATATCCCGCACCGCCTGCTGCGCTGCTGCGCCGAGCTCCTGCCAGGCAAGATCATCGCCGCGGCCGTCTTCGCCCCGCGGCAGCGCGCGGCGCAGTGCCATCCGATACGTCGGTCGGGCAACGCCCAGCGCGGCAGCAGCGTCCGCTTCGGAAACGTGCGCGACCAGCCTCAGCAGCAGCGCAGCGCGCGGTCCACGACCGGCCTCGGCCAGGGCCTGGAATTCATCGGGCCAGCGCCCGCCGGTCTCGGCATCGCGCAGCTGCGGGGCGGCCAGCAGCATCGCCCAGAACCGTCGCGGCCAGTCGCCAAACGCGGTCCGGGCGGCCACGGCGCGAAAACCGGCCATTGTCTCGGCAAGCGCCTCCGTGCCGGCAGCTTCGTCGCCGCACTGCAGGTGCGCGAATACCGCCGCCCGGCGTTCAACGCCGCGCAGGAAAGCGGACAGGGCGGGAGAGGCCAGTGCTGGTTCTTTCACGGGCGGAGGGGGCATCGGATCGGGTTCATCAGCACCCGCATCATAGCTGTGGCGCGGCTCCGACGGCGGCTTGACTTTCTCCTGCTGAGCACCCTCTTTCCACCCCGCGCGAAAAATGTTGTGCACAGCGGCCGCAAAGACCCGGCCACCGCGCCCGTTACGCCGCCATCAATGAATATTGCCAAATTGTTTCACGGCCAACCCATTGATTGATAAGCGAAACATCTGTCTGGCGCATTTTTCGCCAAGTTTACCAAAGTGGCATGTGTGAAGGCCCGGATGCCCGGAAATGTACAACCATGCACAGACTTATCCACAGGCGGTGTGGATAACGGACGAATCTCCTTTGCTGTCACGCACTTGCAGCCGAAACGTGAGTCCGCTCACAGGATTGGCCTGCAACTTGGGCCATCCGTGGACTTGACAAAACAAGTTGTGCACAGCGATCACGCAGCCATCACCAACCCCAACCAACTTCCGCGACCGACCAGCGTTGCAGCAATGTTTCACGGGCAAGCCGTTGAATTTCAATGGAAAACACGTAGTGGCTCATTTTTAGCCAAGTTCAGGAAAGCCGCATGGATGAAGGGCCAAACGCCCCCTGCCAACCACTGATGCACAGAGTTATCCACAGGATGTGTGGATAAGGACAAATCTCCTTGCCTGGCAAGCACTTGCGGGAAAGCGGAGCGTGCGCCCTGGCAGCGACGGCCAACTCACCGGTCCGGGGTCCCTTTCGACCATTCCAGGACTTGACAAAACCGGTTGTACACAGGACTCACGGCGTCGTCATCTTCCTGATCGAAGCGGCGTCCTGGGCCGATATTGCGGAAATGTTTCACGGGCAAATCATTGAATTTCAACAGAAAAGATTGGTTGGCTCATTTTTAGCCAAGTTCAGGAAAGCCGCATGGGTACTGGCCCAAACGACCACAGGCGGGGACCCATACACAGACTTATCCACAGCAGATGTGGATAACGGGAAATTTCCTTTGCCGACCGGCACTTGCAGATAAACGGGGGGTGCAGCACTCCCGCCGGGCAACGCAGCCCCTAGACTTGCATCCATGCCATCCACCGCCCAGACCGTCCTCCAGGTTGCCCTGCCGGTTCCGCTGCCGCGCCTGTTCGACTATCTGCCGCCCGACGGTCACGCCGCTTCGCTGCAGGACGTCGGTCGACGGGTGCGGGTGCCGTTCGGGCAGCGAGAGCTGGTTGGGATCGTGGAAGGCTGCGGACCTGCCGACACCGACGCCAAGGGGTTGCGCCAGGCCCTGGCCTGGCTGGATCCGGGTCCGCTGCTGGCCGGTGAGCTGCACACGTCCACCCGCTGGCTGGCGCGCTACACCCATGCACCGGCCGGCGAGGTGCTGGCCACCGCCCTGCCGGCAACCCTGCGCCGGGGCGAGCCGCTGCCCGACACCCATGAGTGGGCGTGGCGGCTGACCGAAGCCGGGGCCTCCAGCGTGTCCGGCATGCGCCAGGGCCGCCCGCGCCGGCTTGCCGAGCTGCTGGAAAGCAGTACCCGCGACGATGCCACGCTGGACCACCTGCTGCCCGGCTGGCGTCCCGCGGCGCGCACCCTGTCCGAACGCGGCCTGGCCGAGCGCATCGCCATCCCCGCCTCGCAGCTGGCGCCCGCCCCCCAGCCCGGGCCCGAACCCAACCCCGAGCAGGCCGAGGCCATCGCCGCCATCCAGGCCAGCGCGGCGGGCTTCGTGCCCCTGCTGCTGGACGGGGTCACCGGCAGTGGCAAGACCGAGGTGTACCTGCAGGCCATCGCCGACTGCCTGGCGCGGGGCCGCCAGGCGCTGGTGCTGGTGCCCGAGATCGGGCTGACGCCGCAGCTGCTGGGGCGCTTCCGGGCGCGTCTGGGCGTGCCGGTGCACGCCAGTCATTCGGGATTGAACGATGCCGAGCGCGCGCGGGTGTGGGCGGCCGCCTGGCGCGGCGAGGCGCGGGTGATCGTCGGCACCCGTTCGGCGGTATTCACCCCGCTGCCGCAGGCCGGGCTGATCGTGATCGACGAAGAGCACGACGGCAGCTACAAGCAGCAGGACGGCTTCCGCTATCACGCCCGGGATTTCGCCCTGGTGCGGGCCAAGGCGCTGGCCGTGCCGATCGTGCTGGGCAGCGCTACCCCTTCGCTGGAAACCCTGCACAACGCCCGCAGCGGCCGCTACGTGCACCTGCGCCTGAGTCGGCGCGCGGGCAGCGGCCGGCCGCCGCCGGTGCGGGTGCTGGACGTGCGCAAGCGGCCTCTGGAAGCGGGCATGTCGGCCGAGCTGCTCGACTCGGTGGACCGGGCGCTGGCGGCCGGCGGACAGGTGCTGGTGTTTCGCAATCGGCGCGGCTACGCACCGGTGCTGATGTGCCACGACTGCGGCTGGAGCGCAGGCTGCACGCGCTGCTCCAGCCCCGAACAGAACCGGCCGATGACCGTGCACGCGCACGGCCGCCGCCTGCAGTGCCACCACTGCGGCCAGCGTCGCGCGGCCCCGCTGGCCTGTCCGGACTGCGCCGGACTGGGCCTGCAGCCGCAGGGGATCGGCACCGAACGGCTCGAAGAGCTGCTCATCCAGCGCTTTCCCGATCATCCGGTGCTGCGCATCGATCGCGGCAGCACCCGCCGGCGCGACGCGCTGGAACGGCTGTTCGCTGAACTTGGCGACCGGCCCGGGATCCTGGTGGGCACCCAGATGCTGGCCAAGGGACACGACCTGGCCGGCCTGACCCTGGTGACGGTGGTTGGCATTGACGAAGGTCTGTTTTCGGCGGATTTTCGCGCATCGGAAAAGCTCGCCCAGCTGTTGATCCAGGTGGCCGGCCGCGCGGGGCGTGCGGAACGGGCCGGCGAAGTGGTGCTGCAGACCCACCACCCCGACCATCCGCTTCTGGATACCCTGATCAACGGCGGCTATCACGCGTTTGCCGAAACCGAGCTGGAGCAGCGCGAGGCGGCCGGCTTCCCGCCGTTCGCGCATCTGGCCATGCTGCGGGCCGAGTCCAAACACGCCGAGCCGCCGATGGCCTTCCTGCACGCGGCCCGGCGCGCACTGGCCGCGTGGCAGGAGCAGAGCGGCGGCAGGCGGGCTGCGCCCGAGGTGGAAATCAACGGTCCCATGCCGGCGCCGATGGCGCGGCGCGCCGGCCAGTACCGTGCCCAGCTGCTGCTCTCCGCCCCACAGCGCGCGCCCCTGCACGCGGCGCTGCGCGCCGTGGTTGTGCAGCTGCATTCATTGCCCGAAGCGCGCAAGGTGCGCTGGTCATTGGATGTGGATCCAATCGACCTCTATTGATTCCCGGCCCCAACCCCGCCCGCAGCCGTGCCATGGGCTTCAACCTGTTCACACAACGCCCCGCTGTTGTAGGAGCGCGCCATGCGCGCGAAGCCGCGTGAATTCTGTCCCAGGTAGATCGCCACATCGTTGAGGGGCCGGTGGGGCAGCGCCTGTCAGGACTGTCGGCGACATGGACGTCGCCGACAAGCGTACATGGACGTATTCACAGCGTGTCCTGACAGGCGCTGTCCCGCCGGCCCATCCCTGCAAACCAATCGTCACGCGGCTTCGCGCGCATGGCGCGCTCCTACTCGGGGTTAACCGCGGGGATCAGGTGGCGGGGGTTTTCTTGCGGGCAGCTTTGCGGGGTTTGGTCTTGGGCTTCTCGCGGATCTCGACCAGCTGGCCTTCGCGGCGCAGGTCGAACAGCCCCGTCGCCTCAAACAGCGCGCTCAGATTCCGGTAGCCATGATTGCGCTCGTCGAACGAGGTGTGGTTGCGGATGTGACTGCCGACCACGCCCAGGTGCGCCCAGCCCGAATCGTCCGAGGTCGCCGATACCGCGTTGCGCAACAGGTGGATCAGTTTCGTATCAGCCTGCAGCTCGGAGCTGGACTTGGGCCGGGACGCGGTTGGCTTGCCATCGTCATCGGCCGCGCCCAGTTTTTCCAGATACAGGAAGGTCGAGCAGGCGTTGACGAACGGCTTGGGCGTCTTCTCCTCGCCGAAGCCGAACACGCGCATGTTCTGGTTGCGAAGGCGCATCACCAGCGGGGTGAAGTCGGCATCGCTGGACACGATCGCGAAGCCGTCCAGGTTGCCCGTGTACAGCAGGTCCATGGCGTCGATGACCATCGCCATGTCCGAGGCGTTCTTGCGCGCGGTGTAGGCGAATTGCTGGACGGGCTGGATGGCGTAAGTGTGCAGGCAATCCTCCCAGCTTTTCAGGTGCGGGCTCTTCCAGTTGCCGTAGGCGCGGCGCACGTTGGCCACGCCGTGGCGGGCCAGTTCGGTGAGGATCGGTTCGATCCTGCTGGCCGGCGCGTTGTCGGCGTCGATCAGCAGCGCGATGCGCAGTTCGGTGTCGGCCATGCAGAGTCCCGGTTCCTTTTGCCAGCCCCGAGCGTACCGCCCCCAGTAGGAGCGCGCCATGCGCGCGAAGCCGCGTGACGATTGGTGTGGGCGGGCAGGGGGGATGAGACAATGGCGGGCCGCACTGTCGCCGTGGAGCCGTCCCGAATGTCGAACCAGCTTGAACAACTGCGCGGCCTGTCTGCCGTGGTCGCCGACACCGGCGACATCGAGGCCATCGCCCGCTTCCGGCCGATGGATGCCACCACCAACCCGTCGCTGTTGCTCAAGGCCGCCTCGCTGCCCGCCTACGCGCACTTCATCGACGACGCCGTGGCCAAGGCCTCCGGCGAGGGCGATGCACGCCTGGCCGACGCCTGCGACCGGCTGGCGGTGGCGATCGGTGGCGAGATCCTCAAGCTGATCCCGGGCCGCGTTTCCACCGAGGTCGATGCGCGCCTGAGCTTCGACACCGAGGCCACCGTGGCCAAGGCCCGCCGCCTGGTGGCGCTGTATGCCGAAGCCGGCATTGGCACCGACCGTCTGCTGATCAAGATCGCTTCCACCTGGGAGGGCATCCGCGCTGCCGAACAGCTGGAGCGCGAAGGCATCCACTGCAACCTGACCCTGCTGTTCTCGTTTGCCCAGGCCGTGGCCTGCGCCGAGGCCGGGGTGTTCCTGATCTCGCCCTTCGTCGGCCGCATTCTGGATTGGCACCTGGCCAATGGCGACCAGCCGCCGGCGACGCCGCAGGACGATCCGGGCGTGCAGTCCGTGCAGCGCATCTGGAACTGGTACAAGCGCCACGGCTACGACACCGTGGTGATGGGCGCCAGCTTCCGCAATACCGGGCAGGTGCTGGCACTGGCCGGCTGCGACCGGCTGACCATTTCGCCGGAGCTGCTGGGCGAACTGGAGTCATCTGACGCGGCGGTCGATCGCGGCCTGGTGAACGATGGCGAACGCGCCGATCCACCGACCGCATTGGACGAGATCACCTTCCGCTGGCAGCACAACGAAGATGCCATGGCCACCGAGAAGTTGGCCGACGGCATCCGCCGCTTCGCCGCCGACCAGCGCAAGCTGGAGACGCTGCTGGCCCAGCGCCTGCGCTGAGGTTTTCGCGCGGCCGGCGTGGCGCGTCGGCTGCCTCTTTGGGTAGGATGATCCGATGGCCGCCGCGGCCATCGTCGGCACGTCGCCGGTGTCACCTCACCTGACCGGCAATGCTCGATCCCACCACCAGCAACGTCCTGCTTGCGCTCGCCGTGACCACCGCCGCCGGACTGGCCACCGGCCTGGGCGGCCTGCTGGTGTTCGCCACCCGCAAGCCCAGCGCCCGCATGCTCGCCTTCGGCCTGGCATTCGCCGGCGGGGCGATGGTGTACGTATCGCTGTCGGACATCCTCAACAAATCGATTGCCACCTTTGCGATCCAGTTCGGCGATGCGCGCGGCTTCTCCTACGGCACCTTCTCCTTCCTGGCCGGGGTACTGCTGATCGTGGTGATCGACCGGCTCATCCCCAATCCGCACGAGCGGCTGGAAACCGATGACCCGTTCTACCAGCAGCACGACCGCCACCAGATCCGGCGAGTCGGGCTGCTGACCGCCGCCGCCATCACCGCGCACAACTTCCCCGAAGGGCTGGCCACGTTCTTTGCCACCCTGTCCGATCCCGCGGTGGGCCTGCCGCTGGCCTTCGCCATCGCCATCCACAACATCCCGGAAGGCATCGCCATTGCGGTGCCGGTGTACTACGCCACCGGCAAGAAAGGCCTCGCCGTGCTCGCCTGCCTGCTGTCGGGGCTGGCCGAGCCGCTCGGCGCGATCATCGGCTACGTGTTGCTGGGGCCATTCCTGTCAGAAGCGCTGTACGGGACGATCTTCGGCGTCATCGCCGGGGTGATGGTGTTCCTGGCGCTGGACGAACTGCTGCCCGCGGCCAAGCGCTATGCCAAGGGCCACGAAACCGTGTACGGGTTGGTTACCGGCATGGGCGCGCTCGCGATCAGCCTGGTCCTGTTCAACTGGTAGCCCGTGCGGGAGCGGGTGACGCAAACAAAAACGGCCCGGAAGACCGGGCCGTTTCCTGTTGAAGCTTGCGTTCGATCAGGCGGCTATCAGGCCGCGCATCTTCTTCAGTGCGTTGGCCTCGACCTGGCGGATACGCTCGGCCGACACGCCATATTCGTCGGCCAGCTCCTGCAGGGTTTCCTTGGCGTCCGCGTTGAGCCAGCGGCGCTGGATGATGTCGCGCGAGCGATCATCCAGTTCGGCCAGGCCCTCACGCAGCAGGGACAGACGATGGTCCTCGCCATCTTCGCGCTCAAAGGCGACGGCCGGGTCTTCCGCGGCGGACACCAGGAAATTTTCCGGCGCCGGCGGCATCCGTTCGCTGCCATCATCCGCGGGGGCATCAAAGCCGATATCCCGGCCTGACAGGCGCGACTCCATCGCCAGCACCTCGCGCTCGGGCACGTTCAGGTCCTTGGCCACGGTGCTCACTTCCTCGGCGTTCATCCAACCCAGGCGCTTCTTGCTCCTGCGCAGGTTGAAGAACAGCTTGCGCTGCGCCTTGGTGGTGGCCACCTTCACGATGCGCCAGTTCTTGAGGATGTACTCGTGCATTTCCGCACGGATCCAATGCACTGCGAAGGACACCAGGCGCACGCCCACCTCGGGCTTGAAGCGCTTGACCGCCTTCATCAGGCCGATGTTGCCTTCCTGGATCAGATCGCCCAGCGGCAGCCCGTAACCCATGTATCCACGGGCCACGTGCACCACGAAGCGCAGGTGCGAATGCACCAGCTCCTGGGCGGCCACAAGATCGCCGTCATCACGGTAGCGGTGGGCCAGGGCCTGCTCGTCTTCCGCCGAAAGCACCGGAATCTGGTACACGGCGCCGATATAGGCGTCGAGCGAACCAAGCGCGCTCGGCACCGGCAGGCTGCTTGAAACCATTGCTTGGGAGAGAGTGTTCTGGGTCATAGTCACCTACTTTAGCAGTCTTCATATCTGACCGCTAACAGCTGCGGAAGTTCCCAGCGTTCCCTTTATGGAACGCGAACGGATGGCAAAGACCAGTCGATCGGAGCCTGTCCACGCCGCTTCAGATACTCATTGGCGGCGGAAAAATGGCCACAGCCAAGGAAGCCACGATGCGCCGACAGCGGTGAAGGGTGCGTGGTCCGCAGCACCCGGTGCCGGCGTGCGTCCACGATCCGGCCCTTTTTCTGTGCATAGCTGCCCCACAGCATGAATACCAACCCTTCCCGCTCCCGGTCCAGCACCTCGACCACGTGATCGGTGAATTCCTCCCACCCCCTGCCCTGATGGGCGCCGGCCTTGCCCTGCTCCACGGTCAGCACGGCGTTGAGCAGCAGCACGCCCTGGCGCGCCCACGCCATGAGGTGGCCGTGATCCGGGCGTGGCAGGCCGAGGTCGCGCTCGATTTCCTTGTACATGTTCAGCAGCGAAGGCGGCACCGGCACATCCGGCTGTACCGAAAAGCACAGCCCGTGCGCCTGACCGGGGCCGTGGTACGGGTCCTGGCCCAGAATCACCACCTTGACCTGGTCGAACGGGGTGGCATCGAAGGCGGCGAAGATGTTCCGGGCCGGGGGGAAGATGCGTGCGCCTGCGGCGGAGCGCTCGCGCAGGAAGGTGGAGAGCGCCTGCATTTCGGGCCGATGCAGGTAATCGCCTACCTGGGCCTTCCAGGAGGGTTCGAGCCGGATCCGATCGTTGTCTGAAGATGGCGAAACCATCCCCCAATCTTACCCGCCGGCTTGCGTAGGAGCGCGCCATGCGCGCTCCTACATGGGGAGGCGGGAGAGGCGGAGCTGGAACAGGACCTTGGTCACCAGCAGGCGCTCTTCGATCGGCTTGAGCACCAGATCGTTGGCGCCTTCGCGCAGCAGGCCCATCTGGTTGATGCGGTTGTCATCGCCGGTCATCACCAGCACCGGCAGGCGGCGCTTGCTGTAGCCCAGCTCGCCGCGCACTGCATGCAACAGGTCGCGTCCGCTCATCTCGCCCTTCAGGTACACATCGGTCAGCAGCAGATCCACGCCTGGTGCACCCTCGGTCCCGGCCTGCTCGCGCAGATGGGCCAGGCCCTCCTCGGCGCTGACCACGTGCACCACTTCCATGTCCCGCGCCTGCAGCATGCGCCGGGTGGCAACCGCTACCGTGCGGCTGTCTTCCACGTACAGCACTTTCGCGCCCGGGATCGGCTCGGGCAGCACATAGCCGCGGATGAACGCCGCCAGCGCCCCGAGCCCCAGGGATTTGTCGAAATAGTCGGTGACGTCTTCGGTGAAGCGGCGCATCTCCAGACGCGACTGCGCTTCGCCCGAGACCACGATCACCGGCACGTAGCGCTGCCCGGCGGCCTCGCGCACCCGGCGCGCCAGCTGCATCCCGTCGCCATCGGGCAGCACCAGGGAGGTGGTCACCAGATCCACCGGCGAGGCCTCCAGCGCAGCCTGGGCCTGGGCCAGGCCGTCGCACTCCACCACGTCCACATTGGCCAGTTCCGCGCGCAGCACGTCGCCGATCAGCCGCCGCACCAGGCGCGATCCATCCACCACCATGATCCGCGGCGAGTCGCTGGCCACGTGGCGCAGGCGATGCGGATCGGCAGCGCTGTCCGTGCTCACGTGTCGGTGGGCCGGGTCTGGCGCAGGAAGTGGCCGGTCACCACGCTGGCGCCGATCCAGCCCAGCGCACCCGAGCCGACCAGCACCGCCAGCAACTGCAGCGGGGAAAACCCGCGCAGGGCAAAGCCGCTGCCGTAGCTGGCGGCCAGCTCGGCCACCGGCGCGCGCAGGGCCATTCCGGTCACGGCGAGCAGGGTCAACGCCAGTGCTCCGGAGCCCAGGCCATACCAGGCGCCCAGATACAGGAACGGCCGGCGAATGAAGCCGTCGGTGGCGCCCAGCAGCTGCAGCACGCCGATTTCCTCGCGCCGGGCCTGGATATCCAGGCGCACGGTATTGCCGACCACCAGCAGCGCGCCCAGCCCCAGCAATACCCCCAGCACCAACACCAGCCGCGCGCCAAATTCAAGCCAGTCATCCAGGCGCTGGCGCCACTCGGCATCGTGCTGCACCAGCGCCGCCTCCGGCAGCGCGCGCAATGCGCCGGCGAGGGCCATTTCGTCGCCTTCGGGTATTACGATCAGCAGACTGGGCAGCGGGTTCTCGCCCACGGCATCGATGGCATCACCCAGGCCGCCGCGTTCGCGCAGTTCCTGCAGCCCCTGTTCCGGGGTACGTAATTCGACGCTGGCGACATCGGCGCGCGCACGCAATCTGTCCGCGAGCTCTCCGGCCGCGGCCGCATCCATATCCTGCTGCAGGAACACCCCGATCTCGCGCGACTCCTGCACGCTGCCGGACAGGCGCGACACGTTGTCCAGCACCAGCCACAGCCCCATCGGCAGGGCCAATGCCACTGCCATCACGCCGATGGTCAGCGCCGTCGCCCACGGCCGGCGGAACACCCGCCCGAGGCTGGAAAAGAAACTGTAGAGATGATGATCCCCCCAGGTGCCCAGGCCGGAGCGCGGCGCGGTGGGTGCTGCCGGAGTGGATGCGGCGCGCTGCTCACTCATCGGCAAGATCCTGCGGGGAAATATCGTCCACCAGACGCCCGTGATCGAGCACCAGCACGCGTTTTTTCATCCGCTTGACCAGCGCCAGGTCGTGGCTGGCCACCAGCACGCTGGTGCCGCGCTCGGGCAGGCTTTCAAACAGGGCCATGATCTCCGCCGCCAGGGTGGGATCCAGGTTGCCGGTGGGCTCGTCGGCCACCAGCAGGCGCGGCTCGCCAACGATCGCCCGGGCAATGCCGACCCGCTGCTGCTCGCCGGCGGACAGTTCGCCAGGAAGCGCCTTCTCGCGGGCCCCCAGGCCAAGCCGCTCCAGTGCAGTACGCACGCGCTTGCCGATCTCGGGGCGGCGCATGCCGCGCAGGATCAGCGGCAGGGAGATGTTTTCAAACACGCTGCGGTCGGTCAGCAGCCGGTGGTCCTGGAACACCACGCTCACTTCGCGCCGATGCATGGCCACCTTGCGCCCGCGCACCCGCGCCAGATTGCGTTCGGCGAACAGCACCGCACCGCGACTGGGCCGCTCGGCCAGGTGCACCATCCGCAGCAGGGTGCTTTTGCCCGCGCCGGAATGACCGGTAACGAACAGCATTTCTCCCACACCGACGTCGAAGCTGACCTCCGACAGCGCCGTGTGGCCGCCGGGATACTGCTTGCTGACGTTGTCGAAGCGCAGGACGCTCATTGGGGGAAGTGTGCGGGGGACATCCGCAAAGCTTAACGGACTTCACCGCCGGCGTCGGCGGGAACGGATGCCGCGCTGATAGCGCGGCATCCGGTTTGGCGGCTGGTCAGTTCGGGTCGCGGCTGACCAGCTTTTTCAGGCCACGGCCGATGCGGGAGATCAGCCCGCCCGATTCGGACGGTGGCGACTTCGGCACCGCGGCCCTGGCCGGGATGTGACGCGGCCCCTTGCGCTTGGCGGGAGCGTGCTCCGCCTTGGCCACGGGCTCCGCGTTGGCCGCGGGCTTCGCCTGCCGGTCCTGCTCGGCGCCGGCCTGTCCGGTACCTTCGCCATTGATACGGCGACCGCCGCGACGACGGCGACGCTTGCGCGGCGGGCGCGCTGCATCATCCTGCGGGCCGGCGGACGGCGCGTCCGGACGGGCGGCAGCGGAAGCAGCTGCCACCGGCTTTCCTTCTTCAACCGCTGACGCTGCCGCTGCCGCTGGCACGGTCTGCGGCTGGCCTTCACCCTGCGTCTGGCCTGCCGGCGCCTGATCGGCACGCGGGCCACGGGGACCGCGTCCGCCACGCCCGCCACCTTCGCCGGCACCGCGGCCGCGGCCTTCACCGCCGCCACTGCGCCCACGGCCACCGGCACCGCCTTCGCGGCGTCCGCCTGCCGAGCGCCCACCGCCACGGCGAGCCTCGTCGGCAGCACGCTGTTCACGCGCTTCGCGGAAAATCTCGCCCACGCTCTCGGTTTCGCCATCGTCGGCGGTCGCACCCTCGCGCGGCTTGCGCGGCAGCGCGGTCAGCAGCTCCTGGGTGACCGGCTCGGACGGGATCTTCTGTTCGATGAAGGCCTCGATATCCGGCAGTCCCACGGCGTAACGTTCACAGGCGAAGCTGATCGCGTCGCCCTCTTCGCCCAGCCGCGCGGTGCGGCCAATGCGGTGCACGTAGTCCTCGGCGTCGAACGGCAGGTCGTAGTTGTAGACGTACTTGATGCCGTCGATGTGCAGCCCGCGCGCGGCCACGTCGGTGGCCACCAGGATCTCCAGCTGGCCGGCCTGGAAACGCTTGAGCAGACTCTCGCGCTTCTTCTGCGGCACATCGCCCGACAGCACGCCAACCCGGTAACCGGCGCGCTCCAGCGCCCGCGCCACCCGCTCCACGAACACCTTGGTGTTAACGAACACCATGGTGCGCGCGCCCTCGCCGCGCGACAGCAGGCCCAGCAGCAGCGGCAGCTTTTCATCGTCAGCGGGGTAGTACATCTTCTGGCGAACGCGCGAGGCGGTGATGGATTCGGTCTCCACCACCATCTTCTGCGGCTCGTTCATGTGCTCGTAGGCCAGCTCCAGCACGCGATGGCTGAGGGTGGCCGAATACAGCAGGGTCTGGCGCTCGGTGCGGACCGGCATGCGGCGCAGCAGGAAGCGGATGTCCTTGATGAAGCCCAGGTCGAACATGCGGTCGGCTTCGTCCAGCACGCAGATCTCGCAGGCGTGCAGGCTGACCACCTTGTGCTGCTTGACGTAGTCGATCAGCCGGCCGGGGGTGGCGATGATGACGTCCACGCCTTCCTGCAGCAGCGCACGCTGCTTGTCGTAATCGACGCCGCCGTAGACCAGGGCGAACTTCAGCCCGACTTCCGGACCCAGCTTCACCGCGTCCTTGTGGATCTGGATCGCCAGTTCGCGGGTCGGCGCCAGGATCAGCGCGCGCGGATCACCAGGCTGGCGGTCGGCCAGCGCCGGCCGGGTCAGCAGGCGGTTGATCACCGCCACCAGGAAGGCCAGGGTCTTGCCGGTGCCGGTCTGGGCCTGGCCGGCGACGTCGCCGCCTGGCAGGGCCACCGGCAGGGTCATGGCCTGGATCGGCGTGCAGCTGATGAATCCGGCGCCTTCAAGGCCTGCCTGCAGCTGCGGATGCAGATCAAAATGGGAAAAGGGAATATCGGTAAGGGGTTTATCGCTCATGCGTGGGAATGCTTCGTTGCGTTGCGCGCAGTTGCGCGAGAGGGCGTCCGCGTCGCAGACTGCCGGGGCCCGGATCGATATCAACCAATCGACATCAGCCATTTACCCGGGAGGCCAGCCCCTTGGATTGGGCCGGAAAACACCTCAGCTTAACACCAAGCGCCCGTCCGCCACACGCTGACGGGTCAATACGTCATTCAGGAGAACCCCGTGAGCGATAAGGTCATCCACGCCACCGACGCCGACTTCGATTCCACCGTGCTGCAGTCCAAGGAGCCGGTCCTGGTCGACTTCTGGGCGCCCTGGTGCGGGCCCTGCCGCATGATTGCCCCCGCCCTGGACGAACTCGCCGAGTCCTACGACGGCAAGGCCAAGGTAGTGAAGGTGGATATCGACAAGAACCAGGCGATCGCGCTGAAGTACCACGTGCGCTCGATCCCGATGCTGCTGCTGTTCAAGGACGGCCAGGTGCAGGCTACCCAGGTGGGCGCGGTCGGCAAGGCCCAGCTGGCGCAGATGATCGACAAGGCCCTCTGAACCGCTCGCACAACGCCAAACCGCCTGCATCTTGTCCCCGGTGCAGCGCGGTGTTAGCTTAACTGCGTATCCGGCGTGGAGTTACGCGCCGCACCCTT
Source organism: Luteimonas qiangzhengi (assembly GCF_039548515.1). NCBI lineage: Bacteria > Pseudomonadati > Pseudomonadota > Gammaproteobacteria > Lysobacterales > Lysobacteraceae > Luteimonas > Luteimonas qiangzhengi. The sequence goes on along the minus strand of NZ_JBCLVE010000006.1, from coordinate 67,467 downwards.
CTGAAGGCCAACCCTTCCCACCCCCGCCCGCTTCCTGTGGGCGCTCGCACCGTAGCGAGGAATTCGCACTTGTCTGACAACACCCCCCCTGCCGGCGATACCGGCAATCCCGGCGATACCGTCGAGAAAGCCGTGCGCAAGCGCGCCACCAAAAAAGCCGTTCGCAAGACGGTAACGGCCGACGCTCCGGCAACGACCGGGTCCGCGCCCGCGGCGCCTGCGGAAGCCCCGCCCAAGCCGGCGGCTTCAAAACCGGCGGCTCCCGCAGCTGCTGCCGCACCGGCTGCCGATGCCCCCAAGGCAGCGACACCCGCCCAGCCCGCAGCTCCCAAGGACGCCCCGGCTGGCAAAGAAAAGGAATCCGGCGGCGGCAACGACGACGGCAACCAGAGCCAGGCGCGCGACCAGCAGCAGCGCGGCGGCCGCGACCAGCAGCGAGACAACCAGCAGGGCGGTCGCCGTGACCGCTTCCGCAATCGCCGCGACCGCGGCGGCGGCGGTGGTGGCCGCGGCCGCGACGACGGCCTGCCCCAGGACGGCAACAACGACCAGGGCCAGCGCCTGCCGCCGCCCAACGTGCCGGAAGATTTCCCCCAGTACTCGCTGAGTGACCTGAAGGGGATGCCGGCGCACAAGCTGATGGACATCGCCGAGCAGCTGCAGATCCACGAAGGCGTGGCCCGTGCGCGCAAGCAGGACGTGATCTTCCACCTGCTCAAGGTGCTCACCCGCCACGGCGAAGGCGTGGTCGCCGACGGCGTGCTGGAGATTCTGCCGGACGGCTTCGGCTTCCTGCGTGCGGCCGAGGCCAGCTATCTGGCCGGTCCGGACGATGTGTACATCAGCCCCAGCCAGATCCGCCGCTTCAACCTGCGTACCGGTGACCATCTGTCGGGCCGCATCCGCTGGCCCAAGGACGGCGAGCGCTATTTCGCCCTGGCCACCATCGACACCATCAACGAGGAGCCGCTGGAGGCCAGCAAGGGCAAGGTGCTGTTTGAGAACCTGACCCCGCTGTTCCCGCGTGAGCGTTTCAAGCTCGAGCGCGCCGATGGCTCCAGCGAGGACATTGCCGGCCGCGTGCTTGATCTGATGGCGCCGCAGGGCAAGGGTCAGCGCGCCCTGATCGTCTCCCCGCCCAAGGCGGGCAAGACGATGATGATGCAGCAGGTCGCCAGCGCCATCACCTACAACCATCCCGACGTGCACCTGATCGTGCTGCTGATCGACGAGCGGCCCGAAGAGGTCACCGAGATGCAGCGCAGCGTGCGCGGCGAGGTGATCAGCTCGACCTTCGACGAGCCCGCGGCGCGTCACGTTCAGGTCGCCGAGATGGTGATCGAGCGGGCCAAGCGCCTGGTCGAGCACAAGAAGGACGTGGTGATCCTGCTCGACTCGATTACCCGCCTGGCCCGCGCCTACAACAACGTGGTGCCCTCGAGCGGCAAGGTGCTGACGGGTGGCGTGGACGCCAACGCCCTGCACCGCCCGAAGCGCTTCTTCGGTGCGGCCCGCAACGTGGAAGAAGGTGGTTCACTGACCATCATCGCCACGGCGCTGGTGGATACCGGCAGCGCGATGGACAAGGTGATCTACGAAGAGTTCAAGGGCACGGGCAACTCGGAGGTCCACCTGGACCGCCGCATCGCCGAGAAGCGCGTGTACCCGGCGATCAACGTCAACGCATCGGGCACCCGTCGCGAGGACTTCCTGATCGAACCGGAACTGCTGCAGAAGATCTGGATCCTGCGCAAGCTCCTGCACCCGATGGACGAGCTGGCGGCGATGGAGTTCCTGCTGGACAAGATGAAGAACACCAAGTCCAACGAGGAGTTCTTCTCCTCGATGCGTCGCTGATCCAACGCAGTCGATAGATACGAAAAGGCCCCGCACTGCGGGGCCTTTTCGTAGGTCGGCCCTACGCGGCCGACGCGGGGGATGCGTGGATTGCGGTGAACGCCGGGATGCATGATTCGCGGGGCGTCGGGGGCGTAGCCCCGACCGACGCGGGGGATCCATCGGCCACCCTCGCGCTCGCCACCTTTCCTGACCATGCATCGCGACGCATTCCTACGCCAATCGGCAAGCCACGGCGATGCCTGCATCGACATGCATGCCCCACTGTGGGCACATGCCGCGATATCGCCGCCACTTCGTTCCCGGCCACGCCGTGTTCCTCACTATCGTCAGCGATGCCCGTCGACCGTGGCTGGCTACCCCTGGCGCCCGGGAAACGGTGCTGGGCGCACTACGCAGCGCGCGGGCGCTCCATCCGTTCATTCATCACGGCCATGTCGTTCTGGACGATCACCTGCATCTGCTGCTGACTCCACGACCGGGCATGGACGTGCCCAATCTGGTGGGCAGATTCAAGCGGGCCGCAATGGCGGCGCTACCGAAGGGCATCACGCAGGCAGGCGAGCGGCTGTGGCAGCGCCGCTACTATGATCATGTGATCCGCGACGACGCCGACTTTGTTCGCCACCTGGATTACATCCACTTCAACCCGGTCAAGCACGGTGCAGCCGCTCGCCCCTGTGACTGGATATGGTCAAGCTTCCACGCGTGGCACGCGCGCGGTGTGTATCCGGACGACTGGGGATGTGGAGAGCCACCGCCCGGGTGCGGGGTTCGCGGGGCGTCGGGGGCGTAGCCCCGACCTACCGTAGGTCGGCCCTACGTGGCCGACGCGGGGGATGCGTGGTTTGTGGTGAACGCGGGGTGCATGATTCGCGGGGCTACCGTAGGTCGGCCCTACGTGGCCGACGCGGGGGATGCGTGGTTCGTGATGAACGCCGGGGCGCATGATTCGCAGGGCGTCGGGGGCGTAGCCCCGACCTACGCGGCCGACACCCGGCTCAGGTCTGGTCGCGCAGGAAGCGGGCCATGGAGACGCCGGGCTGGGCGTTGGCCGGGGCGAGTTCGGCGGCCAGGTCGATGAAGCCGCGCATGACGGCGATCTCGCGCGGGGTGCGGTTGAGGGTGTCGCGCAAATCGGGATCGGCGCCGGCGCGCAGCAGGCGGCGGGCAAGATCGAGCAGACCGTGCAGGCCGGCCAGGTGCAGGGGTCCAAATCCACGGGCGTCCTGGGCTTCCAGCGACACCTCTTCGTCCAGCAGCTGGCTCAATGCCGCGCCTACCACCGCTTCATCACATGTGGCGCCCGGCTCGGCGCGTGCGCCCAGCAGCAGCAGCAGCGGCGTCACCCCGCCGCTCGCCTCCGCGTCCGCCTGGGCATCGGCCAAGAGCAGGGTGTCGAACAAGGCGACCAGGCGCGGCCGGTCATCGCTGGTGAAGCCGTACAGGGCGGCGCAGTGCAGCGCCGTCAGCTCCTGGGAATCGGTGGCGTGCACATCGGCGCCGGCGGCCAGCAGCCGCGCACAGAGTTCCGGCAGGCCAAGCGCGGCGGCCAGCATCAGCACGGTCACTTCCCCAGGCAGGCGCTGTTCCAGGCTCGCACCCTTTTCAAGCAGACGGGCGACTACCTCGGCGTGACCCATGCTCACCGCAGCCGAAAGCGGCGTGGCCCCGGAGCTGGCGGCCAGCTGCAGATCGGCGCCGCGCTCCAGCAGCAGCTCCACCACGAGTTGATGACCGCCGCCGGCCGCGCGCAGCAGCGCCGAGCAGCCCTGCGGGTCCACCACATCCACGTCGAAGCCCAGCACCAGCAGGCGCCTCACGGCGTCGGCATCGCCGGCCATGGCGGCGGCGGGCAGGTCTTCCGGCTGCAGCGGGCGACGCGGCAGCGGCCAGCCACGCCAGTCCAGCCAGTCGGCGATATCGCGCCGTCCGCCGGCCAGCGCCACGCCCAGCGGGGTCTGGCCATCGGCCGCACGCACGCCGGGGTTGGCGCCGTGGCGCACCAGCGCGCGCAACGCGGGTTCGCGCCCCAGCGCGGCGCTCAAATGCAGGGCGGTCATGCCGCGACCATCTCGCGCATCCAGGTCGACGCCGGCCAACACCAGCGCTTCCAGCAGCCGCATCCAGCCCAGCCGCACCACCAGCGACAGCGGCGGATCACCTTCTGCCGAAGCGGCAAATGGATCGGCGCCGCGCTGCAGCAGTTCCAGCCCCAGCTGCTCAAGCCCACGCGCGCCATGATCGCCCCGCACGCAGGCCGCGAGGAAGCGCGCCAGCCCACCGGCACCGGCCGGAGACACGTTATGACGCAGCAGCGCGCGCAGCGGCTCGATCGCACCCGGCCCCCGGGCCAGCAGGGTGAACATGGCCGTATCACCCAGCGCGCCCTCGCCGTCGGCGCCCTGGCGCACATCGGGGTCCGCGCCATGCGCCATCAGCCAGTCGATCCGTTCCGCAGTGACCGCAACCTCATCGTCCAGCAGCAGTCCGCCGAGCTCGTGCGGGGTCAGCAGCGGCACCAGTTCGTCCAGCCGATCCAATTTCGCTTCGCCCAGGCCATCGCGCAGCAGCGACAGCGGCGCGCGGTCCGGCACCTCGTCCTGACCGTCCTCGGGGCGCACGCTTGAAGGCAGCGCGTAGTCCGGATCAAGCAGGCTCACCAGCGACCAGCGCCCGCTTGCGGCCGCATGCTCCAGCGGCCGCTTGCCCTCCGCGTCGGCCAGCTGCGGATCCACCTCGAGCTCCAGCAGACGGCGGACCAGGGGCGGCGACGGCGTGGCGGCAAGGCAGGCCAAGGCCAGCGCGCTACGGCCTTCGGCGTCCACCAGCATCGGATCGGCGCCGGCTTCAACCAGCGCTTCCAGGGTCGCCAGGCGGCCACCGCGGGCAGCCTCCAGCAGCGGCGTGCGCTCCTGCCCGTCCTTGATTTCCAGATTGGCACCCGCGCCCACCAGCTCGGCGACGATCTCCGCGTGCCCGGCGAATGCGGCACGGTGCAGTGCCGTGGCACCGCTGCGGTCGGCGCTGTCGGGCGTGGCCTTGTAGCGCAGCAGCAGCTGCACGCCGGCCGGGTCGTCGTCTTCACCACCGGCGGCGGCCACCAGCGAAGGGGTGGCCTCTTCAATCTGCGCGCGCGCACCGCGCTCCAGCAGGAACCGGGCCAGGCGCCAGTTGCCGGCCATGCAGGCCACGCCCAGCGGGGTCAGGCCGTCATGGTTGAGCGCATCCACATCGGCCGCGGCGTCACGCAGCAGCGCCACCACGCCGGGGTCGGAGCTGCGCCCCGCGTGATGCATGGGGGTATTGCCTTCGCGATCGGTCGCGGCCGGATCGGCACCGTTGGCGAGCAGGGTCATGACCGCGTCCGGACGGCCGTGCCAGCTGTCGCGGGTGGCGGCCAGCAGCGGAGTCAGGCCCCCGTGCGCGGCATTTACATCCACCCCGCAGGCAATCAGTTCACGCAGCAGACGCAGGTCGGGCAGCACCGCCGCCAGCACCGGCAGGGTGCGCTGGTCGCGATCGTCCGCGGCCGGCAGCGCGTGCGGATCCGCGCCCTGGGCCAGCAGTTCAAGCGCCCGCTCCACGCGCCCCCGGCGGGCAGCCGCGTACAGCGCCGCCTGCAGATCACCTTCCTCCGGCTCCAGCTCCATCGGCGCCGGTTCGCCGGGCATTTCGATCACCTGCATCGGCAGTCTGTCGGGCGCCGGCAGCCGCTGCAGCAGCACATGCACCAGCGGCCAGACCAGCAGGCCCAGTCCCGCCAGGACCCAGCGCGCGCCGCCTTCCACCAGGCCCGGCCAGACCAACAACAGCTGCAGCACCAGCGCCACGGTGACCATGCCGGCCAGCCACGCGCCGCGCGTTGCGGAAGCATCGCGATCAGCCAGCACGCGCCACGCCGCCGCGACGCTGTCGCCATCGCGCTCCACCGCGTGCCACACCGGCCACGCCCGCCACAGCGCCAGCACGCCGATGCCGGCCACCGCGCTCAGCGCCAGCACCGCGCCCAGCGATTCGCTTTGCAACAGGATGGACAACGGCCACGCCGCCAGCAGGGCGGCCACCGCGCCGGCGACGCCCCACAGCAGCAGCAGGTTGCCCAGATCCCTGGCCAGCAGCGCCCGTGCCGGTGCCGGCCCGGTGCCGCGCCACCAACGCACCGCCAGGGCGAAGGCCGGCTGCGCCAGCCAAGTGGCGAACACGGCAGCCAGGCTTCCCAGCCCGGCCAGCAGCACCAGCAGCGCACCCATCACGAAAGCGGCGACAGCAGGCCCGCGCCTTGAAATCGACTCAGGCATCGGTGCCCCAGTCCTCCGTCATTGGATCGTCAGCGCGCGAAGGCGGCACCTGCAGATGGAATCCGCGGGCAACCAGATTGGCCCGCACCAGCGCCGGATCCTGGGTGGCCAGCTTGCGCTCCGGAGTCAGCTCCACGTGCAGCACAAAGTGCAGCTTGCCCAACGGCTCACGGACCGGCGCGGGCAGACACTCGAAATCATCGCGACGGGCCAGATACACATAGGTATCCGCCTTGCGGAGGCTTTTATATACGTAGGCGTGCATGGCCAGGACAGGAGAAAGGGCGACAACCATCAGGATTGTGCGTGAAATGGACGGTATGGGGAACCGGAGCGGGCTCGACTGCGGCGCAAAAGCGCCCCCAAGCCCGGAAAACCGACGCTCCGGGGCGACGTGAAATGTCCAATGCCGTCACATTTTCACACCTCTTTCACGCGAAATGCGACCGCCGTCGCGCTTTACCCTGAACCCCAGTGGTACAAAGTTCCCCGCAGGGACCTCCGGAACTTTCGGGGAACAGGGATGTTGAACACGGACGTTGACCAGGGGCGCATGCGCCCCTGTTTTTTTGCCTCGCATCCGGGACGTTCGGGCCATCCGGCGTCTGTAACAGGCTGGTAATCTGGCGCGCTTTGCACCCACCCGCTGAGCGCCATGATCCGACTTCTCCCGCTGTCCCTCCTGCTGTTTGCCTCCTCGCTGGCCGCCCAGCCGGCCCAGGTCCTGACCCTGGACCGCGTCATGGACGACCCGGATTGGATCGGCCCGCCGGTGGAACAGACTTGGTGGTCGCTGGATGGCAGTCGCGCTTACTACACGCTCAAGCGCGAAGGCAGCCCGATCCGTGACACCTGGATGCAGGACCTGGCCAGCAACCAGTCGACCCTGGTGGAAGGCGCGGCCCGTGCCGACATCGACGGCATGCAGCCGGTATATGACGCCACCCGCGCCCGCGCCGCATTCGTCCGCAATGGCGACGTGTTCGTGCGCGACCTGCGCAATGGCGCGCTGGAACAGCTCACCCATGGCGGATCCAGCGCCGCCGCGCTGCAGTGGAGCCACGACGGCGCACTGATCTGGCGTATCGGCAATGACCGTTGGCAGCGCTGGAACACCAGCGGCGTGACCGAAGCCGCGGTGCTCCGCGCCCTGGACGATCCGGACAAGCCGGCGCGCGCGGACCAGCTGCGCGAGCACCAACTGCGCCTGTTTGACACCCTGCGCACCGAGCGCATCCAGCGCGAGGCCCGCCGACAGCAGGAAGCCGACTGGCAGCGCGAAGACCCCACCCGCGCCCCGCCGCCGGTGTACCTGGGCGGTGATGTCTCCATCGCCGGCAGCGCGCTGTCACCCGACGGCCGCTGGCTGTTGGCCGCCACCACGCCCAAGAACGCCGACCGCGGCCAGGGCGGCAAGATGCCGAAATTCATTACCGAATCGGGCTACGAGGAAACCGAGGACGTGCGCATCCGCGTGGGCCGCAACGATCCCGCGCCGATGACCTTCTGGCTGGTGGACATGCAGGAAGGCACCCCGCGCAAGCTCGACCTGGATTCCCTGCCCGGCATCTCCGACGACCCGCTGGCCGACCTGCGCGCCGCCGCCGGCAAGGACCCGCTGAAGGGCTCGCGCCCGGTGCGCCTGGAAGGCTTCGGCAGCCACACCATGCGCTGGAACGCCGACGGCACGCAGGCCGCGCTGATGCTGCATTCAGTCGACAACAAGGATCGCTGGCTGGCGGTGCTGGACCCGTCCAGCGCCCAGCTCGACACCCGCCACCGCCTGAGCGACCCGCAGGGCTGGATCAACTGGGGCTTCAACGAATTCGACTGGATGCCGGACAATCGCACCCTGTGGTTCGTCTCCGAGCACAGCGGCCATGCGCACCTGTATCTGGCCGCCAACGGCCGCCCCAACGCGCTCACCTCGGGACAATGGGAAGTCTCCGACCCGGTGCTGTCCGCGGACGGTTCGCGTTTCCTGTTCGTGTGCAACCTCAGCGCCCCGGTGGACTACGAAGTGTGCGAAGTGCCTGTCGAAGGCGGCCAGGCACGTGAGCTGACCAACCTCGACGGCGTCAACGATTTCGCCGAATCCCCCGATGGTTCGCGCCTGCTGCTGCGCCACTCCTCCGCCTATGTGCCGCCGCAGCTGGCGGTGATGAACGCTGACGGCAGCGGCCACCAGGTACTCACCGACACCCGCAGCGAGGACTACAGGGCATACCAGTGGCTGCAGCCGGAAATCGTGCAGGTGCCATCCAGGCACGGCGCCGGCAGCATCTGGGGCAAGTACTACGGTCCAGCTGAAATGGAACCCGGCCGCGAGTACCCGATCGTGCTGTTCGTGCACGGCGCCGGCTACCTGCAGAACGTGCACCACCGCTGGCCCACGTATTTCCGCGAGCAGATGTTCCACAACATGCTGGTGCAGCAGGGCTACATCGTGCTGGACCTGGATTTCCGCGCTTCGGCCGGCTACGGCCGCGACTGGCGCACGGCGATCTACCGGCAGATGGGCCATCCGGAACTCGAGGACTACCTGGATGGCATCGACTGGCTGGTCGAACAGCGCCAGGGCAAACGCGACCGGGTGGGCATCTACGGCGGCAGCTACGGCGGCTTCATGACCTTCATGGCCCTGTTCCGCGAACCCGGCACCTTCAAGGCCGGCGCCGCGCTGCGCCCGGTGGGCGACTGGCACCACTACAACCACCCCTACACCGCCAACATCCTCAACACTCCGGATATCGACCCGGAGGCGTACCTGAAGTCATCGCCGATCGAATACGTGGAGAACCTGCAGGACCACCTGCTCATCGGCCACGGCATGATCGACGACAACGTCTTCTACCAGGACTCGGTGCACATGGCCCAGCGCCTGATCGAGCTGCGCAAGGACAAGTGGGAAGTGGCCAGCTACCCGCTGGAACGCCACGCCTACCAGCACGCCGACTCCTGGTATGACCAGTACCGCCGCATCCATGAGCTGTTCGAACGCGTCCTGAAAGACGACTGACGCCCCCCTTGTAGGAGCGCGCCATGCGCGCGAAGCCGCGTGACACCTGGCTGCGGGGCGGGGCTTCGGCCGCCGCACCGTGTCCGAGGCTTTTTCGAGCCGCCCGGATTCACGCGGCTTCGCGCGCATGGCGCGCTCCTACATTGGGCCGGCCGGCCCCGTACGACGAAGGTGGGGGCGTTCACCCCCGGCGGCCCGCCGCCGTATCGGGGTCAAACGGTGCCGAGCATCACCCGCTGCGGGCGGTAGAGATTGCCTTCCACGTGGGTGTAGCGCTTCACGTGGTCCAGGTGTTTGCCGTACACGTGCAGCGACACGGCCACCTCGTGCGGATCGGCATTGCGGCACTGGTGCAGATCCTGCGGTGGCACCAGGCCGATCACGCTGCCGGTCTCCAGCACGTGGCCGCCGTCGGGCTCCAGCTCCGACAGCGCCCGGTGCTGCGCCTTCAAGCGGTAGTCGTTCACCTCCAGCCGGCCGCGCAGTACCGATTCCACGCCCCAGGTATCGCCGTGGTCATGCACGGTGCTCACCTGCCCGGGCGCCCAGGTGATGGCGATCACTTCGTAGCCGTGTTCGCGCGAACGGTAGAGTTCGCGCCGGGCGTGCTCATCCGGGTGGGTTTCCAGCAGCCATTCCGGCAGCTCCAGGGGGCCGGCCAGCAGACCCCGCAGCCCCTTCACCAGCTTGTTTACCGCCTTGACCGGCTCGTCCGCACGCATGGCCGCATTGCTCAGCACGATCACGTCATCCAGCAGCGGAAACGGCGCTGGCGGAGGGGTGATTTTCATCAAACTCATGTCGTTCTTCTGCATCAAGGGGCGGCCACCATAGCCGGGCAATGTTCAACTCTTCGTAAACATCCGTGACCGCTGCGCTACACCGCCAAGCGACCCCGGCGCGGGCCGCCTACAATGCGTGGATGAACGATCTTTCCCACGTACGCGACTACCTCACCGGCCTGCAGGACCGGATCTGCGCCGCCATCGAAGCGGCCGACGGCAAGGCCCGATTCATTGAAGACGCCTGGACCCGCGAGCCCGGCAACGGCCCCCTGCTGGGCGGCGGCGGGCGCACCCGCATCCTGCGCGATGGCGGGGTGTTCGAGCAGGCCGGCATCGGGTTTTCCGATGTGTCCGGCACCCAGCTGCCGCCCTCAGCCACCGCCGCCCGCCCTGAGCTGGCCGGCACCGCGTGGCGCGCCATGGGCGTTTCGCTGGTTTTCCACCCGCACAACCCGTACCTGCCCACCACCCACGCCAACGTGCGCCACTTCCGCGCCGAGCGCGATGGCGAAACCGTGGCCTGGTGGCTCGGCGGCGGCTTCGATCTCACCCCTTTCTACCCTTTCGACGAAGACGTGCTGCACTGGCACCGCGTGGCCCGCGACCTGTGCGAGCCCTACGGCGGCCAGGCGCGCTACGACGCGCACAAGAAGTGGTGCGACGACTATTTCTTCCTCAAGCACCGCGATGAAACCCGCGGCGTGGGCGGCTTGTTCTTCGACGACATGAGCGGGGATTTCGACAACGAATTCGGCTACATGCAGGCCGTCGGCGACGGCTTCCTCGATGCCTACCTGCCCATCATCGCGCGCCGCAAGGACACTCCGTACGGCGAGCGCGAGCGCCAGTTCCAGCTCTACCGTCGGGGTCGCTACGTGGAGTTCAACCTGGTGTTCGACCGCGGCACGCATTTCGGCCTGCAGTCGGGCGGACGCACGGAATCGATCCTGATGAGCCTGCCCCCGCTGGTGCGCTGGGAGTACGGCTTCACCCCGGAACCCGGCAGCGACGAAGCCCGCCTGGCCGACTACCTCAAGCCCCGCGACTGGCTGGCCGAACTGTAGCTACCCGCCACGCGCCCGAACGGCCTGATCCACCCCTGTAGGAGCGCGCCATGCGCGCGAAGCCGCGTGACGATCGGTTTGTGGGGGCGGTCCCGGGCACAATTGCATTGGCGCGAAGTGTGAGCGCATTCAGTTTACAAATGTGATGCACGCCCATTTCCCGGGGTAGGATTGGTCGACGCCGACTCGGCTGACATCGGAACAGGGGCCGATGGAACCAAGGGATCACAGGGACCGATTCTTTGCCTCGCAGCTGGGGCAGGCGCGCGCAGCGCTGGGCAAGCTGTTGCGAGCGATCATCCGGCTGCTGCCCAGTGAACCACCTGTTCGCGCCCCCGATGGGCTGCGCGGTCTGCCGGAAATCTTCCACGGCATGGGCTACGGGCTCAGGCTGAAGTTGCAGGAAGTCCCCGGCTGGTTCAGACCCGCAGTCGCCGCCTCCGGTACAGCCGAACGTCCGCTGGAATCCGCCCCGGAAGACGCCGCGCCAACACCGGCCACCCGCTGTCCTTGGCTCTGGACCCGCCGCACGCTGTCGGTCGCCCTCGGCGCGGCGGCGGTCATGTTCGCCTGGGCCGGGCTGCTGGCCTGGCTCGATCCCTTCGGCCTCAACCGCAACACCGGCCAGTACTCCGAGCACCTCAACGCGCGCCTGGAAGCGCCGTTCTACGACTCGCGCGCCCAGGGCGACATCGTCATGGTGCTGATCACGCCGGAGACGCTGAAGGATCGCGGCTACGGCTGGCCGCCGCGCTACGAGTACTACGCCGATGCGGTGCGGCGGATCCTCTACGATTCTCCGCGCGCCGTGTTTGTCGATGTGCTGGTGCGCCGCGAGCGGCAGGAAGACAACACGCTCGAGTACGCCCGCGGGGAACTGGACGTGCTCACCCGCGAGACCCGCATCCCGGTGCTGCTCGGCACCGAGCGGCCCGGCGCGCCCTCGCTGTTTTCCGAGGCGCACGGGGTCGATGTGGCGCCGATTGCCTGGATGGGCGCGGGCAGCGACTACCCGCTGCGGCTGACTGACGCCAACATTGTGCCGTGGTCGCACGCGGACGCACCGGAGACGCTGACCGACAGCCAGCGCGAATCAGTGGCCCTCAGGCTCTATCGTTTCGCCTGCCCGGGCATGCTTGATGATGGCGTCGCAGTGGACCCCAAGCTGGACAGGCTGCCGGGCTGCAACCCGTCGAGGAATCCGTGGACGCTGCCCGCAAACCCTGCCCCGATGGTGGTGCAGTGGGGCCAGCAGCGTCCCTGGCCATGGCGCGATCAGCCTGGCCGCACGGAAGACCTCCAGGCCCTCGCTCCCACCAACGCCTGTTTTGCCGAAGCGCCCGATCCCGGCCGTGCCTGGCGCTGGGCACGCACCGGCGGCGCCCTGGTATCCGGCCTGTTTTCCGGCCTGAATCCCGCAGCCATCGAAACCAGCCGCGAGCGCTGCCCCTACACCCTCACCGTCGCCGAACACCAGGTCGAAGACCTGCCTGAGGGGTTTCTCAAGGACCGCATCGTCATCCTCGCCGTCGATCTGCCCGGCGTGGAGGACAGCGTGCTCACCCCGGTGCACCGGCGCGTTCCGGGCGGCTACCTGCATGCCATGGCGCTGGACAACCTGATGGACCGCGGCGGCGATTACCGCTACCGCGATGAAGGTATGAGCCGGGTGGTGAGCAGCCTCGCCGGCCTCAGCCTGTGCCTGGCACTGGCCCTCATCCTGCGCGGCCACCGCCGCGGCCTGCCCATCGTGCGCTGGGCTCTGCTCAGCCTTGCCGGATTCACCGTGGGCCTTGCCACCTGGTGGTCGCTCACCGCCCTCAGCCTGCCGGCCCCCAACTGGGTGGTCGCAGCCCTCCTCTTCGCCTACACCGCCTGGCGCGTCACCGCCAGGATGCGCGCACCCACCCCGTCCCAACGAGGAGTTCAGCCATGACCAGCCACCGGAACAACAGGATCTTCCCAGCGCTTGCCGCCCTCGCGCTGGCCATGGCAACCGGCCAGGCGATTTCCACCGGCACGCCCGCAACCCCGACCGTCGAGGGCTGCACTGCACCTAGCCAACCCCTCCAGGTCATGGACCTGCGACGTGACCACGCATACCGCTTCGTAGCCGAAGGCGACAGCTTCCGCCGCAGCGACCGCGTCGATGCCTCCAGCCTGCAGCTGCCCGCCCAGGTTGTATGCGAAGCCCGCGGCACCTACGTGCAGATCGGGACCGCCGACGGCCCCATCTGGCTTGAACGCATGCAACTGGTGCTGGATCAGGCGAAACAGGTCAAGGCCGACTGCCCGCCCGGGCTGTCCAGCGTCGGCGACCGCATGATCGCCGGCACCTCAGGTGTCGGCGAGGGCTGCTGACATGCGCCGCTCCGTCCTCGCACTCGCCGCAGCCGCCTGCCTGCTGGTGCCACCCACAGTCCAGGGGCAGTGGAAGATCGGCGACCGCACCATCACCCGCAACGACTTCGACACCGCCCGCCAGCTGTGGATCGTCGGGAGCGAAGTGCTGAACCCGGACCAGGTGCCCGACACCTTCGACGCCCTGCGCCAGTCCTACGGCGTGATGGGCGACGAGCGCCTCGATGGCCATCTCAACCAGGTACTTTCCCGCCTGCAGTCCAGCTGGCACGAGGCGCCGGTTCCTGCGCGCGTGTACGTCTCGCCTGATCCCGCTTTCCGCGCCTTTGCCACCGTGGATGGCGGCATCATCGTGGCCGCGGGGATGCTCGCCAGCATGGAGTCGGAAGACGAAGTCGCCGCCCTGCTGGCCCACGAATACGCCCACCTGCTGCTCAACCACAACGCACCCACCGTACTCGAGAGCCTGGCCCGCCGGTTCAGCGGCGCGGCGGAGGTCTACCTCAGCCAGCGCCATGGCATGCCGCAGGGCGATCCCAGCACCCGGCTGGTGCGCGACCTCATGGCCCGGCACGTGGTGGCCGAGAGCATGCAGACCGCGATGGCACCCGCGCGCAGCCGCCGCGACGAGAACAGCGCCGACGCCCTGGCCATCGACCTGCTGGTCGCCGCCGGCTACAGCCCGGTCGGCATGGCCGACGTGCTCGGGCGCATGGAGTCCTGGGAAGCCCAGCTGCAGGCCCAGCGCCAGGAACACGAACACCGCCAGACCACCTTGGAGACCGTGGTTACCGCCCACGCCACCGGCACCCGCATCGGGATGGAAGCCCAGAGCAGCGGCAAGCGGATATTGGGCGCCGCCATCAGCGGCGCGTTCGCGGGCGTCGGACAAGGCATGCAGCGCCTGCGGCGCCAGCACGACACCCCGGCCGCGCGCCTGGACAAGGTGCTCGATCACCTGGACCGCGCCCACCCCGACCACGACCGGCCGGAGCTGCGCCCGCTCCCCTGGGCTGGCGACAGCCGCGTCCAGGGATTGCTCGCGGAGGTGTCACAAGTGCACCAGCTCAACCGCGTCATTGAGCAGGAAGGGTCCGGCGCGGCCGTGCCGCTGGCCGATCAGATCCGCCGCGGCCCCGCCGCCGCCATTCCCTTCGCACGCATGAGCCTGCTGCGCCTGCAGCTCAACGGTCCGTTGCGCAACTGGGAAGAGGACGCACTGCAGGAGCTGCAGCAGCCCGACTCCCTCTACCAGGCCCACTTCATGGTGCTCGACGAGCTTGGCGAGGCGGGCAACCAGCGCGCGGTGCAGGCACTGGAGATCAGCCGCCAGAGCCTGGGCGACAGCAACCTGCTGCTGCCCCACTCCGTGCGTCTGTACCAGCGCGCTGGCGAACGCGACCGCGCCAGCGAATACGCCCTGCGCTGCAACGCCACCGGAGACGAAGACCTGCAACGCGCCTGCCAGACCCCAATGTAGGAGCGCGCCACGCGCGCGAAGCCGCGTGAATTCAATCCCCGCGGCGCGGCTTCGGCATCCACATCGGATCCGAAGCACCGACCCGCCCGACAGTTCGAAACGATCGACGCGTCACGCGGCTTCGCGCGCATGGCGCGCTCCTACACAGGCCGCACATCGCGCCGACCCCAGCGACACCCCCCCGGCAGGGTCAGCCGCTGTGCGGCACGTTCGATGCGTCGCCGTCAGTCCCGGAGCGCACGGCACCGAACACCGGCAGCCGGCGCAGCACGCGGAAAAACGCCAGCACCCGCGCACGACGGGCGCTCAGCCAATACCAGAACACGCACAGCACCAGGAAGGCCACCAGGATCACCGGATGCGGCACGTCAAAGCGCATCGCCTGGCCCGCCAGCAGTCCGCACCCCAGGCTGAAACCCGCCAGCGCCACCGCCGCCTGGGTGGGACCGAAGCCCGCGTCCTGCATGAAGTGATGGATATGATCGCGCCCGGCCGAGAACGGCGAGCGACCCTGGCGGGTGCGGCGCACCGTCAGCACCAGGCAGTCCATGATCGGAATCGGGATCAACCACAGCGCCAGTACCGGGCTCACCGGATGGCCGGGGTTTTGGGTCAGGCGGAACACCACCCACGCCACCACCAGCCCCAGGAACGCGCTGCCCGCATTGCCCATGAACACCTTGGCCCGCGCCTGCCACGGGAAACGCATGTTGTAGAGCAGAAACGCACCCACCGCCCCGGCCACCACCAGCGAATGCCGGCTCAGCCCCATGTTGCCCGCGTACACCGCAGCGGCCGCCAGCATCACCAGCGCCACCGCCACCAGCAGCCCGGCCAGCCCATCGGCGCCGTCGATCATGTTGACCGCATTGATGATGCCAATCGTCGCGAACACGGTGAACGGCACCGACAGCCAGCCCAGCGCCAGGTTATCCAGCCCGAACACGGGTCCGATCTGCTCCACCCGCACCCCGGCCCCGTACACCATGATCAGCGCGGCCAGCACCTGGGCCACGATCCGCCAATACCAGCGCAGATCGTAGCGGTCATCGGCCAGGCCCACGCCGGTCAAAAGCACCGCCGCCACCAGAAACGACACCAGCGTATCCGTGGCGAAGCTGCCCCTCGTCACCAGACCAACCGCCACTAACGCGGCCGCCATCGCCAGCCCGCCGGTAATCGGCGTCGGATGCGCATGATCCTTTCGCCCCTTGGGGTGATCCAGCAGATTCAACCGGGGCGCCAGCGGATGCAGCAGCTTCAGGACTATCCAGGTAATGGCCGCTGCTCCCAATGCCGCCAACATCCCTGTATCAACCGACCAATCCATCACTTGCCACCAGTCCAAATTCGCGCCAATCAGGCGAGCAAAAACGGGCCAACTGATGCGCCCGAAACGTAAGCCATCGATATCACAACAGGTATTTCGACCCCGTGACCATCCCATCCATCACAAGGGACAACTATGTGACGCGCGGCACGTTTTAGCCAGCGGAAGCTGCCTCAGCCAAGGTGCCGCACGTACCAAGGCATGGCTTGCGCCAAGCCCGCGGCCAGGTCGTGGGTGGGCGCATAGCCCAGCAATTCGCGGGCGGCGCCGACATCGGCCAGTGAGTGGCGCACATCGCCCGGCCGGAACTCCCGGTGCACCGGGTCACGCGTGTATTCCACGCCATTGGCCGCCAGGGTCGAGCGAATCGCCGCAAACAATCCCTTCAGTGTGTTCCGGTCACCCACCGCCATGTTGTACACCCGCGTGCGGGCGGTATCGGGTGCCAGCGCCGCCAGCAGGCTGGCCTGGATGGCGTTGTCCACATAGGTGAAATCGCGGCTGGTCTCGCCATCTCCGTTGATAAACACCTCTTCCCCGCGGATCATCGAGGCCGTCCACTTGGGGATCACCGCCGCATACGCGCCTTCCGGGTTCTGGCGCCGGCCAAATACGTTGAAGTAGCGCAGCCCGATGCTCTGGAAGCCGTAGGTCTTCGCAAACACATCCGCGTACAGCTCGTTCACGTACTTGGTCACCGCGTACGGCGAGAGCGGCTTGCCGATGTTCTCCTCCACCTTGGGCAGCGCTGGATGATCGCCGTAGGTGGAGCTGCTGGCCGCATAGGTGAAGCTGCCCACCTTCGCGTCGCGCGCCGCCACCAGCATGTTGAGCATGCCGTCGATATTGGCCCGGTTGGTGGCGATGGGATCGGCGATCGAGCGCGGTACCGAGCCCAGCGCCGCCTGGTGCAGCACGTGGTCCACGCCTGCGCAGACCTCATGGCAGGTGGCCAGATCGGTGATATCACCCTGGAAAAAGCGGAACCTGTCCCACTGCCCGGCCGTCACCAGCCCCTGCACCTCGTCCAGGTTGTGCTGGAAGCCGGTGCTGAAGTTGTCCAGCCCCACCACCCGCTGGTCCAGGCGCAGCAGCGCCTCCAGCAGGTTGGAACCGATGAAGCCGGCACAGCCGGTCACCAGCCAGGTGCGCGGCTGCTCAAGCAGCGTCGTGCAAACGGAATCAAAAGCGGTCATCGGCGGGTCCCTGCAACAGTGCGCACATTATCCGCATTTACGGAATCCATGCGTCCCGTAGGTCGGGGCTACGCCCCCGGCGCCCCGCGAACCGCACGCGTCGCCGGTATCATGGGCATCCGTTCCAGCAAGGCACCGGACATGGCAAAGGGCAACCCGCTGCAGCAACAGCTGCTCAAGGCCGGACTGGTCAAGAAATCCAAAGTGGCCGAGATCGCCCGCCAGCAGGTCAAGGCCCGCCACGGCAAGGCCCCGCCCACGGACGCTGACATCCAGCGCGAGGCCGAGCGCGCCCGCGCCGAGAAGGCGGAACGCGACCGCGCCATCGAAGCCGAGCGCAAGGCCAAGGCCCGTCAGGCCGAAATGCGCGCCCAGGCCCGGCAGATCATCCAGGACCGCAAGGTTCCGCGCAGCGGCGAAAGCGAATACCGCTTCACCGCCGACGGCGCCATCCGCACCCTGCTGATCGACGACGACCAGCGCAAAAAACTCGCCGCCGGCGCCCTGGTCATCGCCCGCCTCGACGACCGCTACGAACTGCTCCCGCGCGTGGCCGGCGACAAGGTGCGCGAACGTGATCCTGCCCTGGTGGTCCTCGACCATGGCCAGGCCGAAGGCGCCGACGGCGCCCTCAGCGATGAAGACGCCGCTTATTACGCCAAGTTTGAAGTGCCTGACGATTTGATCTGGTAACCGAGCCGACGCCTCGCTGCGTGGCCAATGGTCACGCGGCTTCGCGCGCATGGCGCGCTCCTACAGAGGGCGGGTCAGTTGGTCGCGTCGTAGTCAGTCCGGTTCACATACCCCTGCGAGCCGCCTGCATGGACCTTGGCCGGCACTCCGACCGCCACGGAGTTGTCCGGCACATCCGCAATCACAACCGCATTCGCGCCGATGGCCACGTTGTTGCCGATCCGCACGCCGCCGACGATCTTCGCGCCCGGAGCAATGTAGACGTTGTCGCCAATAACCGGCACGCCCACGCGCGCGCCGCGGTTTGACTGCCCGATCGTCACGCCCTGGGAAATATTGCAGTTCCTGCCGATCACCGCATCCGGGTGGACGATGATCCCGCCGAAGTGGCCGATATAGAACCCGGGTCCGATCCGCGTGTGCTCGCTGATGGAAATCCCATAGCGGAACTTCGCCCTGCGCAGCAGCAGCCACACCAGCGCATACAGCGGAAACCCCGGCCTGCCCCAGCCCCTCACATAGCGCGCCGCCCTGAGCCAGACGTTGTAGGTGAACGCCTCGCCGAAGAAGAAGTGTTTCAGAAACGCCCGTGGCGAATCCGTCCCGGCAATCCGGTACAGGTCCGACAGGATCAGATACCGGAACTCGTTGAATTTCACCGCCCCCTCCCGGCTCCCTCCCTGGCGAATGCTGCCATCGGAGCCTACGGAGATAGACGGCTATTCCGGATGGGCACGGACAGCAGCTGGTGCTGTAGGAGCGCGCCATGCGCGCGAAGCCGCGTGACGTTTGGCCATGCCGGGTGGCCTCGGCCACCGCGCCGAGGCCGAAGCCCCGCAGCAACGACAGAATTCACGCGGCTTCGCGCGCGTGGCGCGCTCCTACAAACGCTTGGCCAGTTTGCGGATGAGGATGGCCAACAGGACGCCAAGCACACCACCGGCAACATTCAACGCCGCATCTGCCAGGCTCGGCTCCCGACCATCCGTCAGCCACTGAGCCAACTCCGCGGCCACGCCAAGCGCCGCGATCAGCACCAAGCCCGTCCAGCCGCGCATCCTTGCCTGCCCCAACCAGATCAGCAGGCCCAGCCAGGCAAAGACGATGATGTGGACCCACTCCGGCGGATTGAACGGGGTGGCGCGAGTCAGGCGATAGAAGCGATGTACACGATCCGTGCCCACCAGGTTTCCAAGCATCTCTGTCGGCAGAAACAGGAGCGCCGAAACCGCGAGCGCCGATGCCACCAGAAGAATTGCGACCAACGGATGACTGCCACGAGCGAGCAGGGCCGCCACACCGATAGCCAACACCGCCAGCAGCACATCTGAGCCGGTCATGGTTGGGCCTGGAGTTCGCGATACACGGCCATCGTCCGCTCGATCACGATCTTCTCGTCAAATTCGGCCAGCGCCTTCGCGCGGGCGGCCTGGCCCAGGCGGGCGGCAAGTTCCGGATCATCCTGAAGCCTGGCAATCGCTCCTGCCAGCGCCTCCGCATCGCGCACCGGCACCAGCAGACCGTCGATTCCGTCGGTCACCACTTCCCGACACCCGGGTACATCGGTGGTGACCAGAGGCAGTGCACAAGCGCCCGCTTCAATCAGCCCCTTCGGCAGGCCCTCGCGGTAGCTGGGCAACACCACCATGTCGACCGAACCGAACAACGCGGGCATGTCGTCCACATGGCCAAGCCACTCGACGATGCCTTCGGCCACCCATTCGCGCACAGCTTCTTCCGGAACAGCCGCGGGGTTACCCGGGTCGGGATCACCGGCAAGCAGGAACTGCAGCGGCCTGCCTTCTCCAAGCAGCTGCCGTGCGGCAGCGATGTACTCAGCGACACCCTTGTCCCAGAGCAGGCGCGCGGCCAGCACCACGCGCAGCGGACGATCTTTCGCCACATTCGGCTCCCGTGCGAGGAAGCGCGAGCAATCCACGCCTGATCCCGGGATCAGGCGCACATGCTCGCGCTCCACCAGCTTGGCAGCCTCAAACAGCGCCACGTCGTCGGGGTTCTGCAGCACCAGCCGCGCATTGCCGCCATCCAGGGCCGCGCGCAGCAGCGCACGCACCAGCGGGCGCAGCACGTGGGCTTTGGTGTCGTTACTGGTGAACACGTACCCCATGCCGGCCACCGCGTTGACCCGCGCCGGCACCCCGGCCACGCGCGCCGCCAGCGATCCGTACACGGCGCACTTGATGGTGAAACCGTGCACCAGCGCCGGGCGCTCCCTGCGGAACAGCGAGACCAGCCACGCCAGCAGTTTCGCCTCGCGCAGCGGGTTGAGGCTGCGGCGATCCATCGGCACCGGCTCCCAGCGCAGGCCGAGCGCGCGCAGCCTGTCGCCGTACGGGCCGGGGGGCGAGATCAGCAGCGGCTCGTAGCCAGCATCACGCAACGCCAGCGCCAGCGAACGGCGGAAGTTGTAGAGATACCAGTCGGTGTTGGCGAACAGGATCAGCTTCATCGGTGCGGCACCCATGGATCAGGCGTCTCCATACGCGATGTCGAAGATTGGGCGTGAAAAAAAGTACCTGGGCGTCACCGAAGGATCGCCCCCGGCCAGGATGCCGAGGTCCACAAGCCGCGTCACATCGGTCTTGGCGGTGGGATAGGTCACCTCGGTGACGGACGCCAATTGCGGGATCGTCAGCATCGGGGCACTGAACAGACGCTCGACGATGCCCGTCAGCCGTGCACTACCGCCGCTGGAGCGGGCGCGGGCAAGGAAGTCAGCGCGCAGCGCGACAAGCTGGTCGATGCGCCGCACGGTGTCGCGCGCCTGCTCAACGACGCCCTGCAGGCAAAACATCAACCAAGCCTCCCATTGGCCATCTGCGCTGATCATAAACAACCGGTCAATGTACTCATCCTTGTGGCGCTCGAAGAACGCGCTCATGTACAGCCACGGGCTGCCCAGGCCCAACCATTGGCAGATCGTCAACGACAGCAGCAGGCGGCCAATGCGTCCATTGCCGTCGCGAAACGGGTGGATGGCCTCGAACTGGTAGTGCGCCATGAACGCGCGCAGCAGCGGGTCCACCGTGGATTCCGCGTGTTGGTACTTCTCGAATGCGTCCAGGCAAGCGGGCACCTCACCCGGGGGCGGGGGGATAAACCGGCCACCAACGCCTACATGCACCTGGCAGTCGCGGAATACACCCGGCCGGCGATCATGGCCACGCACCCCGCCCAGCAAGGTCTGATGCATTTCCCGGATCAGCCGCAGCGACAGCGGCAGCCCCCCAGCCATCAGGTCCATGCCCTGCTGCAGGGCACGGCCGTAGTTGGATACCTCCCGCCAAGCGTTGACCCGGTCCTCCCGGGAGGTCGGCTCGCGCGGATCCATCTGGTACAGCAGCAGCTCCTCCGGCGTGGCGTAGGTGCCTTCCATGCTCGATGAACGCAAAGCTTCGCGCTGCTGCAGTGGCGCCAGCAGCAGCTGCGGGTTCACCAGGTGGCGGCCAACGCCATCCAGCCGTGCCAAGCCCTCGCGCGCCTCCATCAGCAGCGGCCACATCGCCGGCGGCATGGTCCAGTCCGTCAGCAGGGGATCGGGGACAAAGGCTACGTCTGGGCGCGGCGATGTGATCGCGAACAGCCTTCCCAATTTGTTGTCCGTAAAGCGCTTTGTGTCCATGGAGTGAAACAGGCTTTAGCCAGAAGAGCGGAGTTAAAATTATAACGCAGATATTTTAATAGACTGCCGTGGGCTAAAACCGCCCCGCAGCCGGCCAATGCGCCTGCGCCGGGAAGCACAATATATGGGCGTCACTACCTCACCTTGACCCTATATGCGGGTGTGCGGGCTGCCGGCACGGGTTAAAGCATCGTGGCGCGCTCCGACAGGCTGCGCACTTGCACAGCCATCCTCACGCTGTACACTGATGACACCACATATGGTGTCACATGCCAAGCAGCCCAGTTGACGACGCGATAGCAGAACTGGAACAGCGCAAGCGGAGCACGCGCTGCAGCGAACTTGTCTCCGTCCTCGCTGGACTCGGCTTTGAAGTCCGGGACGGCTCACGCGGCGGACACAAGGTTTACACGCATCCGCATCTCAAAGACTTCACAAGCGACGGCATCAACTGCGACCACGGCAAGAACCCGCAAGTCAAACCCGCATACGTTGCCAAGGCAATCCGCAACCTGAAACGACACAAAGACGAACTGGAAAGAATCCTGGGGACCGACCATGACTGACGCACACGCCTACAACATCACCATCAGGAAGGCCGTCATCGAAGGAGAAGATATCTACGAAGCCCGAATCCGCGAGCTGCCCGATGTCACCGAGTACGCCGACACGGCCGAGGAAGCCCATGCCCTGGCGATCGACACCATCGAGACCACCGCGACGATCCTGGCTGAGCGCGGCCAGGCAATGCCTGTCCCCTACGTGCCCGCCGATGATTACAGCGGGCGGGTCACCCTCCGCCTGCCTCGCAGCCTCCACCGGGCCTTGGCAGAGGCCGCCGATAGCGAGCGCGTGAGCCTGAACCAGCACCTTGTCGGCATCCTGACGTACGTATGCGGTATCGGCCATGGCGTAGCCGCGCAGCAAACCCTCGGGCTTGGCTGGAATGAACAGAACGTCGGAGCCTATTCGCGCTCTCGCCGTACCACCTGGACACGCCGACTTCGAATTTCAGAAAGCCGGGACCTGTCAACGCACCCGTCGGCAGTGGAAGTGTAATCAGGCAGCCCCTTCATGGACAAAGAACTGCTCAAGCAGGCGCAGCAACGGCTCCGGATCCGGGATGTCTACCAAATCGCATCGCACGCCAAGCTGGCCGAGGGGTACGATCCGACCCAGGATTCAGGGGAGCCGCAGCCCGTCATCCAGTTCAAGCACCAGGTACGGGAAAGCGTCGTGCTGGAGCCGGACAACGACAGCGATGCGCCGGACCTTTTTCGCGTCTACATTGACCTCGGCGTGCGCTGGCGTTTCGCTGATGAAGATGAAAGCGACGACGTTTACTCGGAAATTTCAGCAACGTACGTTTCGGAGTACGAGATCCACGAAGAGATCGAACCCGATGCATTGACCGAGTTCGCCCTTCATAACGCGAGCTTCCATGTGTGGCCCTATTTCAGGGAATACGTGGCAAGCCAAAGCCAGCGGATGAACGCTCCGAAGCTGACGGTGCCGATGATGAGGTTGGCGTCGAACCGACCAGCCCATGCCAGCGTGAGAGAAACAGATGGCTAAAGATCACTTTTTCGATGAAGCATCGTCCTGAAACTGCGGCGCGGACGAACCGCGAACCTCTGACACGTAATGACAAGCCGGGCTCGGCTGCAGAAGATTGGAGGCTGAGCGCTGGCCCATGAAGGCGGGAACCCAGAACGTCGGAACAACAGAATACGGGGAGGTATTCGGTGAACGACAAGAATCGCGACAGAGCCCAAGATCCCATGCAGCGGACGCTGCTCTTTGACCATCCATCGACAGACGACAAGTTCTCCGGCGGCGGTCACCGCAGAACTGCGGAATCCTTGGCTTCGACCATTCTCAAGTTCGGTGATCAGGTGCGATCCATCGGCCTCGAAGGCAGGTGGGGCTCCGGCAAATCGACCATACTCGGAATCGCCAATAAATTCCTCGACGACGTCGACAATGGCCGCAGATACCACGTATTCACTTTCGACCTCTGGACCAACCAGAACACGCCATTCCGCAGAGCGTTCCTCGAAAGCTTTCTGACCTGGCTCGAGGGTAGCGACGGCGCGGATCACGACTTCGTTGAAAGGATGCGCAACCGAATCCGCGACCGAACTGTTGAAACGCGGACCGAGAATACCAAGGTGTTCAGTGCCTTCGGACTATTGGCTCTGGTGTTCCTTCTCTCGCTGCCCCTTTTGTACGCATGGCTCAGTCCGGTTGCTCTGAATAATACAGCGGGAGCTCCTGTTATCTCATACGTCGCCATGATTGCCGTGGCAGCCATGTTGTTGATAACAGTGCGCCTAGCGTTTAAAACTTACAAAGACTCAAAAGACACTCCCGGTGTCCAGCCACTGACTCTGACCAAAGCGCTCTCACAGACTATTTCTGTGTTCTCAAAAGATTCCCAAATCGTTGATATCAAGCAAAGTATCCGCGAGGTTGATCCGACGCAAAACGAGTTTGAGCGGACACTAAATAAAATACTATCGTCGTTCCAAACGGAAGACCGCAGAATAATCATCGTTTTCGACAACATCGATCGGCTCCAGGCTGACAAGATCGTCGAGGCTTGGTCAGATATCCGCGCAGTCATCAGCGCAAGTCACAAAAATAGCGGCGCAAAAGAGAAGTTGACAGCTATCGTCCCTTATGATCGTCAGCATGTTCTGCGCGCCATGAAATCCGACGACACCAATCCTGCGCTCCGCCATGAGGATGTTTTCCGAAAATCGTTTGACGCGATCTTCTTCGTAGCCCCTCCAGTATTGTCCGACGCCGCTGATTTCTTCAGCGCCAGACTGTCCGAGGCCTTCTACACGGAGTTCAGCAGCAACCTCTCTTACCGGATCTACAAAATTTTCGACCTTTCGAATAACTCCGGCATTGCTACTCCCAGGCAGGTCATTGCCTACATCAATGCGATCGCGGCACTCTGGGAGCAATGGACCCCGCAGATCAATCTACCTACGATCGCAGTGTACGTGGCAAAGAAGGACGACATTGATATAGATCCGGCGATACTGCGGCAGGAAGACGGCATCGAGATCCGCTACCGCGAGCTTGCAGACGATCCGCACCTGATCCAGAACCTCGCTGCATTGACATTCAACATCGTTCCGGACCACGCCTTGCAGGTGCTCCTTCACGACAGAATCGAGCAGGCGTTCACTGCCGACGAAGACGACGCCTTCGAAGAGGTCAGATCCTCGTCAGGGTTTGCGCTCGTGCTCCCCGAGGTGTTTCGGGACTTTTCACAGAGTTGGGCGGGAAGTTCCCTGACCCAGTTCAAACAGGCGGTACGCCGCCTCGCGAGCCTGGACAAGGACGCGACCAGCACGCAAGAGTGCAAAATCCAGTTGCTCGATGCATTGAGAGAACTGCGACCCACTCCGTTCAACGAGTGGAAGAAAGCACACGATTTGCTGGCGCTGCACCAATTGTGCAACAAATTGGAAGCCGCCAAAGTCACATTGGAACTCGCAAGATGGCTCGCCAAATCCTTGCCGGATAAGGAAAGCGAGAGGACGTTCGAGCACGGATTTCATTGGCGTGGCTTCGTTTCGTGCATGTATGCGGCTGTTGAAAAGCTACACGGCCCGGGCGAAGCCATACGCAGTATCGAGGACATTGTGTTCCCGACGGGGTTCCAGTTCCTGGTCGGCGTGGCATGCGGCGAAGACGCGACGGAGCTGCGTATTTCGAGACTGAAGCGTGCCGGACGCGGCGAAGGCTCGTTGCAGACCTTCATCGACGATGCTTTGCTCGATTCTCCCGATAGATTCCTCCATGCTTGGCCAGAAATCTGCCACCTCGTCGACGATGACGCAGTTCAGAAGTACATCTTGAAACTGGCATCACATCTCACATCCCGCCAATATTCCAGCGAACCTAACAAGCTGTCCTCATATATCCAGACCCTAAACATGTTCTACGAGGATAGTGACAAGAAGGATTCATCGCTCAAGGCGCGCAGCGCGCTCGTGAACAACGGCGCGCTGTACCACGACCTCTACCAGCTCCGGGACTCCATGGACGAGGATGCTATTCAGGCGAGGTCTGGGGTCTTGTGGATGATTCTTGACCATTTCCGGGCGAAGCCGATCACACGAGCCAACCTCCAACGTCATACTTTCGGCAATCTCACCACGGCGCAAACATACGCAATTGAGCTATTCGAAAGCGGAGAGGTCGACGCCGGAACGCTCAATGCTCTCGTCGATCTCACGACGGACTACGGCCATCTCGCGCATTGGATTAGTGCTGCTGCTGGATCAAGTCACAGTGGATTGCTCCGTCGAATCATCGCCGCGACAGTCGCGAGCGGTAACTATCCCGCACCGCCGCCGAAAACGGTCATCGCACACTACGATTTCATTACCGAGTTTCTGTCGGAAGATGTTGATGCATTTCTGGCCGAGGTTGGCAACAAACGGAAGCCGAAGGATTTCGTGATCGCCGACCTTGCTTCCTTGCCCTTGGGCCTTGTGATCGCAGCCTCCCGGCGCACGGAGCCTGGCTGGCAAAGCTTTCTATCCGATCTCGACAACCAGCTTGCGGCCCAGGATGCATCGGCCTGGCGGAAAGCCCTTGGCGACGATGGTCCCTTGGTTCAATTGCTGCGTCAGCGCGTTCGCGACGCCGGTATCACTCTGAACCCGGAATCACTCCGCGATCCGATCACAGAGCATTTCCTAGAAGCTATCTCAGGAATTGTTTCTGCACCAGCCGATCTGGACGACATCGTCAACGCGCTGCCGCCGAACAATAGGGACGGCTTGACAGAGGACCTGCTCGAGCGCCTTGAGAGAACGAGCGTGACGCCAACCGGTTTTGATACCGTGCTTCAAAGCTACCCTGGGCTGCTCGACAAGTTGCCATCTGCGCAGCGACCGGATACCACCATTCGCAAGATCTTGATGCCTGCGATCCGAAGCGGCAGCGGCGCGGCCATGAATTTTATCGACGCGCACAAAGAAATATTCAAAACTGCGCTTGCCACCAATAATTCCCGAATCAAGGAGGTCCTGGAGTTTCTTGACGCCCCAGCGCAGGACAACGACGAGGAATCCGCTTCCGGCAAACAACGGATTCGCGACACTCTCAACCTGCCGCCCCCAGAACATCCGGTTACCTTATTGGACCCGAAATGAACCGTCCCGGGAATCCCTGGGCGATTCACGCGGCTTCGCGCGCATGGCGCGCTCCCACGAGGGGCATCGAATATTGCTATCGACCAGCTAAGCTGCCTCAACCATCCGATCCAACGTCTCCGCAAGAGCCACCTCCCACGTCGGCAGCGTGATCCCTAGTTCCGCCTGAATCCTAGTCGCATCGAGGGCCGAGTAACCCGGACGCTTTGCGGCAGTCGGGTACTCGCTGGTTGGAACCGCAATTACCCGCGGCAAGCTGGGGATCAATCCGCGCGCCAGCGCGCCTTCGAAGATCGCGGTGGCGAAGCCATGCCAGCTGGTCTGCCCGGTGGTGGTCAGATGCCTGACCCCCGTCATATCAAGCGGACCACGCAGTGCCTGCGCCGTCACATGCGCAATCAATGATGCAGGTGTTGGCGCGCCGATCTGGTCGGAAACGACACGGAGCTCATCACGCTCAGCGCCCAGGCGCAGCATCGTGCGAAGGAAGTTGTGGCCGTGGGGGCCGTAGACCCACGCCGTGCGGAAAATGATATGGCGGGGTCCGGCGCCCTGGATCGCATCTTCCCCGGCAAGCTTGCTGGCCCCGTACACGCCCAGCGGTCCGGTGACATCGTCCTCGCGCCGCGGTCGCGTGCCACTGCCATCAAAAACGTAGTCCGTCGAGTAATGCACCAGGAGCGCGCCCCGGCGGGCACACGCTTCGGCCAGGACGCCCGGAGCCTCCGCATTGACCCGGAATGCGATGTCCGGCTCCTGCTCGGCACGGTCGACTGCGGTATAGGCGGCAGCGTTAACGACAACGTCGGGGGCACAGCGCTCGACCAGTCCATGCAGCGTATCAAGCTGATCGAAATCGACCACCTCGCAGTGCGAGCCGTCCGGGAGCGTGCCGCTTCGCGTCGCGCATACCACCTTGCCCAGTCCGGCCAGCTCGGGCCGGAGGGCATGACCGACCTGGCCATTCGCACCGAGCAGCAGCAGCCTCACGGAACGTAGAGCGGCAAGCGCTCCTCCGGAATGTTGGCCAGCAATGGCGCGGCCGCGTCCTTGGTCGACAGCGTCGGCTCCCCAACCGGCCAGTCAATCGCCAGGCCCGGGTCGTTCCAGGCAATCGCCGCGTCAGCCTTGGGGTCGTAGGTAGCGGTGCAGAGATAGGTAAACACCGCGCGCTCACTTAACGTTACAAAGCCATGCGCGAACCCTTCAGGTATCCAGAAGTGCCGCTTGTTCTCCGCGCTCAACACCGCTGCGGTCCAGCGACCCAAGGTTGGCGAACCGCGGCGGATATCCACCGCCACGTCCCACACCTCGCCTTCCACCACCGATACGTACTTGCCCTGCGGGTTTGGCCACTGGTAGTGCAGCCCTCGCAGCACGCCGCGCGAGGACGAAGACACGTTGCCCTGCACGAAATGGGGCACCAACCCATGCAGCGCCAGCTTCTCAACGTTGAACGACTCGAAGAAGAAGCCGCGATCATCACCAAACACCTGCGGCTCAATCACAAAGCAACCCGGCAGGTCGGTGTCAACGATCTTCATCGCACAACCCCGCGCCCTGCCAAGGACAGCAGGTACTGCCCGTAGCCGTTCTTCGAAAGTGGCTCGGCCAGGCGCTCAAGATCCTCGGAGCTGATCCAGCCGTTGCTCCAGGCGATCTCCTCCGGACAGCACACCCGCAGCCCCTGGCGCGCCTCCACAGTCTCGATGAAGCTCGATGCCTCCATCAGCGACTCGTGGGTTCCGGTATCGAGCCACGCGTAGCCGCGACCCAGCTGCTCCAGATGCAGACTGCCCTCTTCCAGATAGCAGCGATTGAGATCCGTGATCTCAAGCTCGCCGCGCGCCGAGGGCTTGAGCGAGGCAGCGAACTCACTTGCCCGGCCGTCATAGAAGTACAGGCCGGTCACCGCGTAGTTGGACCTCGGCTTGGCCGGCTTCTCTTCAAGTCCGACCACCCGACCAGTGGCATCGAACTCGGCCACGCCGTAGCGCCCCGGGTCACGCACCCAGTAGCCAAATACCGTCGCGCCGTGATCGCGCGCATCTGCGCGCTTGAGAAGCTCGGTGAAGCCATGCCCGTGGAAGATGTTGTCCCCAAGCACCAGGCAACTCGGCTTGCCGTCCACAAACTCGCGACCGATCAGGTACGCCTGCGCCAAGCCGTCCGGACTGGGCTGCACCGCGTAGCGAATATCCATGCCCCACTGCGAGCCGTCGCCGAGCAGCCGCTGGAACAGCGCCTGCTCGTGCGGCGTGTTGATGATCAGCACCTCGCGGATCCCGGCAAGCATCAGCGCGCTCAGCGGGTAATAGATCATCGGCTTGTCGTACACCGGCAGCAGCTGCTTGCTGATCGCCTGGGTGATCGGATACAAGCGGGTACCGGAGCCGCCCGCCAGGATGATCCCGCGCCGTGCGGTCATGCCTGCACCCCGATCCGTTCCAGCCGATAGCTGCCATCAAGCACGCGCTGCACCCATGGCTGGTTGTCGAGGTACCAATCCACCGTTTCGGCAAGACCGCGCTCGAAGGTGTACGCAGGCGTCCAGCCCAGCTCATTGCGCAGCTTGGAGGCATCGATTGCATAGCGACGGTCATGACCAGGGCGGTCGGCCACAAATTCAATCTGCGATTCGCGCGGCTTGCCGTCCTCGCGCGGGCGGCGTTCGTCGAGCAGCGCGCAGATCGCCTTGACCACTTCAATGTTCTGCTTTTCCGCGTTGCCGCCGATGTTGTAGGTTTCGCCGACGCGGCCCTTTGCCAGCACGGTGCGAATCGCCTCGCAGTGGTCGGTCACGAACAGCCAGTCGCGCACTTGCTTGCCATCGCCGTAGATCGGCAGCGGCTCGCCGGCCAGCGCCTTGGCGATCACCAGCGGAATCAGCTTCTCGGGGAAGTGGTAGGGCCCGTAGTTGTTGCTGCAGTTGGTGGTCAGCACCGGCAGCCCGTAGGTGTGGTGGAAGGCTCGCACCAGGTGGTCGGAGGCAGCTTTCGAAGCCGAATACGGCGAGTTTGGCGCATACGGAGTGGTCTCGGTGAACAGGCCGCTATCGCCCAAGGTGCCGTAGACCTCGTCGGTAGACACATGCAGGAAACGGAAAGCTTCCTTCGCCTCGCCTTCCAGCGCCCTCCAGTAGTCACGCACCGCCTCTAGCAATGCCAGCTGGCCGACGACGTTCGTCTGTACGAAGGCAGCCGGGCCGTCGATCGAACGGTCCACATGGCTTTCGGCGGCGAAGTTGACTACCGCGTCGGGTCGGTACTCGGCCAGCAGACGCCCGACGAGCGCACGATCGCCGATGTCACCGTGGACGAACACATGGTCCGGATTGCCAGCCAGCGACGACAGGGTGTCGAGATTGCCGGCGTAGGTGAGCGCGTCGAGGTTGATGACGCGCACGCCCGCAGCGACGGCCTCGAGCACGAAGTTGGCACCGATGAAACCAGCTCCACCGGTAACAAGCCAAGTCTTCTTCATGAAATTACACACTCCTTCCAAAACTGATGGCTGCCAGCGTGAAGTCGATCCGCGTTCCGCAGGCATGCAATGCTTCCGCAGATGCATTGGCACACCCGCGGTCTCAAACAAAAGGCACAAACTGATACGGCAACCAGGTGTCTGAGTGACTGGCGAAATTGAGCCAGACGAACAGCACCGCTGCGTAGTAAGCAATCACGCCCAGCACCAACAAGGTGCGCAGGCGAACGTCGCTGCCGGCGAGTTTGGGGACACGCGAGAACACGAATAGTTGGATGGGGATTAAGTACAGAGCCACCCGATCCACTGCGGTGGTAGCGAAGGACACCATTAGAAGACAGAGCAAGGCGAACAACGCGATCCAGGTCCACAGTTTGCGTTCCTGCGGATCCGGGGCCAATTGCTTGTTGCGCAGCAACAACAACCCGGCGGGGATCGCATTCATCAGCACACGGATTTTCGCGCCTTCGGAGTGTCGCTGGTACTCCACATAATGAGTCCACAGATGGTCCGCGTCTTCGGATACCAGCAAGTAAAACATCACCAGAAAGGTGGCACCCACCAAACCCGCGGTGAGCAAGCGATTTCGGCTGCTTGCCAATGCAGCGATCGGCAGCAACAGCACCGCAGATTTATGGAACAGCGCTCCCAGTACGATCATGACCACGAACATCCGCGTGCGGTGCTCGCTTAACGCCACCAGGCCCAGCAGCGCGAAGCCCAGTGCCACTGCCTGCCGGCTGTAGCCCATGCCCACCACAACGAGCATGTACGGAACCGCCACCAGCAATGCCAACCAGGGCCACGGCTGGCGCCGACAAAAGACCACCGCGCCCCACATCATCACCGCGCCGTAGAGGAGATTGACCCAGTAAATGTTCCCCCCCAACCTGGCGACAACCCAGTTGACGACGTAATGACCGGGATCGCTTCGCCCCATGGCCTCCATGAGATGCATATTCGAGGCGATCTCGAAATGACGAAGGTAGGAACTCCAATCGCCGCCTACCTCATGCCTCAGCCCAATCATCAGAGTGAACAGGACTCCTACCGCAGACCACGCAATTAGTCGGTCCCGCTCAAGAAGCCTCCGCGGCACCACCACGGCCCACGCCACTAGCATGAACATGAACCAATAGCCGAACATCAGGGACGCTTCCCGGCTACGGTTTCGCGCAGCATGCCCAATAAGCGGGGTGCCTGTGCCTGTAACGAATAAACCTGTTCGACCTGTCTACGCCCCGCTTTGCCCAGCTCATCGCGAAGCCTCGGTTCCTCAACCATACGTTCAAGCGCTTCCACCCATTCGTCGGTGGAAACCGCTAGCGCCCCATTGAGACCGGGCTGCACGATAGTCGTGTTGACACCCACGGGAGAGGCCACAACCGGAAGGCCGCAGGCCATGTACTGGATCAACTTGTAACCACACTTCCCGCGCTCCCATGGCGCGTCCGGAAGTGGCATCACGCCGATATCCAGCTCGCGCAGCAACGCCGCCTCCGTATCCTCACGCCACTCCCAAGCCTCGAAAGGCGTCCCTTGCACCTGGTCAGGACGCGCACCGATCGCCACGCACCGGATGCGATGTCGCCGGGCCAAAGTCTCCATGACGGGCGCCAGCGGCAACAGGTACTCGGCCGTGGAGGGAGAGCCAATCCAGCCGATCGTGACCGTACCCGGATCCCGTGCCGTTGGCTTCATGACATAGCGATCCAGGTCCACGACGGTGGGCAGCCATGCCACACGCTTGCCCCCCGATGATCGCGCACGTTCGGCGAGATAGTCATTGCCTGCCGTCACCAAATCAGCCCGGCGCATGACCGTATCGATCTTGCTGCCCAGCAAGCTCCGCACCAGTGAAGAACGATGGTTGTCGTAGCGATGAAACACGGCGTCATCATAATCCGCGATCAGGGCCGGCTGTCTTGGTACCGGAATATGCTCTAACCACCCGGGCAGCCAGGGCCAGAATTCCTTCTCGACCCAGATCGCGTCGAAGCCCCGTGCGGAAACCAGCCTACCGAAACGCCGCAGGTAGGAACGAGCCACTTTCGTGGCCGCCACCTTCCCCGAATACAGATCAGACACGTAGCCATCGCCGAGCAGGGGGGTCACGGTAATGGCTACGCCCTGCGCCTGCAGCAACGGCACGTACTGCAGCGTCCTCAGCCGGCTGCTGGCGCCAAGAGCGTCGTAGCGGGGGAGCATCAACAGCCGCATCACCCTGCTTCTTCCAGTGACCGATAGACGCGCCCGTATCGGGCAACGCCTTCATTCAGGGAGAAATGTCTTACGGCTGAACGATTACAGCGCTCGACGATGTCCGGCTGCTCTGTCAGGACCAGCAAACGGGCAATACCCTCCTGCAGCGAAGCTGGATCGAAGTCCGCCAGTGCCACCCCCACCTCATCGCCCTCCAAAACCTGGGCCATGTCACCCACCCCCCGGTTGGAAAGACAGGGAACGCCGCAACCAAGGAACTCACCCAGCTTTGTCGGGGCCGAGGCCTGCTTTGAAAAAACGGGCTTGATGAAGAATATCCCGGCATCCATTCGGACAATGCATTCAGGAACTTCGGAATGATCCGCAGCCCTGATCTCTACTTGATCAAGACTTACGCCACCAGCGTCAAGACGCTCACGGATGTAAGCGTGCTCGTTCCGGTTGATTACAAGCAAACGCGCATCTGGGCGAATCCGGCGCAGCTCGGAGAAGCAGGCTACGACCTCATCAAACAGGTACCAGGTACCCGCCGAACCCACATAGCCCAGTGTGAACGGCGCATCTCCGCCACCCGGCCGGGGCAAGGGCCGGAAGCGCTCAAGATCGGCGCAGGTGGGGATCACGGTCATCGGTGGCACCCGCCCCTGCAGATAGCTGAAAGCCTTCATTTCCCGAACCCCGGCATGGGTCAGCGAGACAACATGGTCCGCATTGAGCAGGAAGCTGCGCTCGAACCATTTGGCCACGCGATACATCCGGCCACCGCGGGGCCACAGCCCCCCGTCGACCCGCTCGTCGGCCCAGAACCCGCGCATGTCGAACACGAACGTGGCCCCGGCGAACCGCTTCACGGGCAACGCCATCACCGAGGCCACGTAGCTGCGCGCATGCACGATGCCGATGCGGTGACGCACCCCCAGCCAGGTCGCCAGCACGCCCCCGCACAGAATATCCCACAGGGTGGCGATCGCCGAAGGCCGCTTGTGGTAGCGCAGGGGATGCCAGCGGATGCCTGCACGGCGCATGCGCCCCGCGATGGCCTCCCGCTCAGCGGAGTCCGCCCAGTCCTCCTTGCGCTCGAAGCTGATGAGATGGATGGTGCGATCCGTCGCCAAACGCTCCTGATAAGCCAGTACCTGCGACTGCCCCAGGGGCTCCAACATGCCGGTGTACGAGATGTAGAGTGCGGCCGACTTCATGCTTTGCTGCTTGCCTCGCGCCAGCCGGGCAGCAGCAGATCCAGGTACTGGTCTGCCACCTTGTCCACGGCGAAATCCTGTGCGCGCGCCTTCAGCGCGGCATGGTCGTGCTGCGACTGCAGCGACTCCAGCATCGCGCTGGCCAATGCGTCCGCATCACCCACCAGCACCAGCCGTCCGTACTTGCCGTCTTCGAGGATTTCGCGGGGGCCGGAGGGGCAGTCGGTGCTGACTACCGGCACGCCGTGTTCCAGCGCTTCGACGATCACGTTCCCAAAGCCTTCGTAGTCGGACGAAAGCACGAACAGATCCGCGTTCGCGTACCAAGGCGCCGTGTCTGCCCTGTACCCGAGCAGCAGAACGCGACCATTCACCCCAAACGCGTCGATCTTCGCTTGCAACGCTTGGCGCTCCTGCCCTTCGCCGACGATGCACAGCGTTGCACCCAATGAAGCAGGCAGGCGCGCAAAGGCCTCGATCGCGACGTCGAACCGCTTGACTGCCTTGAGGGTGCCCACAGCCAGTATCCGTGGGCTCGATACACCCTCCAGTTCGGGTGGCAGCACTGACACTCCGGGATGCGCCAGCCCCCGCGCTGCCGGGTTGTACTGAACCGTTATCGCCTCCCTGGACATGCGGGACAGACTGGCCATGTCGTCCGCCACGCCTGACGACACGCCAATGCGGACATCTGCGAGCCGATACCCAAGCCACGTGCTGACACGAAGAGCCGACGAATGAACCCGCCCCTTGTGGCGATAGGCAAGCGATTGCGCGGAGTGTTCGCTGACGACAACTCGACCACGAAACCCCGCCAGTTTCGCCGCCAGCGGGGCGATTGCGGTCAGCGGCCACATGGCAACAAGCAGGACGTCCGGACGCGCGTCGCGCAGGTAGCGCAATAAAGGGCCAAAAGATCGCCTCACGCGACTGGCCCCAAAGTCCACCACACTGACGCGATCTGGAAGCTGATGAAACAGCTCTCCACTGGCCTGTCGCAGAACAAACTCAACATCGCAACCTCGTGCGATCCACTCGTAGGCCATCTTCACGCGCATCCCCTCTGCCCCTCCAGGCCGCAGATCAGGCAATAGCACTGCTACCCAGCTAACATTTGCGACGCTCATGCCGATTGGCCCCCATCACGCTGCAGCGCAAAGATGCTGGTGTTGTAGGACAGACGAGCGATGCAGTCCCGCCACATCAACAGATGCCACAAAGCAAATGAGACAAGATGGGAGAAGGCAGCGCCCAAGATGCCAAAGACATGGATGAGGGGCACTGCGCAAATGGCCATTAGCACGAGCGCAAACAAGGAGGCACGAGTTACTCGTGACTGATGTCCTGTCATGTTGAGGACAGGTGCAGCAGCGCCTAGCAAAGCATTAACTAACATCCCACCGCACAGCACCAACAACACGCTATTCGCACTTTCATACTCATGCCCAAAGAGCAGAGAAATGATATCTTCGCCGGCGACTGCGAATGGCAGGGATAGCATTATCACCCCTGCAGTCATGCCGCCTGAGACAAACCCAAGCATCCGTTTCAAACGACGCGTTTCTCCCGCTGCATGCAAGCGAGCAATCACAGGCATGCTGACGATATTGAAAAGACTGATCGGCATGGCGATCAAAAGCACGAGAGAACTGGCGACTCGATAGATGCCAACCTCAGTCATAAGCACCGTAACGCCCAACAGCAGGATCAGCAGGTGGGCCTGCAACAACCGCATACCTTCCGTCAGAGCCATGGGCAACGCATCTACCAGCCAGCGACTGGCGTCCACAACCGGCGCCGCGCAGACCGACTCTTGGGGAAGCCTGCGCCGAAGCATGTAGACGGCGATGAGAAGCGCGGCGCCGGCAGCGCCGACACCGAGCAACATCGCCATCGCAGGCGACATCGGTACAAGCCACAGGCCTGTCAAAAACAGCAATAGCGAATGGAACATCGGTCGCATCAGCACCACCGGTATCTGCCCCCGGACGATCTGCTGAAGACCCCGGAGGGCCGCAGAGCGCAGTGAAAGCTGCGCAACCACGGGCACCATAAGCATTCCGGCGAGCAAGGTCAGTCCGAGAGCCGTCGACAGCCCCTGCCCGGAGAAGCACAACCAAGCAATCACCCCAGCCCCGATGATGATCGAAATCATGAAGGACATCCGCGACGACCAATGCAGAATCCCCTTCATCCGTGCCCAGTCCTGCTTGACTTGGGCAGCTGCAACCTCACGCGTCAACAGCATGGGCAGGCCAAATTCGGTGGGCACCGTGAGTAGAGCGAGGATGGACATCGCGATGCCGTAGATCCCATAACCTTCTGCTCCCAGCCCCCGTGCCAACTGCACGCCCACCAGAAAGCCGAAGCCCATACCGGCGATACGTAACCCCGCACTACCGGTGACGGCCTTGATCAGCGTTGGGCCTAGCCCTTTTCCGCTTAAATAAGAGCGCAATTGCGAGATCACGCCACGGAGTACACGCAGGTGCCGAGCGGACCTTCTGCGAAGCCGGCTACGTGCGTCCGCTGGATGATTACATCGCAATAATGGGGCATCTTGTCGATGGCAATCACTTGGTTCCCGCGCTCAAGCAGGAGTAGGACCCCTTTGGAACCGAGGCACCCGGCATCGCCGGTAACAAGAGCGCGCATTGATCTCAGAGCCTTCCATCCACCGATTCGCGCGGCAGCACATACTTCACGTCATAAAGCACCGCCCCCGGCTTCCCATGCGCACGAATCCCCGCCGCGCCCAGCTTCTTGAATTCCTCATGCCCCACCGCCACCACCACGGCGTCGTACTCGCCCTGGCCGGGCGTGGTCAGGTTCAGGCCGTACTCGTGCTTGGCTTCATCGGCATCCACCCACGGGTCGCACACATCCACCCGCGCGTTGTAGCCCTTCAGCGCATCAATGATGTCCACCACCCGCGTGTTGCGCAGGTCCGGGCAGTTCTCCTTGAACGCCAAGCCCAGCACCAGCACCCGCGCGCGCACGGGGTTGATGCCGTTGCGCACCATCAGCCGGATCACCTGGTTGGCCACGTATTCGCCCATGCCGTCGTTGGTGCGGCGGCCGGCCAGGATCACGTCGGGGTGGTGGCCCACTTCCTGCGCCTTGTGGGTGAGGTAGTAGGGATCCACGCTGATGCAGTGCCCGCCCACCAGGCCGGGGCGGAACGGCAGGAAGTTCCACTTGGTGCCAGCGGCTTCCAGCACTTCCAGGGTGTCGATGCCCAGCTTGTTGAACAGCATGGCCAGGTCGTTGACCAGGGCGATGTTGAGGTCGCGCTGGGTGTTCTCGATCACCTTGGCGGCCTCGGCCACCTTGATGCTGCTGGCTTTGTGGGTGCCGGCGGTGATGATGCTGGCGTACAGCGCATCCACGAAGTCGGCGGTCTCCGGGGTGGAGCCGGAGGTGACCTTGAGGATGTTGGTAAGGCGGTGGGATTTGTCGCCTGGGTTGATGCGTTCTGGGGAGTAGCCTACGGAAAATGTGTCGGCTTCGCGGGCATGGCCCGCTCCTACAGGGGAAGCGTTGAAGCGCAGGCCCGAGGTCTGCTCCAGGATCGGCACGCACACTTCCTCGGTGCAGCCGGGGTAGACGGTGCTTTCGTAGATCACGGTGTCGCCGGCCTTGAGGACCTTGCCCAGGGTTTCGCTGGCCTTGCGCAGGGGTGTGAGGTCCGGGCGGCGGGCGCTGTCGATCGGGGTGGGCACGGTGACGATGTAGACGTTGCAGTCGGCAATGCCGTCGGCGTCGCTGGCGTAGGTGAGGCGCGTGGCTTCGGCCAGCAGTTCGGGCTCCACTTCCAGGGTGCCGTCGCGGCCCTGGCGCAGCTCGTTGATGCGCGCGGCGTTGATGTCGAAGCCGACGGTGTCGTATTGCTTGCCGAATTCGACGGCCAGGGGCAGGCCGACGTAGCCGAGGCCCACGACTGCAATGCGTGTGGTGCCCGGGGAGGGCTTGGTTTCCATGTTCAATTGAATCCCTTTTGCGCCGCTGGCGCGGCGGAGGCCGCGGCAGCAGTTGACCGTGAATTATGGCGAATTTGTGTGACGGGCGTCGCGTTGCCGGTGGCGGCACCGGATTGGCGGGCCGTGGCCGCCAGCAAGCCTGCCAGCGCGGCGGCAATGGCGAGTAAGGCGGGCGTGCGCAGCGGGTAATCCACTACCGAGTGTGCGGCGATGGCCAGCAGGGCCATCAGTGCGCACAGGCCCGGCATGCGTGCCGGAGGCGGCAGGCGCAACAGGGCCCGGGCGGCCAGGAGCAGCGCAACGGCCGCCAGCGCCATGGCCGGCAGGGCCAGCACGCCGGCTTCAAGCAGCCACTGCGCGTACTCGTTGTGGGCGTGGTTGACGTAGTTGGCCATGAGCAGCTCCCCAGAGGTGGCCTGCTCGAAGACGGGCACGAAGGTGCCGGCACCGCTGCCGAGCGGCGCATGCGCACCGGCGATCTCCAGCGTGGCCTGGCGCAGGGGCTGGCGCAGCTCCTGTGCGGCATCCACCCGCATCCAGCGCATGGCGGCCAGCACGCCCAGGCCCGCAACGGCGGCGCTGCCGGCCACCAGCAGCTGCCGTGGGCGCCTGCCGCGCAGGCGCCAGCCCTGGCTGGCCACCACGGCTGCCAGGGCCAGGATGAAAATGATTACGCCCGCACGCGAGCCGGTGAGCGGCAGCGCGCCGATGGCCAGCATCACCACTGCGGCCGCGGCGACCATGCCTACGACGCCTCGCCCGCCACTTGGAGTGGCTTGTTGCGCGGACGGCGACCGGTGAAACAGCCAGCCTGCGGCCAGCACCGCGGCGACCACCAGCAGGGTGGCCTGGTGATTGGGGTTGGCGAAGAAGCCGTTCATCGCCGGACGCCACTGCGGGTACGGGTTGAGCGGGCTCTCCTGCGGGGAGCCGAGCTGCAGGATGCCGAGCAGCAGGCTGGCCATGGCCAGGCCGGCAATGCACCAGGCCAGGCGGCGATGCATGTGGGCGGGCAGCGCCAGCACCAGACCGAACACGGCGAGTGCGGGCAGCAGGGCGTGCAGGGCAAGGCGGGTGGCGGTGGGATCCAGGCTGGCCCGGCTGGCGCCAGCGGCCCCGGCGGCGGCGAGATCGGCCTGCAGCAGTGCCCTGCCCTCGCCCATGGAGGCGAATGCCGTCGGCAGCGGAATCAGCTGCAGCAGCGGGATGGCCAGCAGCGCTGCGGCC
The DNA here is from genome assembly GCF_039548515.1 of Luteimonas qiangzhengi. NCBI lineage: Bacteria > Pseudomonadati > Pseudomonadota > Gammaproteobacteria > Lysobacterales > Lysobacteraceae > Luteimonas > Luteimonas qiangzhengi. Next base: position 28,443 of record NZ_JBCLVE010000006.1, on the reverse strand, counting down.
AACGCGGTCCACGGCCACGGCCACGGCCATGGGGCGATCTGGCCCCGCAGGTGCTGCGCGGCAAGCCAGGCGATACCGGCGAGGGACGCCAGCTGCAGCACGACGACGCCAATGCCCGATTCCTGCGAACTGCCGCCAGAGAACAGCGCGATCAGCAGCAACGCGGCTGCGGCCGCGAAGTTGATGCGGCTGTTGATCTCAGGGGCTCTGCGGGGCGTACGCATTGACGGTATGGGGCACGGGTTGCAGCGTGGGCACGAAAAAAACGGGCCGTACGGCCCGTTTTCGTAGGTCGGCCCTACGCGGCCGACGCTGCCCTACGCGGCCGACGCGAGGGATGCATGGGCCGCGGGGCGTCGGGGGCGTAGCCCCGACCTACGGTCAGCGGCTGACCGGCGGCGGCGGCGGCACGGGATCACCGTCACCACCAACTTCCGACAGGCCTGCGGCGACGACCGCGGTGCCGAGGAACAGCCAGCCAGCGGAAGCCCACTGGGTGCCGGTGGCTGCGGTTGCGCCAACAGCGGCCTGACCGCTGCCTGCCTGGCACACGGCCGGTACGGCATGCACGCCGGCGGCACTGATGACGGCGCTGCAGCCGTTGGCATAGGTCACGGTGGCGCTGCTGTTTTCAGCCAGCATGATGCGGGTGCCGGGGGCAACGCTGGCGCCGTTGGCGGCAGTGGCGAATTCACCACCCTGGCTGGTCATGACGGTGCCGCTGTTCACCTGCAGGGTGGGCGCGGGGTCTTCAGCGTGGGCGGGCGCAGAGGCGGCAAACGCGAATAGCGCAGCGGCGATCAGGCTGGTCCGGATCATGATGTCTTCCTTGGAAGCTTTGGGGGGTGGCGCACTATTCGGGCGGAGTGCGTTGGGTCACAGACTAGGGGAACCGGGGGCGCGATGCAATCGCTGATCCACCCGGATTCCCTGAATAATCAACATGATGTGACGGTCTTGTGAATCCCAGGCCACCTGTATGGGCGGCCGGACATCAGCGGTTCAGCGGCTGACCGGCGGTGGGGTGTCGTCGGAGCTGCCGCCACTGGCGGCCACTGCCACGGCGGCGACACCGGCCACGCCGGCAACGATCCATACGGTGTTGGTGTTGGCGGCGGCCATGCCGGCACCGGCGCTGACGCCTGCAGCCGGGCAGGAAGCGGCGACCACGGCGGTGCCGGTGGTCAGGCCAACGGAGCAGCCCTGGCCGTAATCAAGGGTGGCAACGGCATTTTCCGTGACCAGCACGCGATCTTCCGGCTGCAGGCTGACATCGGATTCAACAGTGACAAACTCCGCGCCCTGCTGGCTGACCATGACGCTGCCCGACTCCACCCGCAGCACGACCGGCTCGGCTGGGGCCACGGCGGCCGCGGGGGCCGAAGGGGTCTCCTGGGCAAATGCGGTGGGCGCGGCGACGCCGATAACGGCAGCACAGGCAACAACAAGGGCGGTGAAAAGCTGGCGCATGTTGGATCCTTCCAAAAGTAAAGCGGGCGTGAAGAGAGGCGGCATTATGGGCACTGGGTCACGGAATGTAAAAGCACGTTCCGTGCCATGACCGATGGGAGTTTATTCGGGCAGCCGGGTGATGGCCATGTCGGTCAGCTGCACTTCGCCGCGCAGTGCCTGGGCCGCACCACGCGGGGCGGGATTGACCAGCCGCAGCCACTGGCCTTCGCAGTTTTCCGCAGGCACTTCGAACTCCAGCTGCAGCGGGGTCCACTGGGTCTGGCTGCGGATGGTGGCCCCGACAGCGATGCGGGTGCGGTTGTCGGAACAGGTGAGCTGCCATTCCAGCCCGCGCTGTGAACGCAACTGGCTGGTGCGGGCGCGCAGCTGCAGGCTGTAGCGACCGGGGGCGAGCAACAGGGGCTGCTCCAGGCCGGTGCGGCCGACGTTGCGGCCGAGGAAGCTCAGGCGCAGGGCGCGACCGCCACCGGGGGCGTCCACCCGGCCGGACACCACGCCATTGGTGCGTCGCAGCCGCCAGTCGAAGCCGTAGGAGCTGATGGGCTGGGCGAAGTCACCGTTATGAAGCAGCGGCAGGCTGTCCGGACGCTGCGGCAGGCCGCTGATCCAGTGCGCGTAGGCGGCACCCCAGCGGCCTTCGCGCAGCATGGCATCCAGCCAGCGGCTGGCATCGGCGCGCGGCAGTGCGTCCTGGGCAACCAGGGTGGCGTGCAGGTGGTCGGAGGCTGTGGGGTCTTCAAGCCGGGTGGCGGCGCGCAGCAGGGTGGTGCGCCAGCGCGGACGCTCGGCCAGGTGGGCGGCCAGCACTTCGGCAAAGCGGCGGTCGGCGGCCAGCTGGGCGATGAGCGGCAGGGCCTGTTCGCGACTCTGCGCCGAGACGGTGAGCAGCGCGTCCAGGTGCGGCATGGCGGTGTTGAAGTCGCCGGCCTGCAGGTGGTGGGCGCCCAGCCAGCCGCGCACGTGGATATCGCGCGGGGCGCGGCGGGCGGCGATTTCGTACAGGGCCAGGGTCTGCGCACTGGCGTCGGTGGGTGACTCATCGGCGCCGGCTGCCGCGGCGATGACGGCGAAGGCGCGGCCGTGGCTGGGATCATTGGCCAGCACGCTGCGGGCGATAGCGACGGCTTCTTCCTCGTTGCCCTGCTGTAGCAGCTGGCGGGCCTGCGCCAGGCGGGCATCCGGGTCCGGCTGGCGATATGCATCCACGATGCCCCACCCCGCCCAGGCCAGGACCGCGATCAGCAGCGCACACATCAACCAGCGCGCTGGGGTCACCTGGCTGGTTCCAAATGGACGCGGGTGACCAGCCAGCGCTGCTCGCGGCGGGTCATTTCGATCCGCAGCTCGCCCTGTTCGGGCGCGTGCGCGGCGCCGGTGCGGTAACCGGCTTGGAGTACGGCGTGTTCGTCACCCATGCGCCACTGCGGACTGTCCAGGTTGATGCGGCCTGACATGTTGCCATCAAGGCGCAGGGCGAGGTCGGCGCGGGCCTCGGCGGCGGCGGCCTCGGTGGAGAAGTCGTTCCAGATGGGCGGAATGAGGCTGCCGTCGGAGGCCAGATAGAGCGCGGTCTGGGCGACGGTGTCTTCCGCCTGGCGGAGGAGCTGCAGGGGGTCGGGGGTTGGTGTTGGGGGTTGGGCGGTGGATGTGTGTGCGGTGGCGGGTGGTTGCTCGGGGGCGGCCTGTTGAACTGCGGCGGGGCTTGGGCCGGAGAGCGGGATGATGTCGACTGGGGCCAGGGAAGGCCCGGGAAGCGGATCGGCCTGGAGTGCCGCGACAGGATCTCCGTCTGCACGCTCCATGGTGACACCGGTTTCCGCGGTGACGAGCTCGGTGGTGGCTTGTTCGGCCGGAGTCGGTTCGCTGGCAACCGGTTCGGCAGGCGCGGGTGCGGGATCGGAAGCGTCAGCGGCTGGAAGAACGACTGCAGACAGAGCTTTGAAAGTCGGCTGCGCCGGGGGAACGGCTTGTGCACTGGGCGACTGGGTTGCCGCTGCCCTGCCCTGCGCGCTGGCATCTGGCGCGGGGGCCGATAGTTCGGCCTGGGTGCGCTGGTCGCGCTGCTGCACCATCCACAGCAGGCCGATGCAGACTGCGCCAACGGCGACGACTGCGGCGGGGCCGAAGAAGGTGCGGAAACGGTTGGGGTTGGGATCGCTCGGGTCGGGGGCGTAGCCCCGACCTACGGGTGGCGAATGGTGCGATGTGGGGGATTCCGACTCGGTCAGGCCGAGGGCGACGAGGGCGTCGTCGTAGGCCTGGCGGACGCGGGGGGTGCGCAGCCGGGACCAGGCTTCGTTGACCTGGGCGCTGTAGGCGCTGTCCCAGGCTTCGCCGTTGCTGCGGTCGGGGTGCAGCCAGCGCTGCAGCAGGCGGTGGTGGGTCACCAGGGTGGCTTGCGGGGCATCCGGCATGGCGCCGAGCACGCGGTAGGCGTCGGCACCTTCGGTAAACAGCACCTGCTGGACGAAGAAGCGGGAGGCTTCGAGCAGTTCGGCCGGGGTGGCGCCGGTGGACTGTGCCGCTGCGTTGGCAGCGGAGTGGGAGCCGCCGGCGACTTCCAGCAGGGTGGTCATGCCGGTGGGCAGTGGCCTGGCAGCCAGCTGCGTACGGCGCGAGGGCGCGCGCAGCAGGCCAAGGGCCAGATCAAGTGCTTCACCGCCCGCCATGATGTCCCCTCTCCCTGGTTGGTATCACGTAGTCCCGGCCAAAAAGCGCCCCCCCATTGTAGGAGCGCGCCATGCGCGCGAAGCCGCGTGAATATTGTTGCGCCGCGGGGCGTCGGTTCCGACGTAATGGCCGACGCCACGTCGCGTGGCCAGGAGTCACGCGGTTTCGCGCGCATGGCGCGCTCCTACGGATACCGGGGCTTCGGCCGGTGCCGCCGTTTTTATTTTGATTCCAGCTTCGGCGTGGTGCCGTAGGCGTAATAGGAGTCGTAGTCGTAGCCGTAGCCAGCCACCTTGGCGTCGTAATGGGTCAGCAGGCCGCCGAGCATGCGCGCGCGGGCGGCGGCGAGGCGCTTGATGGCGGCCTGGGCGGTCTTGATGCGGGTGTCGCCGGCCTGCACGACCATCAGCGTGCCGCCCACCAGATTGGACAGGATCGGCGCGTCTGCAATCCCCAATACCGGCGGGCCGTCGATGATCACCTGGTCGTACTTCTGCGCGGCCACCGAGAGCATGGACAGCATGCGGCTGCCGGAGAGCAGCTCGGCCGGGTTGGGCGGCAGCGGGCCGGCCAGCACCACGTCCAGGCGCTCGTCGTCGGTGGTGTTGACCACCTTCTGGATGCTGGCGGCGCCGGCCAGCAGGCTGGACAGCCCGGCTTCGGCGCGCATGCCCAGTACCCGATGCAGCGAGGGATTGCGGAGGTCGGCTTCCACCAGCAATACGCGCTTGCCCAGCTGGGCGAAGTTGCGGGCCAGGGTGATGGCGGTGGTGGACTTGCCTTCCGACGGGCCGGCGCTGGTGATCAGCAGGGTGCGCGGCACGCCGCCATCGGTGGAGAACTGCAGCGCGGTGCGTACCGAGCGGTAGCTTTCTGAAAAAGCCGAGCGCTGATCGGCAAGCGCATCTTCCACGCTCTGCTTGCGCAGGTGCGGGATGACGCCGAGCACGGGCAGGCGCAGGTGCTGTTCCAGGTCTTCGGGCGACTTGATGGTGTCGTCGAGGAATTCCAGCACGAAGGCGATCAGCACGCCCAGCATGAGGCCGAGCATCAGGCCGATGGCGAGATTAAGCGGCAGATTCGGCTTGAAGCGGCCGCTGGGCACCATGCCGCGATCAACGATGGAGATGTTGTTGCTGCTGACGCCGCCGGCGACGCCGATTTCCTTGTAGCGCTGCAGCAGGCCGTCGTAGAGCTGGCGGTTGGTGTCCACCTCGCGGCGCAGGATGTTGTAGTCAATCGAACGGGTGTCCACGTCCAGCGCGCTGGTGCGCAGGTTGGACAGCTGGGCGATGAGCATGTCCTCGCGCGACTGGGCGGCATCGTATTCGGCGCGGATGGAAGCGCGCACGGAGCCGCGCTCCTGTTCGATCTGGCGCTCGACCTCGTCGATCTGGCCCTTGAGCGCGACCATGGCGGGGTATTCGGGCTTGTAGGTCTGCAGCTGCTGCTGGTACTGGGCGTTGAGCTGGGCGCGCTGCTGGCTGAGCGTGTTGAGGATGGAGTTGGCAATGGCGCCGGCGGGCAGGCTGCCGCCGCCGCTGACCTGGCTCCAGGCGGCCTGGGCGCGGATGCGCTCGTTCTGGGCCGCGGCCAGGGAGGCGTTGAGGGCGCTCAGGTTCTGCCCTTCCAGGCTCTGGCCGGACTCGCCGGACGAGACGATGTTTTCGCGGGTGGCGAATTCAACCAGGCTGCGCTCGGATTCCTCCAGCCGACCCTTCATCAGGGCGAGCTGTTCTTCCAGGTAGCGGGTGGCGTAGGAAGAGGCATCGAACTTGCGCTCGATGGCCGAGGAGATGAAGCCATCGGCGACGGCGTTGACCACCCGCGCGGAGAACGCCGGCAGGGTGCTGTCGTAGTGGACGCGGACCAGGCGCGAGTTGCGCACGGGTTCCACCGACAGGCCGCTGCGGACGATGCCGGTGGCGGAGTTCAGAGTGGCGAGTTCATCGCTGGCCTGTGTGCCATCACCGTCGTTGGCGTCGTCATCGTTACCGTCGCGCAGGGCGGCGGTGGCGCGCTGCCACCAGGTGTTGGAGCGCAGGCGCTCGGCGGTGCTGGCGTCGATCTGCAGCTCGTTGGCCACGCGTTCGGCCAGCGCGCGGCTCTTGAGCAGTTCGTACTGGGTGGTGAGGAAGTCGGGCGCGGCGCCTTCGGCGTTGTTGAAACCTTCCACCTGCATGGCCTGCACGGACTCACGATCGATCTGCAGGGTGGCGGTGGAGCGGTACACCGGCGGCATCATCAGGGTGGCCAGCAGCGACAGCGCGACCACGCCGCCGAGCACGCCCAGCACCAGCCAGCGGCGCTTGAGCAGGATGCGCCAGTAGGCGAGCAGGTCGATTTCGTCGTCGTCGCCGCGCTTTTCCTCGAACAGGTCGAGCGAGATGGCCTGCGAACCGCCACGGGCCGGCAGATTTCCCTGCTGGGCGCGGGCGGGGAGACGGTCGTCCCTGTTGTCGTCGTCCGGGGTTGCCGGCAGGTTGTCGTCTTGCATGCGTGGGGTGTTTGGCCTGGGAGCGGGGAATCAGAGGGCGAGGAGTTAGAGAGCCAGGAACAGACCCAGTGCGGGCACGGACCTCAGGAATTCGCGGAAGGCGGACTTGCTGCCGGAGCGCTCGATCACGACGATGTCGTCGCCGTAGATCTGCGGGTCGGCGAGCTCGCCGCGGCGGACCATGGTGAGGTCGTAGGCTGCGGCCATGCGCTCGCCGTCGATGGTGCGGAACACCAGCACGCCGTCCAGGTCGGCAAATTCGTCGGTGCCGCCGGCCATGGCGACGGCCTGCAGCAGCGAGGTCCGACCGGTGAGCGGGTAAATGCCGGGCTTCTCGAAAGCGCCCTCCATGGTGACCCGCTGGCTGGTGTATTCCTCGATGAAGATGGTGACCTGGGGGTTCTGCAGGTAGCCGTCGGCGTACTGTTCGGCCAGCTCCTTCTCCAGCTCCGGCACGGTCTTGCCGCCGGCCATGACGCTGCCGATCAGGGGCACGTTGATCATGCCGTTGGAGTTCACCCGGGCCTGGTGGGACAGCTCCTGCACGCCGAAGACGCTGATTTGCAACAGATCCTGGGCACCGACGCGGTAATCGGTGGCGCCTTCATAGGCGCCTGAGGCGGTGGTGGTGTCCGGCGCGGGCAGATCGCCGGTGTAGGCGCGTTTCGGAGCACTACCGCAGGCGGACAGCACCAATGCAAGCACCAGCGCGGAAAAAAGGATCAACCAGGATCGCATCGGGACACTCACTTGATGTCAGGTCGGCGACGTGGCGGGACCGCAATCTGCGTACCGGTATCCGTATCGCCGCTGGGCAGGTTTGGGCGTCGCGTAGTGTACCCGGTCGATTGTGCGGGACGAATGCACCGCGTTCACACGGGTCAGCCAAACAGGCGTTGGAACAGGCCGCGCTTGCGGACCGGCGGCGGGCGGGTTTCGGCCAGCGGCGGCGGAAGGTCGCCGGGGGCGCGGTTGTCGAGGACGCCCTGGGGGCGGGTGCGCACCATATGGTTGGCTTCCTCGGCGCCGACCAGTTTTTCCGCGAAGTCGCGGGCTTCCGCCAGCAGCGGCGGGCGGCGGCGTGGGTGGTGGGCGTCGGTGGCCAGGATCATGCAGTGGCCCTCGGCGACGAAGCGCTCGCCCCAGTGCTGGGCGCGGCGGCCGTGACGGCCGGTGAGCGCGCCGGCGGTGATCTGCATCCAGGCGCCGCGGCGGGACAGTTCAACAAAGGTGGCGTAGTGCTGTTCCACCCAGTGCAGGCGCTCGGGGTGGGTGATGACCGGCACGTAGCCGGCGGCCATGAAGTTGAAGACTGCCTGGCCGAAATTGGGCGGTGCAACGTGGTGCGGGGGTTCCAGCAGCAGGTAGCGCGAGCCGGCCAGGGTGGGCACGCTGCGATCGGCAATGCCCTGGATCAGACCCGGCGCCAGGTGCACGTCGGCGCCCTCGACCAGGGTGAGAGCGATGCCGGCGGCGTCGAGCTCCACCTGCAGCGCGGCGATGGCGGTGCGGATGCCATCGCCGGTGTTTTCGTACAGGCCGGGGTAAATGTGCGGGGTGCAGGCGACGGTATGGATGCCATCGGCCACCGCCATGCGGGCCATTTCCAGCGACATGGCCAGGTCGACGGCACCGTCGTCGATGCCGGGCAGGAGGTGGTGGTGGAGATCGATCATCGGCGGGATTCTACGGGTAGGGGTGCACGCGGCGCGCGAAGCCGCGTGAATATGATTGCGCTGCGGGGCGTCGGTTCCGGCGCGGTGGCCGATACCATTCCGGCCGCCATGGGTCACGCGGTTTCGCGCGCGTGGCGCGCTCCTACATGTGGTGATCACGTTCGGGTGCATAGGATCGCGGTCGGCAATACGGAAGGGCCCTGATGTACGGACGTGAACGCCGCCGGTCCGGCGACCTTGACCCCCACGCACTGCGCGAGGGACTGACCGCAGCGCAGGCCAAGGCGCTGCAGACGCTGGAGCAGTTCGGCTGGACGCTGAAGTTCGTGCGCCGGCCGATGTTCATGGACCCGGTGCCGGTGGCGTTTGACCGCAACGGCGAGAAATGGGTGGTGATCGAGGCGGATGGCAGCCTCAACGAAAACCCCGGATTCAAGCTTCGGGATTGACCGCCCCACGCCGCTGTCTGTCCTGGTAGGAGCGCGCCATGCGCGCGAAACCGCGTGACGATTGGCGTGCGGTGTGGCGTCGGCCGGTGCGCCGGGGCCGACGCCTCGTGGCAATGATCATATTCACGCGGCTTCGCGCGCATGGCGCGCTCCTACGGGGAGGGCCATTTGCGCGAAATAGCGTGACCTAGCCCACGCCGGATGGGATCAGCCGGGCTGGAGGTTGGCGTAGGCGAGCACCAGCCATTTGCTGCCGACGTCATCAAAATTCACCTGCACGCGGGCGTGGGCGCCGGCGCCCTCTATGTCGGTGACCACGCCGCCGCCGAACTTGGGGTGGCTGACTGACTGGCCGATGCTGATGCCGGGATTTTCATCGACCACGGCGTGGCCGCGGCTGCGGGGCCTGGGCTGCGGGAAGGCCGGGCGCGAGACGTTCGCGCGCGGGCGCACTTCGTGCAGCAGTTCGGCGGGGATCTCGCGCAGGAAGCGCGAGGGCATGCCGAACATGTCCTGGCCGTGCAGGCGCCGGGATTCGGCGTAGCACAGCACCAGTTTCTGGCGGGCGCGGGTGATACCGACGTAGGCCAGGCGACGCTCTTCCTCCAGGCGACCGACTTCATCAACGGAGCGCTGGTTGGGGAACAGGCCCTCTTCCATGCCCACGAGGAACACCAGCGGGAATTCCAGGCCCTTGGCGCTGTGCAGGGTCATGAGCTGCACGCCGTCTTCGCCGGCTTGGGCCTGGCCTTCGCCGGCCTCAAGCGCGGCGTAGGCGAGGAAGGCCACGAGCTCGGTCATGCCCTGGGATTCCTCATCGTCGCGGCGCACGAAGCGAGAGGCGACGGAGACGAGTTCGTTGAGGTTGTCGGTGCGTGATTCGGAATCCAGTACGCCGCGGCTTTCCCGCGCCCAGTGCTCGCGCAGGCCGGAGCGGGCCAATACGTGGTCGAACTTTTCCGGCAGCGGCAGGGTGTCGACTTCGTTGGCGAGGTCGTCGATCAGGGTGTGGAAGCCGGCCAATGCATTCCGGGCGCGGGCGGCGAGGCTGGAATCCTGGCTGCAGCGCTGCGAGGCATCCCATAGCGAGAGGCTGGCGGCACGGGCGGTCTGGCGCACCACGTCCAGGGTGCGGTCGCCAATGCCGCGGGTGGGCGTGTTGACCGCGCGCTCGAAGGCGGCGTCGTCGGCGCGGTTGGCCACCAGGCGCATATAGGCCAGGGTGTCCTTGATTTCGGCGCGCTCGAAGAAGCGCACGCCGCCATAGACCCGGTACGGGATTTCCTCGCCCAGCAGCTGTTCTTCCAGCGCGCGCGACTGCGCGTTGGAGCGGTAGAGGATGGCGCAGTCACCGTAGCTGCCGCCATCGCGCACCCACTGGTTGATGCGCTCTACCACGAAGCGGGCTTCATCGATTTCGTTGTAGGCGGCGTACAGGTCAACGGTTTCGCCCTGCCCGCTGTCGGTCCACAGGCGCTTGCCCAGCCGATCCGGGTTGTGGGCGATGACCGCGTTGGCGGCGTCCAGGATGTTGGCGGTGGAGCGGTAGTTCTGCTCCAGGCGGATGGTCTGCGCGCCGGCGAAATCCTTCAGGAACTGCTGCACGTTCTCCACTTTGGCGCCGCGCCAGCCATAGATGGCCTGGTCATCGTCGCCGACCACGAACACCTTGCCACCGCTTCCATCGGCATTGGCGCCGGCCAGCACGCGGATGAAGGCGTACTGGATGGCGTTGGTGTCCTGGAATTCATCCACCAGGATCTGGCCGAAGCGCTGCCGGTAGTGGGCGAGGATGGCCGGGTTGTCGCGCAGCAACTCGTGGGCGCGCAGCAGCAGCTCGGCGAAATCGACCAGGCCGGCCCGGTCGCAGCGCTCCTGGTAGAGGGCGTAGCTGCGACGCATGGCGTTGGCCCATTCGTCATCGCCGGGCTGGATGTGCTGCGGGCGGCGGCCTTCATCCTTCTGGGCGTTGATCCACCAGGCGATCTGGCGCGGCGGGAAGCGGGCCTCGTCCAGCTCCAGCTGCTGCACTACGCGCTTGACCAGGCGCTGCTGGTCGTCGGAATCGAGGATCTGGAAGCCTTCCGGCAGCTTGGCGTCCTGCCAGTGCAGGCGCAGCAGGCGGTGGGCCAGGCCGTGGAAGGTGCCGATCCACATGCCGCGCGTGCCCGGGCCGGCGCCAGTGCGCTCGAGCATGGCGCTGGTGCGCTGGCGCATTTCGGCGGCGGCCTTGTTGGTGAAGGTGACCGCGAAGATGCCGTGCGCGGGCACGCCGTGGACCTCGTTGAGCCAGGCGATGCGGTGGGTCAGCACGCGGGTCTTGCCGGAGCCGGCGCCGGCCAGCACCAGGTAGTGGCCCGGCTCGGCGGTCACGGCCTGCCGCTGGTCGGCGTTGAGGCCGTCAATCAGGTGGGAAACATCCATCGCGCCATTGTAAGCCCGCCGGCGGCGCGCTCCTACGAGAGGCGGGCTACCAGAGTCTCAAAAGGCATGGGTTTGGCGAGCAGGTAGCCCTGGAATTCGTCGCAACCGCGGGCGCGGAGCCATTCGTGTTGGGCGGGGGTTTCCACGCCTTCGGCGGTCACGCCCAGGCCCAGGGCCTGGGCCATGCCGAGGATGGCGTAGCAGATGGCCTGGCCGTCGGTGCCCGAATCCAGGTCGCGGACAAAGGATTTGTCGAGCTTGAGCCGCTGCAGCGGCAGGTGTTGCAGGTAGGCCATGCTGGAGTAGCCGGTGCCGAAATCGTCGATCGAGATCGACGCGCCCAGCGCGCTCAGGGGCTGCATGATCCGGGCCGCCGTTTCCGGGCTGACCAGCAGCACGCTTTCGGTCAGCTCCAGCTCCAGCACGCCCGGCGGCAGCGCGTACCGTGCCATCACCGCCGCCACTTCATCCACCAGCGCTTCGCGCACCTGCAGCGCCGATACGTTGACCGCCATGCGCAGGTGGCCGTGACCAAGTTCTTCAAGCCTGCGCCAGCAGCGCGCGGCCTGTTCCAGCACCCAGCTGCCCAGCTGCACCACCAGCCCGGAATCCTCGCAGGCATCCATGAAGGCGCCCGGCCCCAGCAGGCCGCGCTCGGGATGGCGCCAGCGCACCAGCGCCTCCATGCCGGACGGCTTGCTCCAGACATCGAACTTGAGCTGGAATTCCAGCTCGAACTGTTCTTCCTGCAGCGCGCGATGCAGTTCCTGCACCAGGACCAGACGCTCCGCGGCGCGCGGGTCGAGCCCGGAGTGGTAGGCCACCTTGCGATTGCGCCCTTCACGCTTGGCCTCATAGACGGCGCGGCTGGCGGCGCGCAGCAGCTCCGCGCCGGAGTCGCCGTCACCGGGATAACACGCATAGCCGAGGCTGGCGGTGACCAGCAGCTCGATGCCGCGCACCGGCACCGGCCGCGACACCGCAGTGCGCAGCATGCCGGCGCGCCCGGCCACCTGCGCGCCGGCCGGGCCATTCAGCAGCACGCCGAACTCGTCACCGCCCAAACGCGCCACCACTTCTCCGTCAATGGCCGCCTCTTCCAGCCGGCGCGCCTGCATCACCAGCACCTCGTCGCCCACCGAGGTGCCGAGGCTGTCGTTGATCAGCTTGAAGCCGTCCAGGTTGATCACGCACAGCGCAATCCCGCTCACCCTTGCGCCGTCGCCCTGCCCTGTCGCGGCGGCGATGGCATCGTCGATTGCGCTGATCAGCGCGTCGCGGTTGACCAGGCCGGTGAGCGCATCGTGGCTGGCGCGCCAGGCGACCTCGCGCGCGGCCAGGCGGCGGGCGGTGATGTCGGTGAGGAGGCCGACGAAATGGGTGACCGCGCCATCGGAGTCGTGCACCGGTGACAGGCGGATTTCCCGCCAGTGATCGCCTTCCAGCGTCGCCGGGCCGGCGGCTTCCACCGACACCGCCTGTTCGCGATCGAGTGCATCGCGCAGGATCGTCCGCACCTCATCGTCGGCGATGGTATCCACTGCCACCTGCCTGGCCGACAGTCCGCGGCTGCTGCGACCGATCGCGCCCAGGTGCATGAACGCCTCATTGCCGTACACCAGTTGCCTGCGCGCGGCGTCAACGATGAACACCCCTTCCCGACTCGATTCGACCGCGCGCCGCAGCAGGCGCAGGTCGGCTTCGGCGCGGACCTGCTCGGTCACGTCCAGGACCAGCATCAGGCGCGCGGGGCGCCCGTCGAAGGAGGCGATGTCCTGAGCGAATACCAGCCCGCTGAAGGGGATGCCGTCGGCCCGCAGATGGGGCCAGATGCGGCGTCCGTAAGCCTGCGGAAAGTTGCGGACCTCGTCGCGCACATCGTCCTCGGTTGCGCCATCGGCCAGCAGCTGCGACAAGCCCAGGGCGAGGAACGCTTCGTGCGTGTAGCCGTACTGCAACTCGGCCGCGGCGTTGACTTCCAACACGCGCATGGTTTCGCGGTCGTAGACCACGGCCGGCAGCGGGTGCTGTTCGTACAGGAACCGGTATTGCGTTTCGGCATCGCGCACGCGTTCGCGCAGGCCATGTTCGCGCAGGGACGCCCGGCGCATGAAATGCAGCCCGGCGCCCCACGCGGCCATCAACAGCACCACGCCAAGCGCCAGCGTGAACACGAACGGCCACCAGCCGGCATGCAGCACTCCCGGCGGGATGCCGACCGTGGCGACCAGCGGCCGGTCCCTGACCGTGCGGAAGCCGACCACCCGGACCACGCCATCGAGTCGGCTTTCCGAACGCACGACGCCGCCCGGCACCTGGCGCAGCGCGGCGATGGCCGGCGAGTACCCCGCCTGCAGGCCGGCGTGGAGGACGCCGCTGTCCGAGCGCGCAAGCAGGGTGCCGTCATGGCCCAGGACCGAGGCGACGCCGGAGGGACCGACTTCGTGCACGCGCAGCACGCTGCTGAACACGTCCACATCGAGTTCGGCACGCAGCCACCGGGCGCTGCCATCCGCGTGTCCCGGTATCTGCAGGGCAACTGGCAGGCGCCAGGTCTCGTCCGCGTCGGGGGCCGATTGGCCCAGGTGCAGGCGACGCGGCTCTGCGGTGCCGGCAGGAATGGCGGTGCCCACGGAAACGAATTCCGGCGCGCCGGATTCCAATCTCAGGCCGGCGAGGGCCGGGTTGCGCCGGACAATGCCGGCGAGGCTGTCGCGCAGCAGCAGCGGAACCGCTTCGGGAGAGGTATCGCCGATGGCCTCGAGGCTGTCGGCCAGCGCGCGGAATTCGCCTTCCACCGCGGTGAGTTCGTGGCCGACCTCGCGCGCGTGGCTGTCGGCCAGTGCCTGCACGTAGCGTTGGCCCGCCCGCTGACGTACTTCCAGATCACCCCAGGCCAGCAGCGCGGCGGCGGTCAGCAGGCCCGCGAACAGCATGCAGCCCGCCGTCCAGGCCCGGCGCCGCCGGGCCTTTCCAAAATCCAGGCCTGCCTGCGGCATCAAGACGGTCCCCTTTCAAGGTCTTCTGCAGACTAGCCCCCCGGCGGAGCGAGCGCCAGATGCGACAGCCCTCTGTAGGAGCGCGCCATGCGCGCGAAGCCGCGTGAATTACGGCGCTGCCACGTGGCGTCGGACTCAGCGCACTGACCGACGCCCCACCGCGGGGCCAATCTTCACGCGGCTTCGCGCGCATGGCGCGCCCCTACGACTAGACTCGGAGGCCCCCCATTTTTCGGAGTGCCGACGATGATCGACTTCTATTACTGGCCTACGCCCAACGGGCACAAGGTGACGCTGTTTCTGGAGGAGGCGGGGCTGGAATACAGCGTCAAGCCGGTGAACATCGGCAATGGCGACCAGTTCAAGCCGGAGTTCCTCGAGATTTCGCCGAACAACAAGATGCCGGCGATCGTCGACCACCAGCCGGCCGATGGCGACGCGCCGCAGAGCGTGTTCGAGTCCGGTGCGATCCTGATGTATCTGGCGGAGAAGACCGGCAGGTTCCTGCCGAACGATGCGCGCGAGCGGATCCAGGCGCTGGAATGGCTGTTCTGGCAGATGGCCGGACTGGGGCCGATGAGCGGCCAGTACGGGCACTTCCATGTGTATGCGCCGGAGCGGATCGGCTACGCGATGGAGCGCTACACGAATGAGGTGGACCGGCTGCTGAAGGTGCTGGACAAGCGGTTGGAGGGGCGTGAGTTCCTGGCCGGGGCAGAGTATTCAATCGCCGACATGGCCGCGTACCCGTGGATCAACGTGTACGACAGCGCTCCAATGGATATGGCGCCCTACCCCAACGTGGTCCGCTGGCAGGAAGCAATCGCCGCCCGTCCCGCGACCGAGCGTGCCTACGCGCTGGCGAAGCAGGTGAACCCGGATCTGGGCAAGCCGATGACCGAAGAACAGAAAGCGCAGCTGTTCGGCAAACGCTGATTTCGCAACGTTGGGCTACACGACGCGCCCAACGATTCGTGCCCCGCGCCATGCCCCCTGTAGGAGCGCGCCATGCGCGCGAAGCCGCGTGAATTCTGTTCCAGGTAGATCGCCACATCGCTGAGGGGCCGGTGGGGCAACGCCTGTCAGGACTGTCGGCGACATGGACGTCGCCGACAAGCCCCCATGGACGGGTTTACGGCGTGTCCTGACAGGCGCTGTCCCGCCGGACCGCCGACACGCCAGACCGCCCGCGCGGCTCCGCAAAAAATGCCGTGCGCAACCCATTCGGACCACAACGCTATTCACGCGGCTTCGCGCGCATGGCGCGCTCCTACAGAGGGAGTCGCGGTCAGAGGGGGCCGCGGTCGACGCAGAGGGTGGGCGCGGGGGCTGCGGGTAGACTTGCGGGCACGATGAAAACGCGACGCCCGAGGATTCCATGCGCCAACTGCTTGCCGCTGCCACGCTGATGGTTGCCACCGCCACCATGCCCAATCCTGCCCTGGCCGAAGACAGCCGGCTGACCCTGGAAGCGATCACCGGCGATGCGCCGCTGGCCGGTCCGACATTGATGCGCCCGCAGGTGGCGCCGGACGGATCGCGGGTGACGTTCCTGCGCGGGCGGGATTCCGATCGCAACCGGTTGGACCTGTGGGAGTACCACATTGACAGCGGCCAGACCCGGATGCTGGTGGATTCGTCGGTGGTGTTGCCGGGCGAGGAAGAGCTGAGCGACGAGGAGAAGGCACGCCGCGAGCGCCAGCGCATTGCCGGGCTGAGCGGGATCGTGGATTACCAGTGGGCACCGGATGCGCAGCGACTGCTGTTTCCGCTGGGCGGGGAGCTGTACCTGTACGACCTGACTGGCGAAGGCACGGCGGCGGTACGCCAGCTGACCGACGGCGGCGGGTTCGCCACTGATCCGAAGCTGTCGCCCAAGGGCGGGTTCGTCAGCTTCATCCGCGAGCGCAACCTGTGGGTGATCGACCTGGCCAACGGGCGCGAAGCGCAGCTGACCGATGACGGTTCGGACGTGATCGGCAACGGCGTGCCGGAGTTCGTGGCCGATGAAGAGATGGGCCGCCACACCGGCTACTGGTGGGCGCCCGATGATTCGGCGATCGCGTTTGCGCGGATCGATGAGTCGCCGGTGTCGATCCACCGCCGCCACGAGGTGTATGCCGACCGCACCGAGGTGATCGAGCAGCGCTATCCGTTTGCCGGCGATCCGAACGTGCTGGTGCAGCTGGGCGTGATCGCCCCGCGCCAGGGCGCCGAGCCGCAGTGGATTGACCTGGGTGATGAGACCGACATCTACCTGCCGCGGGTGAACTGGCGCGATGCCGCGCGCCTGACCTTCCAGCGCCAGAGCCGCGACCAGCAGACGCTGGAACTGATCGAGGTGACGCTGGCCAGCGGCGCGCAGCGCACGCTGATCACCGAGACCGCCGACACCTGGGTGCCGCTGCATGACAGCCTGCGGTTCCTCAAGGACGGGCGCATTCTGTGGAGCTCGGAGCGCAGTGGATTCCAGCACCTGTACCTGGCCGAAGAGGATGGCAGCGGCCTGCAGGCACTGACCTCGGGCGAGTGGGCGGTGTCTTCGCTGCTGGCGCTGGACGAAGCGGCCGGCCTGGCCTACTTCGCCGGTAATCCGGACGCGCCGCTGGAGATGCACATCAACGCGGTGCCGCTGGCCGGCGGCGAGATCGTGCGCCTGTCGCAGGAGCCGGGCACGCATGCGGCCAGCTTCGCCCGCAACGCCAG
This sequence comes from Luteimonas qiangzhengi, assembly GCF_039548515.1. Lineage (NCBI taxonomy): Bacteria > Pseudomonadati > Pseudomonadota > Gammaproteobacteria > Lysobacterales > Lysobacteraceae > Luteimonas > Luteimonas qiangzhengi. The sequence goes on along the minus strand of NZ_JBCLVE010000006.1, from coordinate 11,549 downwards.
CGTGTACGTGGACAGCTGGTCGAGCGTGGACACGCTGCCGCAGGTTGATCTGCGCCGCAACGACGGCAGCCTGATCGCGCGGCTGCTGGAGAACGACCCGACCGATCCGCAGCATCCATATGCGGCCTTTATCGACGCCCACCTGCCGGTGGAGTTCGACACCATGACCGCGGCGGACGGGCGCAGCACGCTGCATTACAGCCTGATCAAGCCGGCCGACTTCGACGCTTCGCGCAAGTATCCGGTGGTGGTGCACGTGTACGGCGGGCCGGTCGGGCGCACGGTGACCAACGCCTGGGCCTCGCGCGGCGACGCGCTGTTCAACCAGTACCTGGCCCAGCGCGGCTATGTGGTGTTTTCGATCGACAACCGCGGCACGCCGGGTCGCGGCGCGGAGTTCGTGGGTGCGCTGTACCGCAATCAGGGCACGGTGGAAGTGCAAGACCAGGTGCACGGTGTGGAGTGGCTGCGCCAGCAGCCGTGGGTGGATCCGGCGCGGATCGGCGTGCACGGCTGGTCGAACGGCGGCTACATGACGCTGATGTTGCTGGCCAAGGCGCCTGGGCATTACGCGTGCGGGATTTCCGGGGCGCCGGTGGCGGACTGGGCGATTTATGACACCCATTACACGGAGCGCTATATGCATCTGCCGCAGGACAACGCGGCGGGGTATCGGGAGGCGAGCGTGTTTACGCATGCGGACAATATCCGCTCGGACAGTCTGCTGCTGATCCACGGGATGGCGGATGACAACGTGCTGTTTTCGAATGCGACCCAGTTGATGAGTCAGCTGCAGCAGGCGGGGACTGCGTTTGAGCTGATGACGTATCCGGGGGCGAAGCACGGGCTGCGGGGGAAGGATGCGCTGCACCGGTATCGGTTGAGTGAGTCGTTCTTCAATCGGTGTTTGTCGCATTCGGCTGGGTAAGGGGGGTTCTCTCCTCTGGGTTATATCGCTGTGACCTGAGGGGCCCCGTCGCGGCCGGGAGGCCTTTGCGCTTCATGTCCCCCGGCCTCCAAAAAGCCGGAGGCCTCCTCCTTTACTTACGCGCAAAGGCCTCCCGGCCACGACGGGGCTGGCTGCGGTAGGGGGGGTGCGCGGTGCGCGGTGCGGGATCCGGGGTGTGGGGTGCGGGGTGCGGGGTGATCGGCGGATGCGTCGGGTGGGCAACGTACGCCCGCCCCCTGTATCGGCCCGCTACGGCTGTAGGAGCGCGCCATGCGCGCGAAGCCGCGTGAATTATGGCGATACGGCGTGCCCCCGGACACCGCGCCGTGACCGACGGATTTCCGCAGACCACAATTCACGCGGCTTCGCGCCTGTGAGGCGCTCCTACAGGGGGTGCATGGGTCGCGGGTTGCGGCCGACGCGGGGGGGTCAGCGGCCTTGGAGGTGGCCGCCGCGGGACATGAGGACGGCGATGGGTCTGGTGCCGCGGAATTCGGACAGGACGATCGCGAGCACCGAGGTGATGGGGACGGCGAGGAAGGCGCCGGGGATGCCCCACAGGCTGCCCCAGATGGTGAGGCTGGCCAGGATCACGAAGGGGCTGAGGTTGAGCGAGTTGCCGAGCAGCCACGGGTCGAGGAAGTTGCCGATCACGAACTGCGCGCTGGAGAGCAGGATCAGCAGGGTGATGACGGTGCCGATATCGCCGAACTGCACGATCGCCCACGCCACCGGGAACAGCACGCCCAGGAATGAGCCGATGTAGGGCACGTAATTCAGCACGGTGATCAGCACCGCCCAGAAGCCGGCGAATTCCACCCCGAAAAAAGCCATGATCGCCCAGCTGATCACGCCCAGAACCACGCTGACCAGGGTCTTGAGCGCCAGGTACTGCCCGACCCGGGTGCTGATGCTGTCGAGCACCTGCTTGATCCGCGAAACGTCCTTCGGATCGCTGGACAGGTTCTGCAGTTTCTGCGGGAACACCCGCTTTTCCACCAGCAGGAAGGTGACGTACAGCAGCACCACCACCAGGGTGGCGACGATTGCGGTCACCGACACGACGGTGGAACCGATGATGGCCTGGGTGCTGATCTGTTCCAGCACCTGGTCGCGCAACGCCTGCCAGGTGGGCGCGGTTTCGATGCGCAGCAGTTCGGCGCCGCTCTGGATCATCTGCAGCAGCTTCTGCTCGTACTGCGGCACCAGCTGCACCACCCGGCCGATGTTGTTGATCACCAGCACCACGCCGGCGGTGATGGTGCCGAGGATCGCGGCGATCGAGGCGACGTAGCACAGCCACGGCGGCAGCCAGCGGCCGACGGTCGGCACGCGGCGCAGCCCGCGCGAGAGGCCGATGATGATGTAGGCGACGATGACGCCGAACACCATCGGTACGAACACCGGTCGGCCGATATAGAGCACCCAGCCGATGATCACCGCCAGCAACGCGCCGTACACGATGGCCGACAGCCGGTCGCGCACGAGCAGCCGGCGCGAGCGTGGCTGGGAGGGTGTTTCCGGGGGATTTCCCGAGGCGTGGGGGGTGGTCTGATCCATGCCCGACATTCTGGCATGGCGCCCGCCGGTACGGCCCTAATTCGCGGGCCCATCCACCCCATGTAGGAGCGCGCCATGCGCGCGAAGCCGCGTGAATCATGCTTCGCGGCGGAGCGTCGGACAGGGCGTGGTGTCCGGAGCCACGCGGCGCGGATCAATGTCACGCGGCTTCGCGCGCATGGCGCGCTCCTACAAGGACTGTTCACATTCGGTGGGCAGGCGGGTGGATAGGGTTTGCCGAGATGACCCGTCACTGCACATTCCTGAGCTCGCGCGCGCTTGTTGCCGTGGCGGCCGTCGTGGCGCTGTCCGGGTGCTCGGGGCCGCGTTCGATCCTGGACCCCGCCGGGCCTGCGGCGCAGGGAATCGCCGACATCTGGTGGGTGATGTTCACCGGCGCGGTGGTGATCTGGATCCTGGTGGTGACGTTCGTGCTGATCGCCCTGTTCCGCGGTCGCGATACGCAGGCGCTGGCAAAACCGCAGCGGTTGATCGTGGGCGGCGGCGTGGTGTTGCCGACGGTGGTACTCGGCGCGCTGCTGGTATGGGGCACGCTGGACAGCGCGCGCCTGACCGGCATCGGGGAACGGCCGGAGGCGGTGATCGAAGTGACCGCGCGGCAGTGGTTCTGGGAGTTCCGCTATCTGGACGGCGACGGCAACGCGATTGCGATGAGCCATGACGAGCTGGCCATACCGCTGGGGCGGATGGTGGAGTTCCGGGTGACCAGCGCGGATGTGATCCACAGCTTCTGGATCCCGCGCCTGGGCGGGAAGATGGATGCAATCCCGGGCCGGGTGAACCATCTGCGCCTGCGCGCCGACCACGACGGTGGCGCCACCCCGATCCGCGGCCAGTGCGCCGAGTTCTGCGGGCTGGCCCACGCGCTGATGCATTTCGACGTTGAGGTGCTGGACGATGACGGATGGGCTGACTGGCTGCGCGCCAATGCAATCACCGAAGGCGCGGCCCTCGAAACCACCGCGGGGAGCGGCCGATGAGCACCACGCCTGACACGCCCGCGCCCGGCCCCACCCCCGCCCCGATCGACCCGCTGGAGAACGCCGCGCGGCTCGAAGAGCTGCACAGGATCTGGGGCAATGAGCCGGGCTTTGCCGGCCAGTTGAAGGCGGTCAACCACAGCACGATCGCGCTGCGCTTCATCATCACCGGCTTCGCCTTCCTGCTGGTGGGCGGGGTGCTGGGCATGTTCATCCGCCTGCAGCTGTCGTGGTTCGACGTGCAGGTGCTGGACCCGGCGCGGTTCAACCAGTTCGTGACCATGCACGGCACGACGATGATGTTCCTGTTCGCGGTGCCGATCCTGGAAGGCTTCGCGATGTACCTGCTGCCCAAGATGCTGGGTTCGCGCGACCTGCCGTTCCCGCGGCTGTCGGCGTTCGGCTACTGGTGCTATCTGTTCGGCGGGCTGTTCCTGTATTCGAGCTTCCTGTTCGATGCGGCGCCGGACGGCGGCTGGTTCATGTACGTGCCGCTGAGCGACAGCACCTATTCCCCCGGGCTGGGCGCGGACTTCTGGCTGATCGGGGTGACGTTCGCCGAGATCGCGGCGGTGCTGGCGGCGATCGAGCTGATCGTGGCGATCCTTATCACCCGCGCGCCGGGCATGGACCTGCGGCGGATGCCGCTGTTCGCCTGGGCGATGCTGGTGACGGCGTTCATGATCGCGTTCGGGTTCCCGCCGCTGATCCTGGCGTCGATATTGCTGGAGATCCAGCGCGCGTTCGACTTCGCCTTCTTCGAGGTGGCGCGCGGCGGCGACCCGCTGCTGTGGCAGCACCTGTTCTGGCTGTTCGGCCACCCGGAGGTGTACATCATCTTCCTGCCGGCGGCGGGCATGGTGTCGATGGTGATCTCCACCTTCGCGCGCAGGCCGGTCGTGGGCTACACCTGGATCGTGCTGGCGTTCGTGTCGGTGGGGTTCCTGAGCTTCGGGCTGTGGGTGCACCACATGTACACGGTCGGGATCCCGCTGCTGGCGCTGGCGTTCTTCAGCGCGGCGAGCATGGCGGTGGCGATCCCGATGGGGATCCAGGTGTTCGCGTGGATCGCCACGCTGTGGTCCGGCAAGCCCTGGCTGCGGATACCGATGCTGTACCTGTTCGGGTTCTTCTTCATCTTCATCCCCGGCGGGCTGACCGGGGTGATGCTGGCGATGGTGCCGCTGGACTGGCAGGTGCATGACACCCACTTCGTGGTCGCGCATCTGCACTACGTATTGATCGGCGGAATGATGTTTCCGCTGTTCGCGGCGCTGTACTACTGGCTGCCGCTGATGAGCGGGCGGACGCCGTCCGAAAGCCTGTCGCGCACCGGCTTCTGGATGGTGTTTGCCGGCTTCAACCTGACCTTCCTGCCGATGCACCTCACCGGGCTGCTGGGCATGCCGCGACGGGTGTTCACGTATCCGGAAGAGCTGAAGGTGCAGTGGCTGAACCTGTTTTCCACCGCGGCGTCGTTCGTGCTGGCGGTGGGCATGGTGGCGATTGCGATCGACGTGTACATCAGCCTGCGCGCGGGCCGGAAGGCGGCACGCAATCCGTGGAAGGCGGGCACGCTGGAGTGGGCGGTGCCCTTTCCGGTGCCGCAGTTCAACTTCGCCTCGGTGCCGCGGGTGGATAGCCGCTATCCGCTGTGGGACAAGCCGGAAACCGATGAGGCGACGGACCGCGCCGACGGACTGCTCGGCAAGCCCGGCGATGGCCGCCGCGAGCTGCTGGGGACGGGGATCCTCAGCGCGGCGCCGGAGCAGGTGATCCGGGTATCGACGTCCACCTGGCTGCCGATCCTGTCGGCCCTGGTGCTATCCGCGTTGCTGGCCTGCTTTATCGCCAAGTGGTATCTGGGCGCGGCGCTGATGGTGCTGCCGCTGCTGGCGCTGTTTGGCATCTGGGCGTGGACGACGGGACACCGCCAAGCGCCGCTTCGGCATGAAGCCGAGCCCGGGCTGGTGCTGCCGACGCAGTACGCGTGCCGCAACGCGCCGGGCTGGTGGGCGCTGGTGATATCGCTGCTGATCGACGGGACGCTGTTTGCTTCGCTGGTGTTCGCCTATTTCTACCTGTGGCTGGGCACCGAAGCGTGGCCGCCTGCGGGCATCGGGATCGGCAGGCTGGGGATGCCGCTGCTGGCGCTTGCGCTGCTGGCCGGCTGTGTGGGGGCTGGACAGTGGGCGTGGCGGTCGCTGGGCGCGGGTCGGGATGGTTCGGCGCGGGAGGATGGCGGTGGCGCCGGTGATGATGTCGCTGGTGGAGGCAGGGGCATGCTGGCGTGGCTGGCTTCGGCGGTGCTGGGGATTGGATTCATCGCTGCGCACTGGCTGGCACTGACCGGTCCGGTGGGCGCGCCGCAGGTGCACGCCTACGCATCGGTGGTGTGGACGCTGGCGGGCTTTCATCTGGTGCACGTGGCGGTGGCAGTGCTGGTGTCGGTGTTCGTGGGCGCGCGGATCCGCTGCGGCTACGTCAATGCGGCGCGCCCGCTGGAGCCGCGGGTAGCGGCGGCGCTGTGGCGCTATACCGTGGCCCAGGGGCTGGTGACCTGGGCGGTGATCCACCTGTTTCCGAGGATGATCTGATGCTGGAGCGGATCGGCCCCTGGCGCCTGACCGGCATGGCGACCCCGCTGGCGCTGTGGGCGGCACACTTCCTTGCGGTCTACATCATGCAGGGCCTGGCGTGCGGCGAGAACTGGCAGCGGCATCGGGTAGCGGGCTTGGAGATGGTGAGCTGGTGGCTGCTGCTGGCGACGCTGCTGGCGTGGGCGGCGATCGTGTGGATGGGCGTGCGCGGCTGGCGCTGTCAGCGGTTGGCAGCGTTCGAGGTGCGGGCGGCGGGCGACAGCGACCGGCCGGTGGCCACGGTGGCGCGGCGGCGGCGGCGGCGGTTCATGGCGGTGCTGACCACGCTGGTGGCGGTGATTTCCTTCATCGCGGTGCTGTTCACGGCGCTGCCGGTGCTGCTGCTGCCGCCGTGTGCATGAGGCGATGACGATGGACGAAAAAAATCTGAAGCAGCCGGTGGCCGAGGATCGCGCGCCCGCGGTGGAGAGCGTGATGGCGATTGCCAAGCACCCGATCCACCCGATGCTGGTGACGTTCCCGATTGCATTCCTGACCTGCGTGCCGCTGGCGGACCTGGCTTACCTGTTGCTCACGGATCCGTTCTGGGCGCGGGTGGGGCTGTGGTTGAACATCGGAGGGCTGGGGTTGGGCGTGGTGGCGGGAATCGTGGGCACGCTGGATCTGCTGCTGGTGCGGGTGGCGCGGCGGCATGTGTCGGCGTGGAGTCATTTCCTGGTGGCGGTAATGGCACTCTCGCTGGCGGCGCTGGGGGTGTGGTTGCGGTGGCCGGATCCGGAGGCGGCGGTGTGGCCGTGGGGGTTGCTGCAGGGGGGGGTGATGTTGGGGGTGGTGATGGTGGCGGGGTGGCTGGGTGGGTCGCTGAGTTTCCAGCACGGGATTGGGGTGTATGGGCATACGAAGGCTGAGGAGGATCCCGGTGAGGATGCGCCGCCTAACGCCTGAGGGGGTGCACGCGGTGCCGTAGGTCGGCCCTACGTGGCCGACGCGAGGGATGTCTGGTTTGCGGTGAACGCGGGGGCGCCTGGAAGCGAGGCGTTCGATTTGGGGCGCGGCTGATGGCCGCTGGGTTGGGGCTCGGGCGTTCGATTGATGGCGCCGGGGCTGATGGGCCTGCCGTGGCCGCGAGCCCTTTCGTCGAATGTCCCCCGGCCTCCAAAAAACCGGAGGCCTCCTCCTTGATTTCGCCGAAAGGGCTCCCGGCCACGACGGCTCGGCTTGCGGAGGGAGGGGCGTCGGTGGCTGGTGCTGCCTTGTGATGCGATTTCCCTGGCGCCTTGTTTATGTAGGAGCGCGCCATGCGCGCGAAGCCGCGTGAAGATGATCGCGGATAGAGATATCGGCCAGATCGAGGTATTCGAATCCCGACCATCACCGCCAACGACAGGTCCACCCGATTGCAAAAGTCACGCGGCTTCGCGCGCATGGCGCGCTCCTACAAAAGCCCCCCGCCCGGCCGGAGCCGGCGCCCCAGAGCCGAGCCCCGGCGCGGGCGGGAGGCCTTTGCGCGTAAGTAAAGGAGGAGGCCTCCGGCTTTTTGGAGGCCGGGGGACATGGAGCGCAAAGGCCTGCCGGCCGCGGCGGGGCCCCTCAGGTCACAGCGATATCAATCGAAGCAGCGGTCCCGAAGGCTTACCGGCCAGCCCGGACAGGCGGCGGTGGCAGTTCACCAGCAGTGTCAGGTTTCGCACCGGTGAGCCCGGCAATGGCGAGGATGAGGACGAAAGGGACCCAGCCAAGGGTCCGGTAGAACCAGGGCCCGTGGCGGGATTTGCCCTGGCCCAGCTGGTAGAGGATCACGCCCAGATAGAGGTGCATGAGGACGGCGATGGTGACCCCGGCGAGCTTCATCACCAGCCAAGCGCCGTCCGGATTCCAGGCCATCAGGATCATGCCCAGGACCGTGGTGATGAGAGCGGCGGGAGTCATGAGCCGGAAGAACAGGAGATTGGCGGCTGGGTTGAAGTAGGCGCGGTCGGCGTCGATTTCTTCGCGCTGGTGGGCGACGAACAGGCGCGGCAGGAAGAACAGGCCCGTGAACCAGACGGCCATGGCGGCGATGTGCAGGACCTTGAGCCAGAAGTACATGGTGCGACCTTATGGCACGCACGGCGAAGCGGGTGTGCACGCGGCGTTGGCATCCAAGGCTCTACTTTCAGCGGCATGCGCGTGTCATCCACCCTCGCCTGCATGTTGGCGTTCTCCGGCTTTGCGCCGGAAGCGCAGGCGCTGCCGCGGGTGACCGCGCTGGCGTGTTTTGCCGGCGATGCGCCGCCGGGCCTGGCCCAGGCTTGGACGTTTTCGTCGCTTCTACTACCTCCGGCGGTGCTGCTGGTGCTGTACGTGATTGGCGTGGCGCAGCTGTGGCGGCAGGCGGGAATCGGCCGGGGCATCGGGCGCTGGGAGGTGACGGCGTTTCTGGCCGGGGCGATGACATTCTTCCTGGCCACGGTGTGGCCGCTGGATGCGTTCGGTGCGTGGTCGCTGGCGGCCCATATGGGCCAGCACATGCTGCTGCTGGCGGTGGCCCCTCCCCTGTTGCTGGCTGGGCGCCCGCTGGCCGGTATTGCCCACGCGCTGCCCACGACATGGTCGCGGCGGCTGCACGGCTGGACGGCGCCGCTGCACCACTGGCTGGCCGCGCGCCTGGGACTGGCGACCATGGCGCATGCCGGGGTGATGGTGCTGTGGCACATGCCGGCGGCGATCGCGGTGGCGCTGTCGGATCCGCTGCTGCACCTGGTCATGCATCTGGCATTCGTGGCCGCAGGACTGTGGTTCTGGATTGCGGTGTGGCAGCGCATCCGCGAGCCGGACACGGGGGTGGCGGCGGGGCTGGTTGCGCTGCTGACGGTGACCCTGGTGATGGGCTTCACCGGCGCGCTGCTGACCTTTGCCCCGCGCATTCTGTTTCCGGCCTATGCCCTGCGCGCGCCGATGCTGGGGCTTGATCCGCTGGCCGACCAGCAGCTGGCCGGATTGCTGATGTGGGTGCCCAGCTGCCTGCCTTATCTGGCCGGCGGGCTGTGGCTGCTGCTGCACGGCTTTGAGCGGCTGCGACGACAGCACGGGAATGCACGGCATGGGCATGCGCCGGCAGGCCCGGCCACGGGTGGGACCCGATGAATCTGGGTTGGCTGCGATTCTCGCTGTGGATGCTGGCGTGGATGGCGCTGGCGCTTGTACCGATGGCCATCGCGCTGCTGGGGCCGCTGCCTGACACGCGCGGCCAGCTGCTGGAAACGGGGGTGATGCTGGGCCTGCTGGGGCTGGGCGTGCTGTCGGCCCAGGCGCTGACCTCGGGACGCCAGCGCTGGTTTGCGCGCGGCCTCGGCCAGGACGACCTGCTGCGGTTCCACCGCCAGACCGGGCTGTTCGGGCTTGCCCTGGTGCTGGCCCATCCGCTGACCCTGATCCTGGCCGATGCGCGGCTGCTGACCTATCTGGATCCACGCGACGACCTGCTGCGCGCGCTGGCGCTGTGGTTCGTGCTGCTGGCCACGCTGACCCTGGTGGCCTCGTCACTGTGGCGACTGACCTTTCGCCTCGCCTACGAACACTGGCGGCTGCTGCACGGCGGCCTCGCACTCTTGATCGTGGTGACCGGCCTCGGCCACGCGCTGATGGTCGATCACTACACCGGACCACTATGGAAGAAAGTGCTGCTGGTGATGGCCGTCGGCGCGGCGCTGACCCTGATGGCGGAGACCCGGCTGCGGCGGCCGTGGCGGGCACAGCGCAGACGGTGGCGGGTGGAAAAGGTCGGCAGCGGGCGCGATGACAGCTACACCCTGCGCCTGCTGCCCGATAGCCATGCCGGCATGCCTTTCCGGCCAGGGCAGTTTGCCTGGCTGACCCTGGGCGAGTCCCCGTGGCGGCTGCAACAGCACCCCTTCTCGATGGTCTCCAGCGTGGATGAAAAGGACGGCGCGGTGGAGTTCACCATCAAGGCGCTGGGTGATTTCACCGCCTCGGTGGCCAAGGTCGAACCAGGCAGTTCGGCGTGGGTGGAAGGCCCCTATGGGGTCTTCATCTGGGAGCCCGGGCAGAGCCCGCGCGGGGCGGTATTCATCACCGGCGGCGTCGGCATCACCCCGGTGATGGCGATGCTGCGCACCGCCCACGACCGCGGCGTGCGCGAGCCGCTGTGGCTGGTGCATGCCAGCAAGGACTTCGACAACATCCTGTTTCGCGAGGAACTCGCCGAGCTGGAGCGCGACCTGCCGCTGACGCTGGTGCACGTGCTGGACGAACCGCCCGATGATTGGGATGGCGAATCCGGCAAGGTGGATGAAGCCCTGCTGCGGCGCTGGCTGCCTTCCGATCTGTCGTGCCTGCCCTGCTATCTGTGCGGACCGGAACCCATGGCCGATGCGCTGGAGCCTGCGCTGCTGGAGATGGGCGTGCCGGCAAAAAACCTCTACTGCGAACGCTTCGACATGGTCTGAGGAGGCCCGGATGATGCATCGGCACGCCCGCAATGCGGGCAACATCGCGGCGCTGCTGCTGGCGCTGATTGCGCTGGCCGCGGGCTGGTGGCGCTGAGCCCTGTTCATCACCTGGCGGCTGCGCGGCCGATGTCACGATCACTGCTTTCCCGAACGGATGACACCACATGAGGATCCTCGTCCTGCTGCTGGCCATTGCCACTCCGGTGGTGGGCTGGATTTCCCAGACCGGCGCGTTTGGCCCCGACCAGGGCACCATCTCCGACCGCTATCCCACCCTGCTGGTGGCGGCGGGCTGGGCGTTCTCGATCTGGAGCGTGATCTTCCTGCTGGATATCGTGCACGGCGTACGCCAGATGACCGGCGCGAGACGCCGGGACCGCGTGCTGGAACGGATCGCACCGGCCACCGCGGCCGGGTTTTTCCTGACCATGATCTGGATGCCGCTGTTCTCGCAGGAGCTGTTCTGGCTGTGCGTGGCGGTGATCTTCGGCGCGCTGGCCTGCCTGGCCTGGAGCGCGCTGGTGCTCTCGCGCAGCCGCGGACACTTCTGGTCATGGCTGGCGCTGTCGCTGCATGCGGGCTGGCTGACCCTGGCGGCCTTTCTCAACCTGGCCCAGACCTTCGTGGCCACGGAAACGCTGCCCACCGGCAACATGCTGCCGTGGAGCGCCGTGCTGCTGGCGCTTGCCGCCGCGGTGTTGCTGGGCCTGAACCACGCAATGCGTGGCAATTGGGGCTATGCGGCAGCGGCCGTGTGGGGCCTGGTGGCGGTGTACGTCAGGCAGTCGGGCTGGTCGCTGGAAGGCTCGGACACGGCGGCGTGGATGGCCGTGGCGATCGCGCTGGTACTGGCCGTGCAAACGGTGTGGCTGCGCATGCGGCGCTGATGCGACGCCCGGCGCCGGGTGGCGGTGCCCTTCAGCCTCCATGTCCCCCGGCGTCGGCCTTCGGCCGCCACCTCCTCCTTTACTTACGGCTGAAGGGCACC